>JAUWOP010000040.1 GCA_030612045.1 Chloroflexota bacterium | reverse complement strand
TTTGCAGAAAGGATGGTGAAAGCTCGTTCCAATCTCTTTCAACAAATCACCAGGTTCGCTAACCGAGTTGCCTGAAGCTGCTTCCTTTCTTTTATCCACATATCCACCACTGTCCACAAAGAAAGAAAGGATTATTACTGTTACCACTATCCTTCAGGCTCATTATTCGATTAGAATAGACCGTCATTTAGGAGACACTACACTAGCTGCAGAGCTTTGTGTCTTTAACTTGCGGCTCTAACGCACCCTAAAAGATACGGCTATGGCTGGTTTTGAGATTGTGATTTGGGTCAGCAGTATTATTCCTTTTTCTCTAATGCTATCTTTACCAGAGACTTAAATTGCTCCAGAGATTGAACCCCCATATCCTCTCCACTGCGCATCCGAAGGGAAACGGTTGAGGTTTCTGCCTCCTTATCGCCCACTACTAACATGTAGGGTGTCTTCTGCAACTGAGCCTCGCGGATTTTGAGGTTCATTCTCTCTGAGCGAGCATCAACAGAGGCACGTAGTCCTATAGCTCTAAGCTCAGATTCCACCCTGCGGGCATAGTCCAGGTGTCGGTCAGCTATGGGGATAATAATCACCTGAAGCGGCGATAACCATACAGGGAAAGCACCACCATAATGCTCAATGAGGCAAGCAAAGAAACGCTCCATGCTTCCCAGGACAGTGCGGTGGACCATTACCACAAGGTGATTCTGACCATCCTCACCTACATAATTAACATCAAACCGTTGGGGCAGATTAAAATCAACCTGAACCGTAGGTCCCTGCCAGAGTCTTCCCAGAGCATCCTTCAACTTAACATCAATCTTAGGTCCATAGAATACTCCAGCACCGGGGTCTATTTCGTAAGGAAGCTGGAGTTGCTGCAGTGCATCTATGAGAGTCTGAGTAGCACTATCCCACATTTCAGTGGTACCAGCATATTTCTCAGGGCGAGTAGAAAGGTACATCTCGTAATCTGTAAAGCCAAAAACACGCATCATGAAAAGTGCAAGCTCCAGGACATCCTTTACCTCATCCTCAAGCTGGTCAGGACGACAGAAGATATGAGCATCATCCTGAGTAAAGCCCCTTACCCTTGCCAGCCCATGCAACACACCAGAACGCTCATAGCGATATACCGTGCCCAGCTCTGCCCAGCGCAGAGGAAGCTCCCGATAGCTGTGGATTCTACTTTTATATATCAGGATATGACCAGGACAGTTCATTGGTTTAACGATGTACTCCTGCTCATCTATCTTCATAGGGGAATAAAGGCTCTCCCTGTACATCTCCCAATGCCCACTGGTCTTCCACAGGTCAACCTTATAGATGTGGGGAGTGTATAGTAGCTCATAGCCTCGTTTGAAGTGTTCCTCTTTCCAGAAAGACTCGATGAGATGGCGCACCATTGCTCCCTTGGGATGCCAGTGAATTAGTCCTGGGCCTGCTTCTTCGTGAATGCTAAACAGCTCCAGCTCTTTACCCAGCTTACGGTGGTCACGGCGTGCCGCCTCTTCAATCTTATGAAGGTATTCATCCAGTTCCTCTGCGGTTTCAAAAACAGTCCCGTAGATTCGTTGCAGCATAGGTCGGTGTTCATCTCCCCGCCAGTAAGCACCGGCAGTGTTCAGGAGTTTGAACACCTTGATTTCGGCAGTACTCCTGATGTGGGGACCACGGCAGAGGTCAACGAAGGAGCCCTGACGGTAAATACTGATGTCGCCCTCGGTAAGCTCGCTGAGCAACTCCAGTTTGTAGGGTTGAGAAGCGAAGATATGTGAGGCCTCCTCTTTGCTCACCTCCTCTCTGGTGAAGGGCAGGCCAGCAGCTATGAATTGCCTCATCTTCTCTTCAATCAGGGGAAGGTCTTCAGGAACAAGAGGACGAGGAAGGTCAAAGTCGTAGTAAAATCCCGTTTCGATGGAAGGACCAATACCCAGCTTAGCATCGGGGAAAAGGTAAAGTACTGCCTGAGCTAATACATGGGCTGTGGAATGGCGTAATACCTCTAACTGTGATTTATCTTGTGAAGGCATCTCTCTCTCTAATGTAGCAACTCACATAGGAGTAGTCTACCACTATGGACATCTTATCGCACTCTCCTCTGCTCGTCAACCAAAACTATGGATTCAGATGTGACCATTCCCCTTTCCTCTGTGGTGAGACCATAAAGGTCATAGACGAGGTTATCAATCTCCCTGTCAGTATATTCTATGTCCCTGAGGAGTTCATCTCGCTCATTACAGAATATGTCACGGAGAGGGAGAAGACGTTTATTTAACTCCAGCATTTTATCTACCAGAGCCACCAGGTCATCGTGCCTCTGCTTCTCCATGGGATTATCAAAATCAATACGGTGGATGGGAAGCTGGTTTAAGAACATGGTTTTATAGATATAGAATCCTCCAGCTTTAGGAACTGTAGTCTTCTTATAATAAAATTCCAAAAGTGAGGAGTTCAGGAGACCCAGTAGATATAAATAGGTGCTATGATCTTTAGTCTTTAGTAGAATTCCGCAAGCTGTGTCCAAGTAGAATATCGACTCTTCACAATAAGCAAACCTATTAGTAGAAGCCAATTCGGGGACGATTATCTTACTGGGTGCTTGTTGCATGAAGGAGCGTTCACACCATAATTCATACCAAGCCTTCGATGATTCATCAAAGTATTTTCGCCCTGTGATGCTTTGCCTCTGAGAACATAGATATTCCCAAGTTACAGGGAAAAGATGTGCTAAATCCTTCTCTGGGATAAGCTCTGTGTAATTATCTCTGCTTCTATAGGGATATATGACAACATTTTGTGCTGGTTTGTGAAAATACCGCTGAATTTGTCTTCCCTGAATAGCTGGCTTCAAAAGTTCCCTTTCTAATCCCAACTTGTTAGCCATATCTGTCGGCAAAAGGAAAACTTGGTTTTTCCCAGTCACGATACCTTCCGAAATACTTTCAGTTAACTCGCCTAAAATTATATTTGGCTGAGCTTCAATTTTGGCCACGATGCGTTCGCTTGTTTTGTCTCTAAATATCCATCCGTTATCTTGTAGCATGTCCTGTTCTACAGGAAAGCGCTCTCCGTCTATTCTTCTGGGAATATACACTAGGCAGTGCTTAGTCATGGGCTTAGACTTCTCAAAAATAAAAATGCCTGTATAGTTTAATGCTTCCTCAAAGACCTGCTCGTCTTGAAAGTCAATAATTTGTAAAATCTTACAATTTTCCTTCAGGAATTTCCTTAGGGCTTGCCCATGCTGTCTTTTTGTAAAGTTGGCTGGGCAAATAAAACCAAAAAGCCCTCCATCTTTTAAGAGCTTTATTCCTCTTTCAATAAATGGCAAGTATATGTCAAATCGTCCTTGGCAAGCTTCATAGGTATTTCTAAAGTAATCCTTATCTTTTTTGAAGCCGTGAAATCCCACATACGGTGGGTTGCCTATCACCACATCGAAGCCGCCCTGAGCCATTATGCTGTCAAACTCTCGCTCCCAGTCGAAGGGCTTCTTGTCCTGCCAGGTATCACCAAAGTAACCTTTGAGCTCCTCCTCGCTGCCTGAGATGAGGGAGTTGCCCTGGCGGATATTATCAGCCAGACTGGGGAGGCTTTCTCTCCTCGCCAGACTGCGCAACAGCAGATTGAGGCGAGCTATCTCTACTGCCTGCATATCCAGGTCAACGCCAAAGATATTGTTTTGGAGGATGGGCAATCGGCTGTCAAAGTCTACCTCTACTGGAATCCCTTGAAATCGAGCATGATAGTTCAGTAATTCATCATAGGCACGGATTAGAAAGGAGCCGGAGCCACAGGCAGGGTCAAGGATTTTAATATCCAGGATTTCATCATGGCTTCGCTCCTGGAGAAAACGCCCCACAGTCTGCTTGACTATATAGTCGGTTATAAACCTGGGGGTGTAGTAGATTCCCTGCTCCTTACGCCGCTGCTTCTTGGCAGTAAGTTCAAAATGAGGCTCTGAGGAAAACCCTAAATCCATCCGGGCTTGAGCTTCCTTTACCCGCTGTGTGGCTACTCGTGCCACATGACCCAGATATTGCTCATATACCGCTCCCAGCACATCGGCATCAATGATAGAGAAGTCATAGCTGGCAGTGAGATGGGGGATTTCATACATCCCGCTGATGATGTTCTCTAAGGTGTCGCTCTCAATGAAGACCTCATCGGTAAGGTGAAAGGCGAAGAGGTCGCTATCATAGTAACCATCGAACTTTCTGAAGATACGGCGCAGCACCTTGATGAGGTCTCCCTGGCGCTTGCTGCTCTCCCATTGGTGGATAGCGCTGAGCAAGACCTTGTCCTCAAGCTCTCTATCCTCACAGGTGCGTATAAAGATGAGCCGATTGAAAAGTCGCTGAATCACCTCGTCTACCTGGTTAAAGCTCAAGTGCTGATTGTAATGGTGTATCTGATTAAATAGCTCCTCTCTCCACTGGAGAAGCTGATTATAGAGACGCTGCTCTATACCCAATCTAGGGGGAAGCGCTCCATGCCTCTCAGCCCATTTATCCAGAGCACTTTCCTCAAACGACTCACGGGAAAGAAGCCAGAGGTCAGGAAAGTTCGACAGGTAGTCATCACAGGGAAGGTTCAAGCATGGCTGCCCTGTTTGGGCATTGAAAACTTGCAGAGCCTTAAAGTTGGTGAGCACTGCCCATGTAACACCTTTGTTATAGGCATAGGTAATAGCTTGCTTAACATACTCTGGCTTGTTCAGCTCAACCCGTAACGCTTTAGCTTCAAGGTAGAACCGGGAGACCCCTCTCAGCTTAAAGGCATAGTCTACTCGTCCCTTCGATGCTCTTTCCTCTTCGGCAAGCTCATCTTTGTTATAGATGTCCCAGCCGAGGGCTTGGAATAGAAGCTCAATGAAAATACGGCGAGTATTTGATTCATCGTATTCCCGGATACTCTTCTCATCCAGGCTCTGATACCTTGCCACCAACTCTGCTACTTCTTGTTGTGCTTGTTCCATTATACTCATTAGAATAGCCAGGGTGCTCCTTAATGGCTATAATATATAGCTAACCTAGAATAAACACCAGGGGTAGAGTTGTCAATGGTAGCTCAAAATAGAGTGTTTAGTTGTCGTTGTGAGGCACGCAGCAGGGGCGTATTGCAATACGTCCCTGCTGCTATGCGATGTTTCGTGGTTAGCTGCAAATGAAGAAGCATCTTATCTGTCATAGATGCGGCGAGGAGTGGGAAGCGGATGGTGCCCCTGCTCGCTGCCCAAAATGCAATATGATGAGCTGTGCTATTGTAATAGAAGACGTAGTCGAGGATAGGAGGCATGAGATGACAACTAAGGAAGCCATACGAGGGCTTATTGCTAGCTATGCAGAAAAACAGGAGTGGGTAAAACTGGATGCCCTAAACCAATGGGCTACATGTATTGATGCTCGATATAATATTGATACTATTGGCGAAAACCTGGCTGCCCGCTATCCGGAGGTCAAAGCCTTCCCTCAAAGGAGCACTGAGATTTTGAATGAGCTCACTACAAAGTTAAAAGAGTTAGGGATAGAATATCGCTCCTCACGGCTTGAAGGGGAAGAAAACAAAGAGGCAGGCGAACTCATTCAGGGGGAAATCTACACTCAGTGCAGACAGCATTTTTTAGAAGATATAAAGAACCGCATACAGCGAGCCAGTGAAAATGAGAGGAAGTTGCTTTACCTATCTGGCAAAGTGCTTCAACGAGAGAAAACTACCTATGACTTTTCACCAGAAGCGTGGAATGGGCTATTTGAGGCAACCTTTGGACCTTTACTTTCCGGCAAAGCGATAGATATCCTGCGCTGGTTTGGCGTCTGCAACTATGAAGCCGTCTATCGTAAGAAAGGTGCTGCGTATTACTACTACCACGTCCCCCAATATGAGGCCGCAATTCTAGATGATATTGAAAGCCTCGTCGGCACCCCCGAAATCACCGATATTGAGATGTATATGAAGACTCTAGCTTCAGAAAGAGATTTTCCTCGGCTTGCTTTCCTTGAAATTTTGCTGGGTCACCTGGAGAGTAGCTACATGACCAGCATATGGCGTATTAAAGAAGCCTTTGAACTCCTTTACCCGCTGTCCTTCGATAAACATGCTTATTCCAAGCCCGGTGTGTTAGCCAAGTTGAAATATGAGTTTTATATCTGCCCCTTAAACCGCGAAAAAATGCTGCACGCTCTGCTCGAAGCCAAGAGGGAGCTCTTAAAACCTCTCTGTGACCTTTTTCAGAGGGTTGCTGCTGAAATCAAACAAGGTAGCCCATTAGCCCAGGCTGAGTTAGCATTTCAAGATTCTATGGCTGCATACGCAGGGTTTATAGACGCTGCCACCAGCAGGATGCCTTTGTATGTGTTAATCACTCCCTGGATTGCTCCGCCACAAAGCAGGCATCCAGAGGATTACTTGCAGCAACTTCCATGGATTAAATCTCACCAACCTTGCTTGATTATGACCATTGACCAGCTAAGACCCAGCCTGATCAGACCACTACAGTCTGAGGGCACCAAGGATATTTGTCTTATGTCTCTCATGGATGGAGATAAATTCGATATGTATTGTCTCGGAGCCAGCGCCAAACCTTTCAGCAAGATAATAGCTTCTCTAAGCAATCTACATTACCAGGTAGATGACCTTACCAAGAGCCTTAGAGAGGAGTGGTTCCCGCTGACTACTGAGGCACTTGTTGAATTCGGTCTAAGGATGTTTTCCCACGAAGAGCTTTATGAGATGTGGAAAGAGCGAAGTGGCACCACTTGGCCATCGGGAAGTTCGCGGACAAAGGAACTCATGTTACAGGGAATCATCGAGAGGGATGGTGTAGTTGAGTGGGCTAAAAGAGTAGGGTCCCCATCATTTTACGATACCAAAATAGCTTCAACCAAGGGGAAAGAACCATTACCACCAGTAGGGCCGATGCCGTCTCCTCCCATTGTGGTAACACCAGAGCTAGAAATAGAGCCAATCACCCCACCAATACTACCACGGGAGAACCACATTATCATTGGAGGCAAAGAGGAACCAAGGCAGTGGGGTATCATTGGTACTTCAGGAGATAGGAGGGTGGTTATTGACCTTAATGCGCCACATATAGTTTTCGTGACAGGGACAATGGGTGCCGGTAAAGGCTACACTATTGGTGTTATGTCAGAGATGCTTGTTACTGAGAGCATTCCACAGATTTCCCAGATGGCAAAGAGGTCAACCATCATTGTTCTGTATAGCCCTAGAGACGATGTGCCTTCAGAGTTCTGGAGTATCAGAGAGCCTAACGATAACCAAATAGAGGTTAATAAACTACAAAGGTATGATGCCATGCCTCGAAAGCTGTTAGACGAGAGCCAGTTTAAGGTATTTATAGATCCGGGGGCATTTTCCAAGTACAAAGATGTGTTTGAGAAGGAATATCGGACAAATAATGTAATGCCACTGCATATGGACCCCTCTACCTTAATCGGGGAAGATTGGGCAAACGCTCTGGCAACCGGCGGAAGCAGCGATGCCCTTTACATTAAGAAGATTTTCAAGCTATTGAGGGGACAGCCACCTAATTTTACACTAGAGGATATTATCAAGGGTATCAATGACTCTGACCTGAATGAGGGGCAAAAGGGATTTGCCAAAGCAAGATTGGAAATTCTGGAGGAGTATCTCCAGAAGGATGACTTTATGAATAAGCTGGCAATCGGGGGAGTCAATATTCTTGATTTCAGAAAGAGCATGTATATGCCAGATGATATTTTTACCATAATGACGCTAATAATGAGCCGGCTTCAGAACAGGAAGGAGTTGGAAGGAGAGCCATTTGTATTTATCATGAATGAAGCGCACCTATACTTCAAGAAAGGGATTTCAGGGGAATTTGTTAGCACTATCGATAACCTCATTCGCAGGAAGAGACATGGGGCGAACTGGTTACTTCTGGATACCCATCTCCCTGGCGATGTAGATTCAAAGGTCATCGAACTCTCAGACATAAAGGTTCTCCATTTCTCTGACAAGACTGTGGATTCAAGTGCTTTGAAGAAAATTCTGGAAGGAACACAAGATAGGTTATATGAACTTAACATAGGTGAGGCGATAATATGCGCTAACCTATCATCAGAAGGATTATCAAAACCACTGCGAGTGCAAATCAGGCCAAGGATAACAAAACACGGTGGTGCCACCAAGACAGCAATATGAATCTACAAAAAGAACGGCACAGGAGAATTCACCCTCACCCTCTCCCTTTGATGGGACGGGGAAGCAGGTAGGAGCAAGATTGCTCCTACCTGCTTCTTAGGTTTTTAGGCAACAGGCACTGTGGGCAGATGGCTCAGCGCTTTTTCTATCTTGTCTCCCGGATATGCGTAGTCTATCAATTTACCTGAGAGATAAGCATCGTAGGCAGCGAGGTCAAGGTGCCCATGTCCACTCAGGGCAAGGAGAATCGTCTTCTGCTCCCCAAAGGAGGTATATGATAATGACTGACCTTGAGATGTAGCTTCCTATTGGTGGGGTGGTTCTTCTTGCCACCGGTGATCGCTGTGACCCAGCAAAAGAGCTAGTCGGATGGGGTGAGAGCAATGATAGTCTTTGCTTGCTCCCTAGCTGCTGCCCTGGGAACTTGCTACTTCAACACTGTGCTTGATGGGAAGAACACCATCTCGGCTGTGCTGATTGTTCTGGTGAACCCGCCTTAGCCACGACAAGAAGATATATAGCTAAGGGCTATCAAAGGTGTTATTATAAAGGAAAATGGGAGGTGGCCGCACCCAAGATTAGAGGAGGCAAAAACCAAGCATCAGAGTGAGTGGATCGCCCTGCGCGCTTTTGATGGGAGCGATAATCCAGAAGGTGAGGTTGCCCTTCACGATAGATATCGTCAAACATTTGATGAAGAGCTGATTGAACTTGGAATTGCAGACATTTATATCGCTCTTGCTGGCCTTCCGGTCCCTGAGTGCTATGTAGTGATATGTTAGAGAGGAAAGTGCTAGTCTTGTTTTGGCGCTAGGCACAGTGGAAGGAGGATAACATGCAGGCAAATTGGAGAGACCACATCGTAAGTACCCAAGATGTGCTGCGGGGTAAACCACGAATAAAAGGGACCAGAATTCCAGTTAGCCTTGTACTTGGATACCTGGCTATGGGCAGGAATGCTGAGGAGATTAGGAGGGAGTTCTCAGACCTCACGGAGGAACAAATTGCTGCTTGTTTAGATTATGCCCGGGAGCTATCAGAGTTCGAGGTTGTAGCCCCGTGAGTTTGAGACTCTTTGCCGACCATTGTATTTCCAATTCAATATTCCAAGTGCTTCAAGGCGCCAGCCATGAGGTTTTTCGGCTAAGGGATTATATTCCCCCAGATTCACCCGATGAAGTCGTCATTTCAAAAGCACAGGAGCTTGATTCCATTTTAATTTCCTTGAATGGAGACTTTGCTGATATTGTGACCTATCCTCCGACCAGTTATAAGGGTATTTTAGCCCTTCAGGTTGGGAATCATCCCGAAATTATTCCACAGCTTTTGGAGAGGCTGAAAGCCTATTTATCAGCTCATGATGATATGGAGCACTATGCAGGCAAGTTGTTTGTGATAGAGGTGCATAGAATTCGAAGTCGGGGATGAGGTAACAGAGTGGAAAGAAGCCAGGTGAGATGGAGGGATTTGGGACCTGCTCGCTCTCTCGATAAAGCTCCCCAGTTTCTCACCGATGAATTGCTGAGGGTTGGTAGAAGGCAGATGGTTAGTTATTGCTCTGAGTATAATTGGGTTAGCAGGGTAGAAGCCTTTGACCTCGCAATGCAGAGGCGGAAGGAGATGGCTCTGGAGAGTGCTATTGAGGAGCTTGCTCGTCAGCAGGCGGAGGCTGGAGCTAAGCTTCGGGAGAAAGGACTGGAAAGAATAAACCAGCTTAAGGCAAAAGACCTGACTCCTGCTGAGGCGAGGATATATGTGACGGACGGAACACAGCTAGAGAGGGTAGCTCATGGGTTGACTGATGATAGAAAATCCCGAGAACCCAGGACGATTAAGGTAATAATATCAGCTCCGAGACTAGGGAGGACGCTATCAACGGCAGTTGAAAGGCCTCAACTCGAGGCAGGGGAAAGTGCACAGGGCAGTGCACCAAGAGGGGTCATTTACTGTGAGAATTGACACATTCGTAAAGTTTTCCAGTCAGGAAGATGCTACCAAGTTCAGGGTAACCCCATATTACGAGCGGAAAGGTAAATAGTTATCTCCTTGCTCGCAATGACACAGGAGAATTCATCTTAACACACTCTCATGTCGTTGCGAGGAGCGTTAGTGGCGAAGACACAAGCTAATCTCAGAAACAGCAGCAAAGTGGATGATCGCGGGATTAGCTTGTGTCTTCGCCTTCGGCTCACAATGACAGGTGGAATTTCATCACTAGCAACCTGATTTAACATTGTCAAGTTAGAGATTGTCCCAAAAAGTCCGCTGACATTTCGCTTGGGCAGTTCCCTTATTTCTTTAACCTCAGGATTGCCATTTGATAGCCTTGAAGCGGAACGCGCACATAGGCTCGGCTGTATGATTCTTCAACAGTCAGGGGTGGATCTCCCTTCAGTATATCAATCATCTCACTGCCCGGTGGGGTAAGATTCCCATCAACAGTTACGCAGTCTTGTCGGGGAAAAGCATCCAGGTTTATGGTAACCAGAACCTCGTCTGTATCCAGAATTCGGGAAAAAGCCAGAGTGCTTTGACCACTAGTAGGGTATCTGAACAAATTGCCCTCCTCAGATGTCTCCCTGAAATACTGCCGTCCATACCTTAGAGCAGGTATTTGAGCCCGTTTCTCGGCAATGGACTTAATTCCCTGGTATATCGGATGTTGTTTATTAAAAAAATGTGCTCCGGTCGTATCAAACGCCCCCCATTTACCACCGAACATGCACTCTCTGACATGGCGGTCATTGTCCCCACCACCATCAAACCCCTGCTCAGTGCCATAATAAATGCAGGGAATGCCCTGACTGGTTAGTAGGTATCCGATTGCCAGGACTGCTTGCTGAGGATAAGGATTGTGGTACATAAAGCGTCTGTAAGGTCGGGACATCTGGTCATGATTATCCACGAAAGTGACAAAGTAACGGCCTGCTTCCCCATGGTCTGCATAGAGGGTCTTGAATCGCTCGTAGCGCTCACGCAGGCAAGAGGGACTGACAAACCCCTTGATGACCTCTTCTAAAATAAAATATAAAGGGAAATCCAGGCAGGCATCAAGTGAAGGGAACCGTTCGTTAGTTCCTTCGATGCGAGAGTTACGACCGATATATCGCTGCAGTGTCAGGTCGTCTCCCACCACCTCACCAAATATAAAAAACTTATGCTTACCAATGCGCTTGGCGTATTCACGCACCGCGTTACAAAACAGGGCGGTAGCAGTATCTTCCATATGTTTTACCGTATCCACCCGGAAACCATCAATATCAGTAATAGCAATCCAGTATTTATAAGCATTGATGAGGGTATCCAACACATTGGATTGGGTAATGTCCAGCTCTTTTAAGCTCAGAAAGTCGCCGTTGATAGCCTCATCGGGGTCACTCCAGTTCGTAATCTCTCCCCTTCTTTTATAGCAGTCCGCATGCTGAAGTTCCTGGGGCCAGCAAGCATCATCTTCCTGAAGTCCCGGCGCCAAATCAACCTTCCGCCAAAACCCAAAGTCAAATGGCTCTGGTGCTCCTTTCCAGTAATAGTAACGGTGATTGCCGGGATACGCCCAGTTATCTCCTGTATGGTTGATGATAATATCCAGAATCACATACATGCCTCTGGCATGGGACTGTCGTACCAGTTCCTGAAGGTCTTCTTTGGTCCCAAACCTTTCATCCACCTCCAGAAAATTCTGAATGCCATATCCATGATAGGTATCGTTCTTCTCCTGACGGTTTTTAAATATGGGACTTAGCCAAATAGCAGTGCATCCCATGTCCCGGATATAATCCAGTTGCCTGATGATACCTTTAAGATTTCCCCCCTGAAATAGACTGCCCTCCATGGGGTCACGACCCCGTGGAGTTGATATGGGATTATAGGAAGGTATGTTACTCTGATTATCGTCAAAGCGGTCAACCAGAAGAAAATATATGAACTGGTCTCTCCAGTCAGGTGGTGAGGGAAAGACTTCACCTTGTGGTGTATAGCTCAACTCACTTATAGATTTAACCTTGGCTGACATGTTATCCCTCCTTTCGGTTACCTGTATTTTTTAGAAGACACGGGTTAAAGGGAAAGACTTGTTTTCCGTTTGTCCTTTCCATACTTTTGACTCAACTCTATTATATCAAATCGCTCAAGCAAAAATGTTGCCTGAACGATTTCGGGCTATACGAAGTCGGCGATATCCGATATGGGCGAATGAAATGAGCCGTATAGCCCGTGTTATATGACCGAGCCGAAGGTGAGGCAAGGATTTGCGGAGCAAATCTGCAGAGTTCCGAACCCCGCCGCCTAAGATTTTCATTTTGGTTTTACATACCAATATTTCCCCCCTTTAAGAAATTCTTCAGTTCCTTGTTTGTTGATTTTTCTTATATTTTTTATATGAGCATCACCATGACCAGGCTTTAAAAAATCCAGCTTTTTACATGTCTCAAATTCGTTACACTCCCAGCAGCCTTCAACACCTTTTTTCTGGCAGCATTTCCTTATCTTACAAAAAGGTGGACCTCCACCATCTTTGCATATCTTTCTGCAGCGGAGTTTCACCATCGCTCCTAAAACCTCATAGCATTGGGGATAGCCATTGAATGTTTCAAAGAACGAGGTTCCAGACAAAGCTTCTGCTGTCTTATCAAATCTTGCCTCTCTTAATTCTTTTCTGAGGTCTCTTGCCAAATCAGCAATCTTCCCTTTGTAAATAGGGCAATTTCCACAGTAAAGACCACAATATGCGATTAGGTTTTTGTTTTCTTCATTACATAGTCTTGTCTCCATTATTATAACCTTGCCAAATACTTTTCAAAATCAGCGACTACGTATTTTTTACCCTTCTGAATTACCTTATGTCCTTCCTTCTCCAAAAGTTCCTTCTGAGCCTCTACCCCACCAGGATATTTCTCGTTTATTACTCCGCCTGCTTTTAATGTCCGCCAATAAGGAGTAATGACCTTCTTTCCCTCCGCTACTACTTCTTCTGATGCCTCAGCCGCGATGCGAGCGAAAATTCCGGTAGTTATCGGACAACCAATTGTGGCACTGTGTTTCTGAGCAAGTGTCGTACGAGTATCATTAATAGTAATGAGCTTTCCTTTAGGCACCTTTTTCATAATCTCATCCACTTCAATTGGTGCCGGAATCACCACTGTATCACCAACTTTTGTCCCCCATCTGCCAGCCATTTTTGGTGTGATCTGCTCCACTTTTGGTAGGCCTTTACTATCTGCCAATTTTTCTTGCCAAGATTTGCGTTTCTTAGCTATGTTTTTCACCTCTACAGTCTAACATTTTCCTTTTAGATATTTCCCCATCCCCAAATGCGGGGTTCGGAATTTCATATAACTTAGTATATCCGAACTTCGGATATACTTTCTGCTCTTATTTGACTTTCCCCTGGGGCAAATCGCCCACCTTATCCTATACTTGAGGGGAATCATGACCAATGCTCAGGGGCATATATTCAAACTGCCAATGCCCCACGAATGTTAAACAGGATGTAACTATACAGCCACAGAGCACACCGAGTAGCAGAAATTTCAATGACCAAATCTCAATTTCCAAACAATAACCAAATTCCAATAATCAAGCCCTGGTGGTTCTCTGTTTGAGATTTTGGTAATTGGTCATTGAAATTTGTTTGGAAATTGGTGCTTGGGATTTGTGATTTCAAGTTCCCTTTCACTTTCTCGGAGTCCTCTGTGAACTCTGTGGCTATCAATTACCGGCTGTGTAGTTACAACAGGATAAACACCAGGGGTAGAGTTGTCGAGGGAAGCAGGTAGGAGCAAGCTTGCTCCTACCTGCCTTTTAGGTTTTTAGGCAACAGGTACAGTAGGCAGATGGCTCAATGCCTCTTCTATCTTGTCTCCCGGATATGCGTAGTCTATCAATTTACCTGAGAGATAAGCATCGTAGGCAGCGAGGTCAAAGTGCCCATGTCCACTCAGGGCAAGGAGAATCGTCTTCTGCTCCCCTGATTCCTTACAAGCGAGGGCTTCATCAATTACTATCTTGATAGCATGAGCAGGCTCAGGAGCGGGAATGATACCTTCAGTCCGAGCGAAGGTAATAGCACTCTTAAACGCTGCCACCTGATGCACTGCCGCAGCCTCTATCAGTCCCAGGTGATGAAGGTGGGAGATGATAGGTGACATCCCGTGATAGCGCAATCCACCAGCATGAACCGGGGGTGGCACAAAGGTGTGTCCCAGGGTATACATCTTAATGAGAGGGGTAAGTCCGGCAACATCACCATGGTCATAGGCATAGGGGCCCCTGGTCATAGTGGGACATGACTCCGGCTCAGTGCAGATAATGCGCACCTTACGCCCTGCCAATTTATCAGGAATGAAGGGAATGAGAACACCACCAAAGTTACTACCACCACCAACACAGCCGATGATAACATCAGGATAGGCATCCGCTTTCTCTAATTGTTTCTTTGCCTCCAGACCTTCTACAGTCTGGTGCAGCAATACATGGTTAAGCACGCTTCCCAGCGAATATTTGGTGTCTTCTCTCTTTGCAGCATCCTCTACTGCTTCACTAATAGCTATCCCCAAACTGCCTGAAGTATCAGGGTCCTGAGCCAGAATAGCACGCCCTGCTTCAGTATCTTTGCTAGGGCTGGGCACACATGTGGCACCCCATGTTTCCATGGCAATACGACGATAGGGCTTTTGATCATAGCTTATCCTGACCATATATACCTTGCATTCCAGACCAAAGCAGTTGCAGCCGAAAGAGAGGGCACTTCCCCATTGCCCTGCACCTGTCTCAGTAGCTATACGCTTTGTCCCTTCCTGCTTATTGTAGTAAGCTTGGGCTACAGCAGTATTCCCCTTATGGCTTCCCATAGGGCTTACCCCTTCATATTTATAGAAAATCTTAGCTGGGGTATCCAGAGCCTTCTCTAACCGATGGGCACGGAAAAGAGGTGTGGGGCGCCACAGCCGGTAGATATTCTGTATCTCCTCAGGTATTTCAATATACTGCTCCGGGCTCATCTCCTGCATGATAAGCTCCATAGGGAAGATGGGAGCCAGGTCATCAGGAACGACTGGCTTCCCTGTGGCAGGATGTAGTACCGGTGGCATAGGCTCCGGCAGGTCAGGCAGGATGTTATACCACGAGGTAGGTATCTCCTGCTCGGTAAGGGTAAACTTAGTGGTTTCCAATGTTTTGTTCTCCTTTCTCGACGGGCAGGATGCTCGTCTATTATTCATTCACCTATTGTAGGAGTGGTCTCCTGACCACGATTATCGTAGGCGCTTCACTAAGAATAGCCTTAGCGTCCACTCCTACAATCTGGTGGGTTTCGCTGCGCTGCACCCACCCTACATAGCATTCTGCTAAGGATATTATATAACCCCCCCTGGAAGCAAGCCTTAGTCTCTTCCAACACTTTTAGTGCTCCTGGAAACTTTAGAATAGGATAGTCTCTTCTTGCGATTAGCCATTGTAGTGCCGATAGCCATTGTAGCGCCGAGGTTTATCCGGTTATCGTAGCGCCGAGGTTTATCCTCGGCAGGGGTGGGGGACAAGTAGTTATTGTAGCGCCGAGGTTTACCCTCAAGCAGGGGTGGGGGACAAGCCCCCACGCTACTATGAAAATTCTAACTGGCTCAAGGGGGGATGTTTTCATCTCCAGCAAAGAATGAGCAAGGTTGGGGATGACAATATCCCCAACAAGCGTAGAAAAGCTGAGATTGTTGTCCGAAGCTGAGAACTGCCTGCATCCCGGTGTAACCCTCGATGGGCTGGAAGCGATTGCTAATCAAATGGGTGATAATGAATTTGCAGAAATGATGGTGAATGCTCGTTCCAATCTCGTTCAACAGATCTCAAGATCTGATAAGCAGGTTGCCTGAAGCTGCTTTCTTTCTTTTATCCACATATCCACCACTGTCCACAAAGAAGGAAAGGATTATTACTGTTACCATTATCCTGTTGTTGTCCAGCGAAAATGTCACCCTAACTGTTCAGCGAATTTGTCACCCCCTATCTATATGCACTTTGAAAGGTCTGCGCCAGGGATGGTCTGGGCCGGGTTTGCTGCGATGAGGAATCTTTGGCTGTGGGGTTTTC
>JAUWOP010000006.1 GCA_030612045.1 Chloroflexota bacterium | reverse complement strand
CAGACCCTGCCCATTCTGTGCCTTGACAGCGAAGTAGTAAGTCGTTCCTACGGTAAGATTCAAGTCGGTATGAGTTACCTCAGTATCTGTGCCTGCCGATGTCCAGGGAACTACATCAGTCCCTCCAGCCGAGGTGCCAATGGCATATTGATACTCAGCGATGCCCGATTCGCTATCAGAGGAACTCCAAGAAGCATGAAGCTGGGTGGCGTTGGTAGTTGTATCCCCATCGTCAGTTACTACAGGGGTGGTTGGTGGGGTGATGTCAGAAACAGTAATCCCATCGCTTGTTCCCACTTCACTCCATAATCCCTGTCCATTCTTTGCCTTAACGGCAAAATAGTAAGTCGTTCCTACAGTGAGGTTCAACCCGCTCTTGGTAACCTCAATATTTGTGCCTGCTGATGTCCAGGCAACTACATCAGTCTCTCCAGCCGAGGTGCCAATGGCATATTGATACTCGGCGATGCCGGATTCGCTATCAGAGGAAGTCCATGTGGCATGGAGCTCGGTGGTGCTGGTGGTTGTATCTCCGTCATCGGTTACTACCGGAGTTGTCGGCGGAGTGGAATCAACCTCAGCGGTGAGATAAGGGATATAGTCTACAATCCCCAGGCTGGCATCGTCATACCAGTCGTAGATATGGGCTTGGATGGTAGCCTCATCAGTTGTCCCCCACCAGTTATGGGTGACATCAACCACAGTAGCGCCTGCCTCTTTTTCATTGTAAACATCATAAGGAGCATTATCAGAGATATGATTGTAGTTGATAGTTGGCTGACCGTAACGATAGATATAGATGCCACTGCCTGTCGAGTTGCCAGTTATCTCATTATGGCTGATAATAGTGGCTGTGCCCTCAGCATAGATTCCACCACCATTATCACTTGCTGAGTTATTGGAGATAGTATTACCACTGATGATGACTGTGCCACTGTTAGCATAGATTTCACCACCCAATTTGGCGGAGTTGTTGCTGATGACATTTCCGCTGATAGTCACTACGCCTTGGTTCCAGCACTGGATTCCACCACCACATTCGGCGGCGGAGTTATGGCTGATGGTATTACCACTCATGCTCACTACACTCTCATCAAAAATATCGCTATAAACCCCGCCTCCTGAGTTATTGGCAACAGTGTTACCACCAATAATCAGTGTTGCACCAGGATGAGCCCGAGCACAGATTCCCTCACTAGCATTACTGCTGATGGTATTACAATTGATAGTCAACTCATCAAACTCGTCACCGTAAATTCCTGTGCTAGCGTTATTGGTAATAATATTGTTAGTTATCTTCGCTGAGCCACCGTCCACATAAATTCCACTGCTATTGTTGTTAGCGATTATGCAATGGTCAATAAAGAGGGATGAGGAGACAATTTTTACCGCTGGAGCATCGCCACTTCCGCCATATTCCACGGTGCAATATTGCAGGATGCAGCCGCTGAGGTAGTTGCCTTCTTCGTCATAGGTGGCGTCAATGCTGCTATCAGTAAATAGGATATTGCACCAGTCTCCCGGAGCAGGAGAAGCCTGGTTTGAGGTGAATACTATCGGCTCGACTTCTGTCCCTCGTGCAATGAGTTCGCCATCAATTTGTATTGCCTTACCCGATTCGAACTTCACCACTACCCCAGGCTCAATGGTCAGGGTTACCCCTTCAGTGACCAATACGTTGCTGGTAACAATGTAGGGACTATTCGCCTTTGTCCAGATGGTATCCGAGGTAATCTGACCGCCGACGGTGGTATCGGCACTGACCGTGAGAGGCACGGCAGGCAAAAGGAAGGATGCCACCAGAGTGGCAATAAGCAGAACTCCCATCACATTCCCGATTGGTTTGAGGCTTTTCATGGTAGTTTCCTCCTCTTTGTTTCCTTGAATGATCTTTAGCATCAGCTACTCAGCGAACTCTTATACTATCCCTGTAAAGGGTAACTAATTTCCCCTGGAATATCTCCAAATCATGACTACAAAGGCAATTTTCAATCATTGTAATTTCTTCTTCTGACTTCAGATTACCATGTCAGATGTAAACAATCCCCCTGGTTTTCTCTGCTGGAAAGCGAATAGGATTAGTAAAATGATAATCTCTGGTAACAAGAATCGCTTGCTCCCCCAATACCAAGGCATAGATATCCTCATCTGGCATTCCTCTTTTAGACAGGTCAGAGATGGAGATAACTTCATACCCTTTCACTTGCAGCCTTTCCACAACTCCATAGCTGACATTCTCATCTATCACAATCCTCACCTACAAAGCTACCTTTTCAGTGGATAGATACGCTGCATATTCGAGACAGGCCAGGATGTCTTCGCGCTTAAGTCGAGGAAAGTTCCTTAAAATAGCATTATAATCCTCACCGGATGCAAGATGACCGAGAATTACATGCACTGGAATGCGCGTATCCTTAATACAGGGTTCCCCACCACAGATTCTCGGGTCTGAGATAATCCTAGAATTCATCATACACCCCCTCAAATTTTAGGTGCCGAAGTAAAAATGATGGCATCCTCAAGGCTGGCGGCATCCACCATATCCTAAACTTAGGTGAAATCCGCAGCGGAGTAATCTTGAAAGTCTTCATCAACATACCAGGTTTTTTGTCTCTTCAGCCAAGTTGCTCAAAGCTTCAATAAGCAAACCCGCTGCCACATTCCCGATTGGTTTAAGGTTTTTCATTGCTGTTTCCTCCTTCTCCCTATTCTAACCTTCTCCTGGTGAGATGACAATTAGATTTCTACTCATCTCTTCATCCTTTACTCTGAAAATAGACTCATTCCCACATCTGTCATTGCGAGGAGCGTGTGAGCCGAAGCCCCGAACGAAGCGAAGGGGACGAAGCAATCTCGGTGGGGTGACGATGAGATTGCTTCGCTTCGCTCGCAATGACAGCCTATTTTCATGATTCGTTGGTGGGCAGAGCCGCCCATGAGGGTTTATTCCGTTTAAGCACTTGTAAACCTCTTCGTTGATTCTCTCTGTTGACATCTTATTGGGGAACCTGATTATGATTATGCCACAATGGGTTCCACTTTCGAGGCATAATCCAAAGCAGCGAGTATATCCTCAAGGGTAATCTCGTATTCCCTCATGACTTCTTCAAAACCCATCCCCCCAGCCAGTTTCCCAAGTACCAACTCGACAGGGACTCTAGTTCCTTTTATAACAGGCTTCCCAAAAGAGATTCGTGACTACTCAGGTTATTAGGTTCATGGTTATTGGTTCACGGTTCACGGTTACTGGGTTTAACTCTGAACCCTTGAACCCCTGAACCCGTCATATTTCATCGCTCTCTAACCTTGAACTCTGGAACCATGAACCCGAGTAGTTACAGAGATTCTTTCATTAACCTCTACTCCAGGTGCTATTTCCATTGCTACCTCCCTTACCCCTTTGGTGTTACCTTACCAGGTAGTTTCGACACTTTCAGATTCTGACATCACTTCATCTGAGTTCTTTGGGTTTATTGAGTTTGTTGGGTTCGTTGGGTTCCCCACCAACCCTGCAAACTCTATTCGCATCAGATATCCTTCTCTTATAGTAACTACTCAGCCACAGAGGATACCGAGTAGCAGAAATTCCAATAATCAAACCCTGGTGGTTCTCTGTCTGAGATTTTGGTAATTGGTCATTGAAATTTGTTTGGAAATTGGTGCTTGGGATTTGTAATTTCAAGTTCTCGTTCATTTCCTCGGTGTTCTCTGCGAACTCTGTGGCTATCAATTGCCGGCTGTGTAGTTACAGTAACTCATTAAATCCTTCCACAGAAATATAAGCATCACGAATTAAAGCTCTTAATAGCCCACGATCTAAAATCTCATGTTCTGGGATAGACAGGGTAGTTGGCATTCCCTCCCTTTTCATTATTATATGTCTGCTTTTCGCCCTTCTTATGACTTTCCAGCCATCTTTCCCAAAGGCTTTAACCACCTCTTTACCTGAAACCACGGGCAATTTTGCCATCAGACTGTTACCTCAACCGAAACTAGCTCCTTTCCCTTAGAAATCAACTTCTCATCCAAAGCAGATAAACAGCCCCTAATAGCATCTTTAATATTCTCAATTACTTCTTCCATGGTATTTCCTTGAGAATGACAACCCGGGATAGCGGGGCAGTGCGCGACATAACCGAAATCCTCACCTTTTTCAATTATTACTCTATAGACCACTGTATCTCTCCTTTCGTAACTACTCAGCCAGAATGTCCTGTGACAGATTTCCCAGGGTGGGTGAAACCCGCCTTCTAGCTACAATGTGCTTGGGTGGTGGGTTTCGCTATGCTACACCCACCCTACTACCAGTCAAGAGTCAGGAGTCGAGAGTCCCTAGGAGGGTGGGACTCAGGACTCTAGGCACAGTACCCCAATAACTAGAACTCTCATCACCCTCCTGATTAGTTTGAGGTTTTTCATGGTAAAATCCCTCTTTCTCCTGAATTTATTCCCTTCCAAGTAAGTCTAGAAATTCCTCCGCAGAAAGGTCTGCCTGCTTTAATATCCTTTTCAGGGTTCCCCGAGGAATATCTCCAGAATGAATAGAAATCGTGACCTTAAGCTCTGGTCTTGTCCTGTGAAGGAGGCGGACATGGCTTCCCGTTTGATGGTGAATGTAAAATCCGGCTCGTAGTAAAGCTCTTAACACCCCCTCAGCTTTAACAACTGGAAGCCTTTGCACTTAGAGAGATACCTCCAGTCGCTCAATAGTTGGTTCCCGCTCTTCAGGAATCAACTCCCTCCCCTTTAAGGCGCTCTTCAGGTAACACCGAAGAGCATCCTCTGCCATCCTCTTTGCTTCTACAAGCGTTCTCCCAAACGTGCATATCTCGGGAATGGCAGGGAAAATGACATCATAACCTCCCTCTTCGAGCGGCTCAAAGACCACGGTATATTGATACACTTTCATCTTTCTATTGCCTTTCCTGAATGATTTCCAGTAAGTGTTTATCTGCTTCTATGGCATTGCGAGGAGCATCCTCGCTTTACTGACAATGACACCGGGTGAACGGTTACTTATCCCCTTTGTTAATCCTGGTAAATCCTGTCTAAAGTACACCTGTGTAGTTACCTATAATCAAGCCTGTGTATGAGCTTGTGCCAGGGAAATAACAAGGTTGACCAGGGTACCCACTCCTACACCTGTAGCCCCCTTAACCCTATAGCCCTTTTCTTTATCACTAAGGAAGGTCCCAGCTATATCCAGGTGAACCCATGGGGTATCCTCTACAAACTCAGCCAGAAACTGGGCTGCCGTTATAGCACCACCATACCGCCCCCCAGTATTCTTAACATCAGCTACCTCACTCTTATTCTGCTCCTTATACTCCTCATACAGCGGTAACTGCCATAATCGCTCCCCTGCTTGTTCACCAGCACTGATTACTCGGCTCACCAACTCAGGGTTACTACCGAAGACCCCACTACAAATATCCCCCAGAGCTATATGACAGGCACCCGTCAGGGTTGCAATATCAATAATAGGAGAGAGAGCCTGCTGCCGCGCATAGCACAGGGCATCTGCCAGAATTAACCTCCCCTCAGCATCGGTAGAGATAATTTCGATAGTCTTACCATTCATCGCTTGCAAAACATCACCGGGTTTCAAGGCATTTCCACTGGGAAGATTCTCAGTTGCAGGGATGAGAGCCGTTACATTAATCTGCGGCTTTATTCTGGCAATACCCCGCATAGCAGCAATTACTGCAGCAGCGCCAGACATATCCCCTTTCATCTCCCACATACTCTCAGAGGGTTTTATAGAGATTCCCCCGGAGTCGAATGTTATTCCTTTGCCCACAAGCCCCACTGCTCCCTCAACAGAGGGATTGCCACTATAACGAAGGATGATAAGCTTGGGTGGCTGCTTACTTCCCCTAGCTACACCCAGAAGCGCTCCCATACCAAGTTTATGCATCTGCTCCTCTTCCAGGACAGTGAACCCCAGCTTCTCATCAAGCGCCATATTACGGGCTAACTCTGCCAGGTCACCAGGTGTCATCAGGTTAGCCGGCTCATTCACAGCATCACGAGCCAGACAAGTAACCTCTGCCATTATCTCCCCTATGGCACACCCTTCTTCAAGAGCAGGTATTTTCTCCATCTCCTTTTCCACCAGAGAAAGTTCCTCCACCTCCTGAGGCTTCTCACCAGCAGTTTTATGCTTGTTAAAGCTATAGAGCCCCAAGATACTTCCCTCAACTACTGCTTTAGCAGCTATAGCTGGTTCAATTCCCCCTATTCCTGCACCGTGAACAACAGTCGTTATCTTCCTTACTCCCCTTTTTCGCAAGAAGCGGCACCCCTCAGCAGTCACCTGCCGAATCCTATCGAGTGTTAATTCATGCTGCTTACCTAGTCCCAATACTACTACTCTCTCCACAAGCATACTGCCCAGGGTATGAATTAAGGTAATCTCACTGAATTTCCCCTTAATCTCACCCTCAGCAATCAGCCGGGAAATAATGCCGCCTAGCATATCATCTACAGCTCCAGTAGCGCCACCAGGCTTCTCTACACCCTCAAACAGATTTACCAGAAGGGCATGACCTTCTATAGTAGTAACATCAGCATTCAGAACATTTATCTTCATTTTATTTTTCGCTCCCTATAAAGTAGAAAATAGTTTTGAGTCCGATTCAGGCTTTTTCGTAATGCCTACACCACTCATGTTGGGCATCCACCAGACCTATGTATGATGCTTGGCTTCATCCCAAAGAGCATCCTGCTCTTCCAAAACTAGCATATCTAGCGAAAGCCCTCGCTCACTGCAAAGTTGCTCCATATACTGAAACCGCCGACGAAACTTCTCATTTACCAGACGAAGGCTTTCCTCAAGGTCTATCTCTGACCTCCTGGCAATGTTCACCAAGGTGAATATTACATCTCCAAATTCTTCAACCATCTCCTCATGGCTCTCAGACTGCTGCAGCTCCTCTATCTCTTCGCTGAGTTTCCCTATGATATCTCCCATCTCCTTCCAATCAAAACCAACCCTTGCTGCCCGCTGCTGCATCGCCTGACTATATGCCAGAGAAGGCATCCCCCGAGGCAACCCGGCAAGAATAGAGCCCTTACCTTTCTCCTCACGCTTCAGGAGTTCCCAGTTTGCAGATACCTCATGAGCATCCTTCACCTCTACATCAGCAAAGACATGAGGGTGCCGATGGATAAGTTTAGCACCTATCCCAGCAATAACATCACCAATATCGAAGCTACCTTCCTCAGCAGCAATCTGAGCATGAAGCACTATCTGCATCAGGAGGTCACCCAACTCTTCACAGAGTAGGGAACCATCTCCCTTTTTCACAACACCTGTACTATCCAAAGCCTCTATCACTTCATAACACTCCTCCAGCAGATTAGGCTTAAGAGAAGCGTGAGTCTGCTCCCTGTCCCAAGGACAACCCTTGGGGCTGCGCAATAGAGCAATAATGAGCACGAGGGTGTCAAAACTCTTCAGGTCACCATACAGATTTACCCCCTCTGCATGATCTGGTTTCCCTTTTGGGCTATTCACAGGAATACTCCTCTCCATAATATTATCCAGTTTACTATAGCGGAAGCAGTAAGACAAGGCTTCGAGGTTGACAAAATACTAGAAAAGTTGTACCATTATGAAGATAAGATAGCTTATGGAATAGTCTAGTGGAGGCATATAATGGGCAGCAGGGTTGAGGAATTAAGAGACAGGGTATGTGTCAAGGCTATCAAGGATGTCCGAAGAGGGTTTGAAGTAGTAGAGGGGGGCAAGGCATATCGCCCGAGGGTAAAGATATGTCTCGAACGGGCACGATTACTGACAGAATCATACAAAGAGACAGGAGGGGGCCCAACGGTACTCCGAAGAGCAAAAGCCCTCTCCCACATACTGGATAATATGACCATATATATCCAGGACAGGGAGTTGCTCGTAGGTAATGTTGCTAGTGACCCCTACTCCATGTGTACTTATCCCGAACTTTACTGGAGGTGGTTGGAGAAGGCTCTCAATGACGGATATAAAGACATGCTGGATGAGGAAGGCAAGAGGGAACTGAGAGAGATAAACTACTACTGGAGAAATAGAGCGCTGCAGGGCAAAGAAAGGGACCTCCTCCCCGAAAGCATAAAGCCCTACTGGTATTATAAGGGGCCAATCTACTGGGCTCATCATTTTGATACTGCTGCGCCTGACTTCGAGAAGATACTCCGAGCAGGTTTAAAGGGGTTAATAGAGGAGGCACAGGAGCAGTTAAAGAAGCTTGATAGTGACTTAACTATTCATGCCAGGGATTACCTGGCACAAAGAAACTTCCTTGAGGCGACGATAATAGCCCTCGAGGCAGGGATTAGGTGGGCTCAGCGATATGCAGCGGAAGCGAGGGAGTTATCACTGGTGGAGAAGGATGCCACGAGGAAGAAGGAGCTAGAGAAGATAGCTGAGGTCTGCAACTGGGTGCCAGAGAATCCCGCAAGGACATTGCATGAGGCTATACAATCCTCTTACTTCGTGCATCTGGTGTGCAACTTTATTGAGCAGCCGGTGATTGGTCTGGGGATAAGGATTGATAAGACCTTCTATCCCTTCTACAAGAAGGATGTGGAGGAGGGAATGATTAATCGGGAGCATGCTCTGGAGCTAATAAAATGTCTGTGGGTCAAGCTCATGGAGCACGGATTCCTGCATCCCCCAATGTGGACAGGAGTTGGTGGGGGGGGTCTTGCCTGGCAGCATGTGACTATTGGCGGAGTTGATTCAGAGGGCAGGGATGTTACTAATGAGATGAGCTACATAGTTTTAGATGCTTCCAGGGAGCTCCAGACTATACAGCCCCCAATAGGGCTAAGGTATCATGACAAGACCCCCAGAGAGCTTATCCTCAAAGCTATCGATACTCTAAGGTCGGGAGTAGCTCAGCCAGCATTCTTTAATGATAAGGTACTTGTCCCTATGCTAATGAAACAGGGAATACCACTGGAAGACGCCCGTGATTACGCAATTAGTGAGTGCATGGGCTGGATAGTTTGTGGCAAGATGATATACCGAACCACCGCTGGCTATATCTTCTTACCCAAGCTTCTGGAGCTTGCCTTAAATAAGGGCATAGACAAATCCAGTGGTGACCAATTAGGCTGTTCTACTCCTGACCCTACTACCTTCACCTCTGTTGAACAGGTGTTGGAGGCATACCTCCAGCAGTTTAAGTTCTTCTCTGAGAAGCTGCTATATATTGGGAATGTAGTTGATGCTCTTACTGAGGAATATCTCCCCCGCCCCTTCCTTTCTACCTGTATTGACGGCTGTATCAGGAAGAGAGAGGACTGCACTAAATGGAGCCCTTATAATAGAAGGTCAGCAGTATGTGTGGGAGCCAACAATGTAGCCGACTCACTGGCAGCCATGAAGAAACTCGTATTTGAAGAGAAGAGGGTCACCATGGCGGAACTTCTAGATGCTCTGAAGCACAATTGGGAGGGTAGGGAAGACCTGCACCACATGTTTCTCCATGAAGCACCCAAGTTCGGAAATGATGATGACTATGTTGACCAAATAGCTGTTGAGGTTCACCACAGGACAGGAAGGGAGCTAGGGAAATTTATAACCTATCCAGGCGTTCCTGCCACCTGGGATGGTTCTGTAGTAGTGAGCTCTTATACCTTTGCTCATGATACAGGAGCTACCCCTGACGGGAGAATGGATGGAGAGGCTTTCCATGATGGCACTATCTCTCCAGCACAAGGTCAAGATGTAAGGGGACCCACAGCAGTACTCAGGTCTGTGTCGAAGATAGA
The DNA here is from genome assembly GCA_030612045.1 of Chloroflexota bacterium. Classification (GTDB taxonomy): domain Bacteria; phylum Chloroflexota; class Dehalococcoidia; order UBA2247; family JAUWOP01; genus JAUWOP01. Next base: position 34,477 of record JAUWOP010000006.1, on the reverse strand, counting down.
CCCCCTGCTTTCCTGTAATCATCTTCTTAATCAGAGATGGACACCTCAATTCCTGGAAGGTAAGAACAGGGAGACATTTGCCAACTATCTCAAAACCTGGGCGGACCTGGGTATTCACCATGTCCAATTCAATGTGATAAATAAAGAGAGACTACTCGATGCCCAAAAGTATCCTGAGAAACATACCGATTTGATAATAAGGGTAGCCGGATATGCCGCCTATTTTATAGACCTGAGCAGAGGACTGCAGAATGATATTATGAGGAGAACCGAGCAAAGCCTCGTCTGAATGAACTTCGGTAATAAACTTTCTCTGGCAATTAACAGAAATAATAGCCTGGTATGCCTGGGGCTTGACCCAAATGTTGAGCTGATGCCTAACATCGGGATAGCAGAGTTTAATCGCGAGATTATCACCGCTACTTGTGATGTAGTCTGTGCCTATAAACCTAATCTGGCCTTTTACGAAGCTATGGGGATTGAGGGATTAAGAGCGCTGGAGTCCACTCGAGAGCACATACCAGATGACATGCCTTTCATCGGTGATGCCAAGAGAGGGGATATTGGTAATACTTCGCGAATGTATGCCAAGGCGTTATTTGTTACCCTGGGTTTTGATGCAGCTACGGTGAACCCTTATTTAGGCTATGACTCCGTATTACCCTTCATCGAGTACGCTGAGAAGGGGGTATTTATTCTCTGTCGAACTTCCAACCCAGGAGCAGCTGACTTCCAGGATTTAGTTTATGAACTGGTAGCCCAAAGGGCAAAGGAATGGAATCACCATGATAATGTGGGGTTGGTGGTAGGAGCAACACAGCCTCACAAGTTAAATCGAATCCGTCAAATCTGTCCGGAGATGACCCTCTTAATCCCTGGCATTGGTGCTCAAGGTGGAGACCTAGGCGCTGCCGTGGAATACGGGGTGAAAACAGGAGGGGGTAGGGCTATTTTTGCATCCTCTCGTCAGATATTATATGCTTCAGCCAAGGGTGATTTTGCTCAAGCAGCACGAGAGGCTGTATTAAAGCTGAGGTCCCAAATTAACACCCTCATTTCAGGTGACTCTCCTGGATAAAATAGCATGAAAGGAGGTTGACATCATGGAGGAACAGGAGATTGGTAAGATAAGTGATTTCTTCAGTCGCCCTGTAGTAGCTGGCATTACGCTAGATAATTCCGTAAAGGTAGGGGATAAGCTCCACATTAAGGGGCATACTACTGACCTGGAGTTTACCATTGGTTCAATACAAATCAACAATGTAGATGTGCAGGAAGCCAGGGCAGGTGACTCTATAGGGATAAAGGTGCCAGAGCGGGTGAGACGAGGAGACAGTGTCTATAAGATAGTTGAGAGTTAATACGGTGGCCTCCGCAGTAAGCAATTACTATTTGCGAAATGTAGCTACAATATACTCAGCTACTTCAGAGGGGGACTTAGAGGTGTTTACCACGAGATGATTTGCTTGAGGGAACTCGATTATAGGCTCGAAATCCCCTTTTTGCTCCTCGAAGATTTCCCATCGCCCATCAGAAACCGAACCCTCTCTGAGTCTCTTCTCTAGTCGCTGCTTCATAATATGCTCATCAAGCACACACTCGATTATCACACAATCTGCACCTACGTCATGCGCAATAGCCTGTGCCCTAACCCGTTCAGCAGCCCTTTTGAAGGATGCGTCCAGTACTACTGAGTGCCCCTGGAGAAGAGACTGCCTTGCTCTGGTAAACATCTCCTCATAAGTGCGGTGGGTGAATTCCTCTGAATATATCCCCTCCCCAAAGGGTTCAAAATGATGCTCACCGGGATGGACTTGTGCCAGTGTCTTCCGCACAACATCAGAGGAAATTATCTCCCATCCCTGTCTTTGAGCTAACTCCTGAGCAATGGTAGTTTTACCTGTTCCCACCAGACCAGCAGTAAGTAGCAGAAGAGGGCTGGTGATATAAGTGTGAGATAGCTCAAAATATCTGCGGGCAGCTTCTACCACTCTTGCCTTCTCCTCCACTGGGATGTAGGGGTCATCGAGCTTAAAGCTCTCCACCTTTCCCCTTACATAGGCATAGTAGCACTTGTAGAAATTCAGCAGGCAACTAATCTCCACATCATGGGACATCTCAATATAAGCGTCTACAAAGCATCGAGAAAGTTGAGGATGGCGGTGATAGTCCAGACCCATTGACAGAAAAGAAACCTCGGCAGCTACATCAGCATATCGAAAGCGACTATTGAACTCAATACAGTCATAGACGCAGATATCATCAGTAAAGCAAATGTGAGCGGCATGGAGGTCACCATGACAGTCCTTTATCCTGCCCTCCCTCACTCGCCTGTCAAACAAATCAGCATTCTGCAAGATGAAGTTCTCAGTGTATAATTTTATTGCATCATATTGCTGCGGGGTAATGGAAACACCAATATACTTCTCTGTCTGGGTGAAGTTCTCCTCAGCATTAAAGCGAATTACATTCAGGCTTCCACAATTATCTATCTCGGCACCACCCTCAGCACCCTGATGAAAATCAACCAGCTTCCGAGCTACCTTGCGAATCATCTCCTCAGAAACCTGGTCTTGTGACAGTAATAGATCCATCATGCGGTCAGCAGGAAGCCGACGCATCTTCACCGCATATTCCACTACCTCCCCCTCTCCACCAAGCTGAATCCTACCCTGACGCTGCACTATGGGGACTACCCCCATGTAAGCATGGGGGCACAAGCGGCGGTTTAGCTTCACTTCCTGTTCACAGAAGAACTTACGCTGCTCCAGGGTAGTATAGTCCAGATACCCCAGATTTACCGGTTTCTTTACCTTGTAGACATATTCACTACTGAGAAAAACGAAGGACATCTGAGTCTGTACTAGCTCCACCTTCTGAGGTGCATGAGAGTAGATTTGTGGGTCTAACATGGCTTGCACCACTTCTGGTAACTCTAACATCCACAATTCCCTTCTGGCTTTCTAGTAAAGCAACGATCTACTGTAAAGGCTGGATAACTACAATTCTCGTAGCGAACTTCTGTAGGGCGGGTAGGCTACTCCCTTCTCAGTGATGATAGCACTCACATAATAACAGGATGTAACATCAAAGGCAGGGTTGAAAACCCTCACCCCTTCAGGCGCCAGAGACACCCCCTGAAGGCAGGTGACCTCTAAGGGGTCACGCTCTTCAATAGGAATCTCTGCCCCTGACGAAAGTGAGAGGTCAATAGTGCTTGTTGGAGCAGCCACATAGAAAGGTACATGGTTTTCTTTCGCCAGCACCGCTACCATGTAGGTGCCTATCTTGTTGGCTACATCCCCATTAGCAGCGATTCTGTCAGCTCCCACCACAACACAATCTATCCTGTTTTGATGCATGAGGCATCCCGCCATAGAGTCAGTAATCAGCGTCACCGGAATATTGTCCCTCATCAGTTCCCACACGGTAAGACGCGCCCCCTGAAGTAGCGGACGAGTCTCATCGGCAAATACACTAACACCCTTACCTTGTTCTGCTGCAAAGTGGATTACCCCCAGGGCAGTTCCATACCCACAAGTAGCCAGTGGTCCAGCATTACAATGAGTGAGTATAGTAGCCCTATTGGGAATTAACGCAGCACCAAATTCACCAAGCTGCCTTGTGGAATCCCTCTCTTCAGTATGAATCCTGATAGCTTCACTGAGGAGTCTTTCCTTTATTTCTCTGATGGAACCACCCTTCTTAGCTATTGCTTCCATTCTCTCTATGGTTTTGAACAGGTTAACTGCTGTGGGACGGGTAGAAGCCATGGTCTCCACTACCTGGGACAACTTGGTGAGGAACTCATCTCTATTCTCAGTCCTAATCCCCTGAGCACCGAGGGTAATTCCATAAGCAGCAGCAACTCCGATGGTAGGTGCTCCTCGCACCCTCAACTCTTTGATACACCTGGCAACCTCCCGGTAGTCCTCTGTTGTAAGGTAGAGTTCTTCACCAGGAAGTTTACTCTGGTCAATCATCTTGAGCCTATTCCCCAGCCACTCAACAGGTTCCATCGCTTCCCCCTCACACAAGACTACTCCAAATTAATATTCGGAGTAGCTCTTGTATATGGTGGACTCTATTTTAGGCATTCCTTCCCTAAACTGCAAGGGGAAGGAGTTTGACTAAAGACCCCTACAACATTATAATCAATCCTAGTTATGTTCCTTCTATATTCTAGAGTCAAAGAAGCACCTTCCAAGATTGAAAGTGAGAGAACCAAGAGTTGAAAGTCTTAATTATAGAAGATGACTCCGGTGTCGTGGAAACAATCTCCCTAGCTCTTGAGAGCTGAAGATAGAGGATGACCCTCAAAATCCCAGGATTATCCTTTCGGAGCGAGACATCGGCTATAAATTCGTGGCACTGAAGGTGAAGCAGCACCAAGAGTAAGTCTCAGCATTACTTCTTAATCTACGGATTAAGGGGCAGAGTGTATGTAAGAGTCTGAATGACCCAGATTTAGTTCACACTACTTATTCAACAAGCAAAATAGCCATACTGGAGATTCTACTCTTCGTAACGATAAAGATGGTCAAGCGAAGAAAAAAGAGAATGTAGAAGAGATGAATGTCTGGTGGATACGAGGCTCTGGATACCCTGAAATGGGGACTCTCCTGCCATGAATAACACAGGCTCTGATCTCACTTCTATGTACATCATAGTCAGGGGTCGGGTTCAGGGTGTATACTTCCGTGCCTTCACGCAACATCATGCTAATGCCCTGAAACTTACCGGGTTCGTTCGTAATCTCCACGGCAAGAATGCTGTAGAAGTATATGCTGAAGGTGAGAGAAAGAATCTAAGGCACCTTCTCCACCATCTACACCAAGGACCACCCGGTGCTATAGTGCAAGATATAGAGACAAAGGAGAGTAAGTACACAGGTGAGTTCCTCTCCTTTGAAGTAAAGTACTAATATTCTCAGTCCCCTGGTTCTGGTGATACAGGCTGCAGTCCATAGAAGTAGTCATTCTCCAGGAGACGATGAAGGGTATCCACCGTAGGAGTAAAATTTCCCTCTCTTTTTTCTTCCAAACGTCGCCTTATCTCTTCTATGGAGAGAGGCTTATTACCATTAGCAATGAGGATTCGGAATATACTCTCTAGCAGGGGTAACTTTGCCCGTATGTAGTCATCCCTCCGAGAACAACAGCTAGCTATCTGCTTAATAAGAGCAGATTCGGAAGGGTAGCCTTCCTCTGCATTCAATCTCTCTTGACACTGGGAGCAGAGGTACGGTTCGGCAAGTACAGAAAAGGAACGGCTATTTCTCTTATACCAATCCAGATCAATGTAATATGCTAATCCTCTCTCAGTATGGCCCTGCATAAAACCCCCTTCAACGCTTAGGCTGTGACCTGACTACCTCAATTAGTCTGAGACATTCACTATCGATTCCCAATGTCTGGGATACCTCCTTATCTACCCTATAGGGTTCATCTACAAAAATCCTTCCACAGTGCTCAGGCTCACCATTAGCCGAATACTGCCCTTCCTCAATAATCCCTAAGTCAAAGGGAATTGTGAAGTAAAGATCAGCAGCTACCTTATGTACTCCCAGCTTATGCCAAAACTCCACCCCATACTCTATATCATTCCGATATTTGCTCGATGGTAGCAAGCTAAGCAGATTCATTATGCTTAAACTTGCCCCTCCTTCATATATCTTGCATGGAGATACACTTATCAGGTAGTCGCAATAGAGGAGGATATTAGGTAGCCAGAAAGCGGATACAGCTAAGGGGTGAGGTAAAGGATTATCTACTTCCACTGAGGCACAGTCACGGACATCTAATATTTGTACCCGGGGGAAATCGTAACCCAGGTAACCATAAATATCCTGCACTGATTCCTCACTCAGGCTACCTTCAATAAGAATAATATTAGCACTACTCACATTCCTAATTCCAGCAATTATTGCTGCCAGACACTCCCGACTAGTAGTCCGAGGATATGGCATGGAGCAATCCGCACAAGGTTTAATTAAGATACGGCGTGCCCCTCTAATCTGCAGCGGAGGTTCAAATGCGAACTGTGTAGCATCAAATATCAACTTTATCCCTTCCACAATAAACCCTAAGGTTCCCAATCAATCCTCAACCTCAAACACCCTAACCTTTACATTCTACCATACTTTTGAGAAAGCTCACATAGGAACCGAATATGACCCTTTATTTCTCGTTAGCTTCTTCATTAGATTGTAGGTCTCAGGGTGCCTCAAGACCACCACATCAGCTCCCGCCAGAAGCAAGCTAAGGGCAGTGATTCCCTCCCATAGTATTCCCTGTCTTTCACTCTCCTTTGCTTCCTTGGTCTTCCAGCACTCCTTCCCCAGATTAGCAATTATTGGCATCTGCATCATGGCATCCTTATGCACTATGCCTACTTGCTTTATCCTTTCCATTATGGAGAAGCCATACTCCATACCGTAACCCAGTGCCGCACTCAGAGGATCAATCACTATCTTGTCCACAGGGAAGAACTTACACAGTTTAATATGCAATTCCTTTTGCAGGTTAATGTCCAAAAATGCCTGAGCAATAATACAGTGACCATACTCCAGGGCTGCTCTAGCTATCTCCTCATAGTTTTCCTTTTTCAGTGGACCCAGCAGGAGATTTCCTCCCGAACAGACCTCAGCCACCTTACTCAGGACCACTAGATCTTTCTTATCAGCTCCTGAGCCATAGACAATAAGAGGAACATTTATTGCCTCCATCACCTGCCGAGTCAACTCAGCCGCTTCTTCAGCAGAGGTATTCTTCCCCCCAGGGTCAGTACTAAGAAGCTGAAGGCAAACTAACTCAGCCCCATAGTTCTCCACACACTTCCTTGCCCACCTGACAGGGTCAGCCACTACATCCTTAAAGGGCTCCAGTGCTCCTTTGGACCAGCCCTCGGGCTCCGTATCATAGACCTCCAAGGCAAACTGCGGTGGATTAGGCAGAGAACCTTCGAAGGAATGAAAGGGGAAGGTATCTGCCCCCCCGATTCTAAGCAACTTCTTCTCCCTCCCTATCACCACCTCTCTAATCCTTCCAGCGTAGGTCTCTAATGATGCTTTGTATTGCATATCTCTCCTCCTAAGTCTCAAGCCAAGAATGAGAATATAGACTCTGTCCCATGAGTACCTCGGTTGTTTTCACATACTCCCTTTCTCGTGGGGATAGTAAAGCAAGGTCTATATCCTCCCCATCCATCACCCTATGGATAAGAGCCACAACCTGCGGCATCTCTCCCCGGTTTAAGCGTACTAGCTCCTCATCAAATACATTGACAATCGCTCCATACTGGTTATACTTCTCCAGCATTACCATATATGTGCGGTTGAGGATTCCCCTCAACTCCCGAGGAGTTCCATTAGACAAATTTGATAAACCGACAACAGACTTAATGCCGGGTGCCAGGTCAGGTAACATCTCTATAAATTCCAAACACTCATAGACTGCCTTCTGGTCCACACTAACAGGCATGAGGATGGGGTCAACCCAAATATTCTCATTAGCAATCCCCATCTCATTAGCTATAGTAAGAGTCTCCATAATGCTCTCCGCTCTTGAGTCTGCACCCGCGGGAATCCCTTCATCAGTAAGCACTGAGATAATCACCTCAGCGGGATACTTCACCGCCAGAGGCAACATCCTTTCCCTACTCTCCCTCTTCCCTGAAGCTGAGTTAATCAATGCCCTTTGCTTACACACCTTAAGCCCTGCTTCCATAGCCACAGGGTTGGTAGTATCCAGCGATAGCGGAAGGTCGGTTACCTCCTGTACCACCCTAACCAACCACTGCATCGTCTCCTCAGGCACTTTCCTCGCCGGACCTAGATTCAGCTCAATATAGTCTGCCCCTGCATCAGTCTGCCCCATCACCAACCCCTGAACTACCCTGGCATTCCGCTCCTCTATCGCTTGTGAAACCGTCATAGCAATAATATGAATGCTCTCACCGATAAGAATCATATAATCCCTCCTACCCGAAGCTGCCTTACAGGTCCCCTTATACTAACTATACTATCCGACACTCCTCCCTGCCAACCTCGAGAACATCAACAGACATTTCTAAAGAGTCTTGGCATATAGAAATACAAGGTGTGTTGATGGAGCTAAATCCTGATGTTTAAGGTTTGACAGAGATGCTTGGTTGAAGTACTGCTCCAAGGTCAGATATAATATCCGTAATTATGGAATGTAATTACATGTGATGATACTACCGGAAAGATAAGATTTCTCAGAGAGAAAGTAATGCTAGATATAGAACAAGTAAAGCAACAGATACAAGTGGTGAGAGACCTCATCAACTACCATAATCACCGTTACTATGTGCTGGATAGCCCTGAGATTAGTGATGCCGAATATGATACTCTCATGCGGCAGCTACAGGAGTTAGAGGCACGATACCCCCAACTTATTACCCCTGATTCACCCACCCAGCGGGTAGGAGAAGCACCCCTGGAATCCTTTGTTGCAGTAGAGCACTACCTTCCTCTATTAAGTTTAGCCAATGTTTTCTCTGATGAGGATGTAAGAGCATGGCATCAAAGGGCGAGAAATATCTTGGGGAGGGATGTTAATGAATTCGTTTGTGAACTCAAGATGGATGGGCTCGCTGTAGCCTTAACCTATATCAATGGTCAACTCATTACCGGTGCCACTCGAGGAGATGGCTACCACGGAGAAGATGTCACCCAGAACCTGAAAACTATCCGCAGCATTCCTTTATCTGTCCCCCGAGATGCTCCTCCCCGCTTTGAAGTGCGAGGTGAGGTCTATCTCTCCAAAGGAGGCTTCCGGAGGCTAAATGAGGCTCGCTCTATGGAAGGATTACCACTCTTTGCAAACCCAAGAAATGCCGCTGCTGGCTCAGTGCGTCAACTGGATTCCAGGATTACAGCGCAGCGTCCTCTGGACATATATATCTATGGGCTGGGGTGGTCAGAAGGAAAAGCAGTACCTCCTACTCACTGGGAGACTCTAGCGTACCTGGAGTCACTAGGATTCAGGATTAGCCCTTATAATCTCCTCTGCTCGAACATAAGTGAGGCGGAAAAGTATCATAATAATTATGTGGAGAAAAGGGAGGCGCTTCCCTTTGAAGTTGATGGTACCGTCATCAAGGTCAATTCTCTGGAACTCCAGCAGCAATTAGGTGTTGCAGGCCGTGGGCCACGGTGGGCTATTGCCTACAAATTCCCTGCTACCCAGGCTACTACCAGATTACTGGATATTGGTATCAATGTGGGTCGTACCGGCACGCTTAATCCCTATGCTATACTAGAACCAGTTACAGTGAGTGGGGTAACTATTAAGCATGCAGCTTTGCACAATGAAGAGGATATCAGGCGCAAGGATATTCGCATTGGGGACACAATTATAGTGCAGCGGGCTGGTGAAGTCATCCCTGAAATAGTATGTCCTGTGCTCAGCAAGCGTACCGGTGAGGAAAAGATATTTGTTATGCCCCCTTATTGCCCCATGTGTGGTGCTGAGGTAACGAAGCTTCCTGAGGAAGCAATGCATCGCTGCACCAATATCGCTTGCCCAGCCCAGGCACTAGAGCAATTGAAACACTTTGTCTCTCGTGGAGCTATGGATATTGATGGGATAGGAGAAAAACTCTGTAGTGCTCTATTTGAAAAGGGACTAGTGAAGGATGCTTCTGATTTCTATTACCTCACCAGGGAGCAACTCTTCACTGTAGAGAGAATGGCAGAGAAGAGTGTATCTAATGTGCTTAATTCTATTGAGAAAAGCAAAAACCGTCCCTTCTCCCGCTTGCTTTTTGCTCTGGGTATACCCCATATCGGAGCGGAAACAGCAGAACTACTAGCAAATCGTTTCCCTGATATTGACAGCCTCGCCTCCGCTGCTGAAGAAGACCTCATGGCTCTTCCCTCAATAGGACCCAAGATAGCGAAGAGCATCCTCGTCTTCTTTCGCCAGGAAGGGAATAAGCGCATTATTGAGAGATTAAAGGAAGCCATGGTCATAAAAAAAGCTAAGGAGGGTCCCAGTGGTGCTCAAGAGTGGTCAATAGTGAGGAGGGAGGACTACAAACTACTACCCTTAGCAGGGCAAGAATTTGTACTTACAGGAAGGCTGGAGGATTTTACCCGGCAGCAAGCTGAGGATATTATTAAGAAGCTGGGTGGCAAGGCAGCCTCCAATGTAACCGGCAGGACCACTTGCGTGATAGCTGGCATTGACCCTGGTTCCAAGCTTAGTGAAGCACAGAGATGGGGGATAAAGATTATCAACGAAGAAGATTTCCTGCGTCTGATTGAGTCGGTATCAGGGGCTCCAGAATAGGTTAATCTGTCTCCTGATTTAGTTTTAGCAAAGATGCTAAACTGCCATTTGGCTTTTCTGCAGGAATGCCCTGTGGAGGAACATCCGATAGAGGTTACGAAACTCTCAGTATGAGGGGTAACATGGGCAGTTCTAAGGAGGTGGAGCGTTGATAGGTAAATGGGAGCATCCCGGTGGGAAACTGAGAGAGCAAGGTGCTGGTAGTTTGACTGATGCTGAGCTCCTTGCCATTCTTATTTCGACAGGTATTCCGGGGAAACCGGCAGGGGGAATCGCTGAAGAGATTCTGGAAAGATTTGGCTCCCTTGAAGGACTGGCGAATCAACCATTAGAGCGCCTCTTGGAGGTTAAAGGTCTCTCAGATGTGAAAATTATTCGTATTGCCGCCGCATTTGAGCTGGCTCTCCGCCTTGCGGGGCATAAGGGAGGTCTACCACGATGAAAAAGACCACCAAACTCACCGAAAGAGGCTCTCGTTTCTCCGATACCCGCCAAATACAGTTGGATGAAACCATCCCCCTGTATTTACACGAGGTTGAGCCATTACACTCTGAATCGGCACGCTCGCACCGCTTTGCCATGCTTGTTCACGAGCTTCTCGGTCTCGAACCTGGTTTCATCGAGTCCTACAGTTCAGGTATTGAGAAATATCTAAAGGTTAGACAGAAAGACCGCATCCTCAGAGGCAGGGCAGACAACCTGTTCGGGAATGTGCTTATCGAGTTTGAATCGAATATTCCCAAAAATCTGGGTGAGGCTGAAGAGCAATTGCGCCGTTATGTTGCCATTCTCTGGTCTCAGGAAGTACATGATGCTCATACGCCATACCTGTGCATCGCCACCGATGGTATTCGCTTTGTGACCTATTCTCCAATCCTTACCAAGGCGATAAATGGAGAGATTGCGCCCTGTGATGTGAGTCTCAAGGTGGTTGAGGAGGCAAACTGGGCAAGGCTGCAACCCCGTGAGGTCTACTATTGGCTCGACCGCTATTTCCTGCGTCGGGAAATCCTACCCCCGACCAGTGAGACACTGGTGCGCGATTTCGGCATCAAGAGCCACGCCTTTCAGACAACCACGCACGCTCTGCTTACCCTATGGCAAGAGATTAAAACACAGAGCGCCTTCAGCGTAATCTTCGAAAGCTGGGAGAAATACCTGCGCATCGCCTACGGAAGTGCTGTCGCTAGTGATGAGTTATTCATCCGTCACACCTATCTGGCAACCCTGGCTAAGCTGATGGCATGGAAGCGCATCACTGAAAGCAGCACCCTGCCAGACGAACCACAAATCGTTGAAATGTTGGAAGGGCAGTTATTCAAGGCACATGGAATTGAGAACTTTATCGAGGAGGATTTCTTCTCGTGGCTAGCGCGTGGGGATATAGCAAGGATTAGTATTAGCATGACGCACAAGCTGTTTAGCTTGCTGCAAAACTATAACTTGCGTGAACTCTCAGAAGATGTGTTGAAATCGCTGTATCAGGAACTGGTTGACCCTGAGACGCGCCACGACCTGGGTGAGTTCTACACCCCCGATTGGCTGGCACATCGCGTGGTTAATAGGTTACTCGACGAAAATCCCAAAGGCACATTCCTTGACCCCGCCTGTGGTTCGGGCACCTTTCTCTATCTTACTATTCGAGAAAAGCGCGAGAGACTGGGCGATTCATCGAAAACACTCTTTCATGTTCTGGATTCGGTACAAGGTGCAGACATCCATCCCCTGGCAGTAATAATCGCCAAGACAAACTATATTCTGGCGCTCGGTGACTTATTGAAAAAGCCCCGCCGAGGTGGCCCCATTACTATCCCCATTTACCTGTCAGATACCCTCAGGCTGCCACAACGATTAGCAAAGGTTGACGCTGTGGACTACTACGAAGTTATTATCGACAGTCAGCCCATTTGGCTACCTGAGCCATTGCTTCAGGATTCGGCGCTCTATGACCAGGCGATTGAACTAGCCAAGGAGTTTGCCCGGCAGAACAAGGACAAGCCTATCACAATCGAACTATTCCATAATTTTCTGGTGGCGCAGCACTTTCCTCAAAGTGATAATGAAGTGCTGGCTAAACAACTCTTCACTATTGCCGACACCCTGAAACACTTTATCGACATTGACCGTGATACCATCTGGGCATTCGTGCTGAAGAACATCTATAAGCCGCTCTTTTTCAAGCAGAGGTTTGACTTTATTGTCGGCAACCCACCCTGGATTGCCTTCCGCTACATGGAACCCGATTATCAAGGGTTTCTAAGACGGCAAATCACGCAGGAATATAAGTTGCTCACGGGGAGCGCCAAAAACATTCCCAATCTAGAAATCGCAGCACTTTTCATGGTGCGGGCAGCAGATTTGTACCTCAAAGAGGGTGGGAGAATTGCCTTTGTCTTGCCCAGGAGCCTTTTCAGCGCCGACCAGCATGACGGATTACGGCGGCGCACATTCAAATTCAGCGAGGACTCGCTGCAAAATCTCTTCTGGCACGAGGTCTGGGATTGCGAGGGAGTCAAGCCTCTGTTTAATGTGCCGGCATGTGTATTGATGGCGGATAAGCGCCAGACGGCAAAGATAGAATATCCCATTGCTGGGCAAATCCTGAGCGGCAAACTCAAGCGCAAAAATGCCACACTTAGGGAGGCTGAAAGGACGCTCACCGTTGAGGATATTGAAATCTCACTTCACCAGCGCGGTAGGAGCTCCTTCTGGGCAACAGGCAAAGACACAAGCACGCATAGTCCAAGTTACTACAAGAAAGGGTTTCAACGCGGGGCAGATATTCATCCGCGTTCCTTCTGGTTCGTGCAGGTACCACTATCACCACTAGGGTTCAATCCTGATTTGCCCCCGCTGGAAAGTGCCGACCGTGCTCGAAAGGAAGCCAAGGACGCCTACAAGAGCGTATATTTCAAGGGCACCGTTGAGAGCCGTTTCCTCTATGCCACACTCCTCTCTACTGATTTACTCCCATTTGGGCATCTGGACTACCGCCTGGTGGTGTTGCCAATTGAGCCCCTAGGAGATCACCATAGACTAGTTGATGCAGCAGAAGCCCGCAAGCGAGGTTTTTTGCACCTGGCACAGTGGCTGAAAAAGGTGGAAGAGGAGTGGAAGGAACGACGCAGTGCGAAAGCAGGGCAGATGACCGCAACTGAATGGCTGGACTATCGTGGGAAACTGACAGAGCAGAACCCGCAGGCGAAATATCGGGTGCTTTACAATACTTCAGGCACATTTCTTACCGCGGCTGTCATTGAGAGCGAGGAGATCGAATTCAAAATCAATGGACAACGGATTGCAGCGTGTGGCTTTATCATTGAGAGTGTGACCTATTTCTACGAAGCAAGAGTGAGGAACGATGCCTTTTATGTGGCTGCAATCCTAAACGCGCCCCTGATTGATAAATTGGTTAAGCCAATGCAAGCGCGCGGATTGTGGGGTCCGCGGCACTTTCACAAAAAAGTTCTTGAACTTCCTATCCCCAAATTCGACCCTGCCAATACTGCCCATCAGCGGCTGGTGGAGCTGGGACAGGAGTGCAACACTAAGGTAGAGCAGTGGGTGGCAAGTGGCGGTGGGGGTAAGGTCACCAGCATTGGCAAATTGCGCGGCATGGTGCGGGAGATGCTAAAAAGGGAATTAGCTGAGATTGACGAGTTGGTGCGAGGGATTCTGGGAGAATGAAGGGGTGAGGAAGGATGACACTGGCAGAAGAGGTGGGTAGAAACCTGCGGGAGCGTAAACTTACCCTGGCAGTGGCAGAATCAGCCAGCGGCGGGTTGATTTCCACCATGATAACTGACATAGCAGGAAGCTCGGACTACTTTCGCGGGGGAGTGGTTTCCTATGATAACGATATAAAGATAAAGGTTTTGGGAGTGAATCAGGAGACACTAGAGCTCTACGGAGCGGTAAGCCCTCAAACGGCAGCCGAAATGGCATCAGGAGTAAGACTGCTGATGAACACCAGTATTGGTATTTCGGATACCGGTATCGCTGGACCTGCCGGTGAGACACCAGGAAAACCCGTCGGACTATTCTACCTGGGTATTTCCACATCTATAGACACCCACACCGAAGAGCATCTCTTCCAGGGAAACCGCCTGGAAAACAGGCTTAACGCCGCCAGAGCAGCATTACAGATGCTATTGAACTACCTGAAAAGGAGCAGATAGCGTCCTGAGAGATAGGTCGGTTGTCAATGGAACACCAAGCTGGAAGGCAGCCCTGCTGGCAAGGGAGAGGGGTGTGCCGTTTTATTCTATAGCTGAGACAACTAAATTTGCTCTGCAAGACTACCAGAAAGGGATTCTGGAGGAGGGCTTTGACATTGTGCCCGCAAATCTCATAACTGCTATTATTACTGAGGAAGGAAGCTTACCGTCTCTATCTTAACAGGAGGTCTGAATGGCATTATATTCATTTGAGGGGAAAAGTCCCCGGATTGGCTCCGGGAGTTTTATATGCGAGAGTGCTGATATTATCGGGGATGTAGTTATTGGTGAGAATTGTCTTATTGGTGCCGGAGCAATATTGAGAGGTGACTATGGCTCCATAAGAATAGGTTCCAGGACAGCCATAGAGGAAGGATGTATCGTGCATGCGCCACCTGATGAGGTTTGTGAGATTGGCAATGATGTTATTGTCGGTCACGGTGCCATAATTCATGCCTCAAAGGTGAGCGACTTTACCCTCATTGGCATGGGAGCAATACTCTCCATCCATTCTGTAGTTGGAGAAGGTGCTATAGTGGGCGAAGGGTGTGTTGTTAGTCAGAACCAGGTAATACCACCAGAGAAGGTAGCAATAGGAGTGCCTGCTAAAATAAGTGGTCAGGTCACCAGTGAGTTGAAGCAGTTCTACTCCGAAGGCAGAGCTTTGTATCTCCGCCTCTGTGAGCGATACCGGAAAGGCTTTAAGAGGATAGACATAACACAAAGGGGTGAATCCGCGGGAGAAGAGTGGCATAAGTTTTAGCAATCAGCCATCAGTGGGAATACCCGGAGTGGTATCCAGGGATGTCTATTGCTGCTTTATACAGGAGAATAATCCGTGAGGAGATTGGCTATGAAAGAGTGTAACATCGAACGAAACAAGGCGAAGTGCAATTGTACCTATGAACCTTGTAGTAGAAAGGGTATTTGCTGCGAATGCAAGGAGTATCACTGGCGCCGTGGCGAACTGCCGGCTTGCTTCTTCCCTGATGATGTAGAGAAGACCTATGACCGCTCTATTGAGAGATTTATCAAAACCTACCAGGAGAGGGGACGGTGGTGGTGAATATGTCACGATGAGTTCATAGAGTTGGGGAGGTGGTGGGAAACTCAACAAACTCAACAAACTCAAGGAGGATTCTGTGCGAAGATATTCTTTTACTCCTATGCTTGGCTGGTCATTTAGCCGCTATGATAAGTTTAGCCAGTGCAAGAGGCTTTACTACTATGAATACTACGGTAAATATGATAAGGAATTTCCCCCGGGAAAGATTACTCTCCTCAAGTCCTTGACCAGTATTCCTCTGGAGATTGGTAATCTGGTGCACAAGACAATCTCAGTGCTGCTATATCGACTGAGAAAGAATACTGCCCCCATAGATGTTGCCAATGTGTTGAACTATAGCTACAGGTTAGTGGATGAAGCAATCAAAATGAAGACCTTCCAGGAGGTCTACTACCATAAGCTAGAAGCGATTAGTGCAGATGAGATTAAAGGCAGGGTGGAAAACTGTCTGCGGAGTTTCTTTGCCAGTGAGTGGTATAAGTGGTTGATTGAAGATGCCATTATCCAGAGGGCTGGCTGGGTTATCGAACCTGAAGACTACGGCGAACTTCGTATAGATGGACGGAAAGCATATTGCAGGGTAGATTTTCTCTCCCCCGCAGCAAATGGGAGTTTCTATGTATTCGATTGGAAAACTGGCAAGGTTGGCATTGAGAGAGACACACAGCAGATGAAGGGGTATGCTCTCTATGCCATGAGCCTTTTCAATGCTACCACTGAACAGGTCAAGCCGGTCGTTGTGTATCTGGGTGACCACTATGAGGAGTTGAGCCATAGCTTTACTGAGGGTGACCTGGCTGAGCTTGCCACACAGGTTGCTGTGGAGACAGAGGAAATGTATCAGTATTGTGAGAATATCGAGGAAAACATCCCCAAGGCAAAGACACTCTTCTCTCAGGAGGAAGGAAACCTGTGCCCTTACTGCAACTACCGTGAACTCTGCGGAAAATAAAGAGGGGAGCTAGCTCATGTAGAGGTCATCATAAGTGAGGCTCAAGTAGTTGCCACTTCCTCTAATTCATCGGCATAGCAAGTATCCCACCAGTCAAATTCACTAATATTTTCAACCTCATCCCAAATCTCTCCGATGCTATCATATCTACTCCCAGCCTCAGAATACATTGAGAAGTTTTTGCAGTTGGTAGGGGTAGCGATGAAAAGGTTGGTGGTCTCTATAGGTATCCATCCCTCAGTAGTATAGACCATAACCCAGGCGTGTTCATTAGGGATAATAAAGATACTTGCCTGGTATCCCTTCTGCTCCAGGTAATACTCTATGTATGCTGACATCTCACTGCAGTCGAAATAATCCTCCTTATACACCCCCACCTTACCAAAGGGGACATGACTCTCAACCTCTTTCAAGAGACTTTCTAACTTGTCTATCTCAGGCTGCTCATATTGGCTAGAGCTGTAGTAGTGGTGACCATACCGCTGCAGAAATAATTGGTCAAGCCAATCTGGAGCATAGTTAGAGCGAGGATGTGAGTCCAGGAGAAAAGGAGAAGCAGAAAAGGGAATAGGTTCTATCTGGGTAGTCCTGAATATAACACCAGTACCCCACAAGCTACCTGTAATAACTACTGTAAGGAGTATGAGAATTGTTAAGGATAAACCTGCAATCTTTAGCAACCGTCGCCATATGCTATGTCTTGGCTCAGCGTATTCCGTATCACTCCCATTTTCAGGGTAGAATATATATGGCATTTCTATCCTATCATTTTTCCAAATCTACTGTTTTACCTTGCTTTATGGTAATTAACCCTCCTGTCAATTCACATAGCGATATGATTGTTTCAAGGCGGATAGTTGGAAACCTCAGTTTCTCCTCTCGGTAGTCATTTTCCTGTTCCAAGCACCTCACACACCGTGGGTAAAGTTGGTTTTGGCAAGCAGTGGTCTAGTAGATACCTTTATGCAAGGCGCACTTAGCATATAATATATAGTAGCGTGAACTATTACCTTCTGGCAATTCCTTTGCTTCGAAAATAAACTGCCCCCACATCTGTCATTGCGAGGAGCGTCCCCATAATGTGTCATTGCGAGGCACGAAGTGCCGAAGCAATCTTGGTGGGAAGGGAAATGGCGATGAGATTGCTTCGCTTCGCTCGCAATGACAATAAGAGAGGGTTATTTTTATGGTTCGATGGTGGGCAGCCGCCCATGAGTGTTTACTTCGCAGCAATGAAAAGAAGCCCTCAGATTGTTTTGGCTCTGTGCTTCTATGATATACTTGTTCGTGTAGGGGTAGTCAGGAGGTAAACACAGGGGGTCCGCTTATGCGCATTATCTTTATGGGCACGCCTGAGTTCGCTGTGCCTTCTCTGGAAGCTCTGAGAGAGGCTGGCTATGAGATTGTGGCTGTCTATGCCCAGCCCGATAAGCCAGTGGGCAGAGGGCAGAGGCAGATTCCTTCTGCGGTGAAAAGGGTGGCAGAGAGCTACGGCTTGCCAATGCTTCAGCCCCCCACCCTGAAAAGACCCGAAGAGAAAGAAAGAATTGCTGAGCTTCGTCCCGATGTAATCGTAGTAGCTGCCTTCGGGGAAATCCTGCCTTTGGATATCCTCCAGATTCCTCTTCACGGGTGTCTTAATGTCCACCCCTCCCTTCTTCCCAGACACCGTGGTGCCTCACCTATAGCCAGTGCCATCCTGAGCGGTGATAAGGTCACCGGGGTGAGTATCATGCTTATGGACAAGGGTATGGACACAGGTCCAGTACTGACTCAGGAGAGGATGCCTATGTCGTTCACTGTCATTCCTGCTTCCGCAGGAATCCAGGTGGGGATGGGTGTAGATTCCCGCCGGAGTTTACCCCGTACCCCGATACGGGGCGGGAATGACATACCTGTCAGAGGCAGAGAGTTGAGACAGGGACAGAGACCACCCCACCTCCCCTCCCAATCTCTCGTCTCTATCTCCATGGGGGATACCACTGCTTCTCTTACCGAGCAATTATCTCACCTCGGTGCCAAGCTCCTGGTGGAGACACTGCCTCCGTGGGTTGAGGGTAAAATCATCCCCCAGGCTCAGGATAACAGAGAAGCTACCTATTCCCGAATTATCACCAAGCAGGATGGAGAGATGGATTGGCATCTGTCTGCTATTGAGCTGGAGCGCCGTGTGCGTGCTTTTCAACCCTGGCCAGGTTGCTATACCAGGTGGCAGGGAAAACTCCTTAAGGTTATTGCTGCTGTACCTTTTGGTATTAGTCAATCCGGGAAGCCGGGGCAGGTTGTCAATATAAATCTCCCTTGTCCAAAGAGGGATATAACCCCCCTGAGTCCCCCTTTACTAAAGGGGGATTTAGGGGGATTTGCAGGAGTACAAACCTGTGAAGGCATTCTGGGGCTTCTTGAGATTCAGCTGGAGGGCAAGAAACCCCTGAAGATAGAGGACTTCTGTCGGGGACAAAAAGAGTTCATCGGATCCCTGCTCCCCTCATCACCTCACTAATACACTTCTCAGCCAATATTATACACTGCCTTTAACTCCCACTGAAGTACAGAAACCTCCTAATCTTTGGGTTCACTCTCCTGAATCAGTTTTTCACCATATTCCATGAGTGTTCTGGCATGCTCAGGAGAGACCTTCTTCACCTCCAGATATATCTGGAGTGCCTCTATAGGCTTCATTTTTGTAGCTGCTGAGGAAAGAGGGGACCTGAGGCGATGCTCTTGCTTCACTTCCTTGACGATAGTCAGATATTGTGCCTCTGGTAACATACGCCGTAATTCTGACTCTGGCAGTGTATCCTCATGCTCCTGTGGTAGCTGAAGATGTAATCTTACTATGGAATCTTTTATCTCAGCGGTATGCCGTGATATTTGTGCAGAAACCGAAGCTAGTGGGTTGGCATCCCCCGGGGGAATAGATACCTTGATGGTAAGGAATTGCCGCGCCTTGACGGGGTGAAAATCAAAGGTGACTCTGTTGCCTCGCTCTCCTGTAGGGTCTATCTCTACGCTATAGAAACCCTTCTCATCCTTCTCATCACCAAAGTCAATACGCTGCAAGCTTCCGGGGTAGACTATAGGCGGCTGATAGGAAAGAACCTGATGCTTGTGAATGTGTCCCAATGCGACATAGTCAAAGGCTGGGTCAGATACATTGCTCTGGAGAAGCACCGGGTCATGTCCTATTATCATGGCTCTCTCTGACCCCAGGACAGCATTGGGTAGACGAACATGAGCTGCCAGCAGGGTGGGAATATCACCACTCAGGTGTCTTACCTCCTTAGAGAGTGCCTTAGCTAGTTCCTCCTCAAGTCTGGTGTTGATTTTCTCCAGGGAGAGATTCTTATTCTCTTCTCGGCTTATCAGACCACTGCGTCTTATCCAGGGTAGAGCAACAATTCGCAGGGGACCACTCTTAGTTTCTATGACGAAGGTGCTGGGGTGATTGGCAACAGTAACTTTCCTTACTGCCAGGGTATCGAATATCTCCACTGCAGTTGCCCTGCCTATAGTATTGGGCAGGTCATGGTTACCTACCAGAAGGAAGACAGGAATGTCTCTTGCAACCAAAGTCGCAATCCGTCGGGCGAATTCACGCTGCTGTGTTTGCGAAGGGTCGCGATTCTTGTAGGCATCACCACAGAATAGGACCAGGTCTGCTTCCCACTCCAGGGCAAAATTTACTACCTCATCAAGAGTGGAGAGGAAGTCACCGAAGCTGGTACTTAATCCTGTAGCAGGGTCAATATGGGAATAGTTCTCTACCCCAAGATGAAGGTCAGCAAAATGGACTACTTTCAACATGGCGATGCTATGGCTTCCATACTGTAGCTCCTGGTGGGAGAACATCAAATGGCTCCCCATCAAGCTTTGCCTTAAGGGTTTCCTCCAGATGCTTTGTAGGGAGGCGAAGTTGACTCATGGTATCCCGCTCGCGGATAGTCACCTGCTCATCCTCCAGGGACTGAAAGTCAATAGTTACGCAGAAGGGAGTCCCAATCTCATCCTGACGGCGATAACGTCTGCCAATACTCTGGGAGTCGTCATATTCACTCCTAAAGCTCCGACGGAGACTAGCATAGACCTCCTTTGCCAGAGGCACCAGCTTAGGATTTCGGCTCAGTGGCAAAATGGCAACCTCAAATGGTGCCAGGGTGCGGTGCAGCCGCAGGACTACTCTTGTTTCCCCATTGTTGACCTCCTCCTCATAAGCATCCAGGAGAAAGGCCAGTATAGAGCGGTCTACACCAGCAGAGGGCTCAATAACATAAGGGATGAACCTTTGCTTACTCTCTTCATCGAAGTAGCTCAGGTCTTTACCACTGTGTTCAGAGTGCTGTTTGATGTCAAAGTCACCGCGGTTAGCGATTCCCTCCAACTCTGCCCAACCCATGGGGAATAGATATTCAACATCGTAACATTCCCTGGCATAATGAGCCAGTTCATCTGTGGCATGGGGACGCAGGCGGAGATGCTCCTCTTTTATCCCCAATCTCTTATACCACTCTAATCGCTCCTTGACCCAGTAGTCGAACCACTCCTTATCTGTTCCAGGCTTGACAAAGTACTCCATCTCCATCTGCTCGAATTCTCTACTTCTGAAGATGAAATTTCCCGTGGTAATCTCGTTGCGGAAGGATTTACCTATTTGAGCTATCCCGAGGGGCAGCTTCTTGCGTGTGGTAGAGATTACATTAGAAAAGTTGACGAAAATCCCTTGAGCCGTCTCAGGACGGAGATAGACTATACTGGTAGAATCTTCCACTGCACCCATGAAGGTCTTGAACATCAGGTTGAACATCCGGGGGGTGGTAAGCTCTCCACTGCAGGAGGGACAGGTATCCCTCGCTACTTCATCGGCGCGCCACCGCTGGTGGCAGCTCTTGCACTCTCTCAGTGGGTCAGCAAACCCTTCTAGATGTCCGCTTGCCTGCCAGACCTGAGGATTCATCAGGATACTGGTATCCAGCCCCACTATATTGTCTCTCTCTCGAACCATGGAGCGCCACCATGCCTCTTTAACATTGCGCTTCAATTCAATACCCAGGGGTCCATAATCCCAGCAGCTATTTAACCCTCCGTAAATCTCGCTGCTTGGGAAGATAAACCCGCGTCTCTTACATAGAGAAACAATCTTTTCCATAGTTTACCTTTCTCAGTGGCTATACCACCTGGTATTCTACTTAATCTATAGCCTTCCACATAATGACTAGGCTCAACTTATAACATATTCCCATTGCAAAAACGAGAGCGAATTTGGCAC
Source organism: Chloroflexota bacterium (assembly GCA_030612045.1). Lineage (GTDB taxonomy): Bacteria > Chloroflexota > Dehalococcoidia > UBA2247 > JAUWOP01 > JAUWOP01. Next base: position 12,660 of record JAUWOP010000006.1, on the reverse strand, counting down.
CCACCACTGTGGTCGGCTGCAGCATCTTATTAAGGGGTGAAGTTAATTCCATTTTAAGCGCCAAGAAATTAAGGCAAGAACCCATCCAAATCGTAGTTGCCACTATTGAACTCAACGAGTTTTACCCAATCTATCGCACCTGTATCATCACAGAACCTGTCAATGAACAGTTTTGTAAATCTGTTTATCACCCGGCTTTTCTCCTTGAGAAAAACCTCGTTATGTTGCCTCGCTCTGTAGCCTATTGGCTCAATGATGTCCGTGTACAAGGCTTCGTTTTCGCTAATCAGATACCAGAAGTTTTGTCCAACAACCTTCAGGTATCCCCGAACATAGCTAGTTTTCGTTTTTCCGTAACAGATGCCCAGAACCGATTGGACATTTGCCCCGTGCTTTGATTGTCTAACTCTGATAACGGCATTTCGTAAGTCTTCCTCCAACTTCCTTTGCTGGGAACTATTACCCCAGTTTGTTCCAGATTTGACAGAAACCACGTAGTGCGCACCCTTGTTGAAGAACTCCAAATCAACTCCTGAAGCTGTGGATTTATGTCCATCACAGGTTTTGCTTGCTATTAAAACAGCCAAACCCTCAAGGAAGTCACCAAAGAGTTTTTCTTCAGATGACGAAAGGAAAGCATCCAGCAAGCCAGACACTAACTCTCCAGCAGTCGCTATATTCTTTGCCTTGAATAGATATGGGTTCTTCTTCAACAGCTTTTCGAGTTTCAAGTCTTCCAAGGACTTTATCCTTCGCTGATGGAAATCAACGATGTTCTCGTTTACGTACTCTCGGACTTCGTCTAAATTCAACGGATTCATTGCATTGCCTCTGTTTTAGCTTACGGTCGGATACGCTTTATCAGGAGCTTCGGCTATAATTGGCATCCGAATTTGGGTTTCTGTGATGCGCTTTCGTGCCAACTGGACATATTCTTCATTGATGTCAATGCCAACGTGCCTTCTGCCAAGTTGAATTGCAGCTAATGCTGTTGTACCAGAACCGACGAAAGGGTCTAGAACAACATCGCCTTCTCTTGTAAACAGCTTGATGAACCAAGCGGGTAAATCGACAGGGAAAGTAGCACTGTGATTCTTGTTTGAGCATTCGGTAGCCATATGGATGACATTAGTAGGATACACCTTATCACGTCCAAGCCAATTTGAGACATTTTTGCCAAAGCCGCTCCCTACCTTTGACTCATCCCTTATTTTATCAGTTTCGCTCAGACTGGCTAGACGGTCTTTAGCCCAATCTCCAACAGGAACAACAACCGCTTCCTGATACATATTGAATTTCTTTTGTTTGTTGAATTGAAGTAATCGCTCCCAATTATCCCTAAACCTATTGGGCCATTTGCCGGGGTACGAATTCTTTTTATGCCATATGAGCTCCTCGGTCCATAACCATCCCTGCCCTTCTCTCATCTTCAAAATCAATTCAATGACATAAGTATGCCTCTCACCATCTACGACTCTCTCTTTGATATTCAGGATAAAGGTTCCCGTAGGTTTCAGCACACGCAAGAATTGCGCAGCTTTGGGGAGAAACCAATCTACATAATTATCAGGCTTCACACCACCGTAAGTTCTTTGTCTCTGGTCTGCGTATGGTGGTGAAGTAAAAATCAGGTCAATAGAATCATCTGGAAACTGCTTTAGGATTTCCTCACAATCACCGTGGATAATCTCGTTAGCAAAATCCATCGTAATCTCCTTCGACTATCCGAATACTATGGTTTTCCGCATGATGACCAGCGTGACTACACTATCACATTACTGCCCATTCTACTAATCAGTGGAGGCTCATTGCCCTTTTTCGACAGTCTTGTTAAGAGATGTATTTTTATAATTAAACTTCAAATTCACCCTTTGGGATACCTGTTTGGCGAATTATTGATTGTAGAGTGCCTTTCTTGATTTCTTTGTGGTTTGGAACTGGAACAGTAATTGTAGTATTTTCTATCTTCTTTTGCATCACAATATGACTTCCTCGTCTTCTTACCTCAACAAAACCATTTCTAACAAGAATCTTACAGACCTCTTCCCTTGAAAAAACTCCTAACTTACCCAACAGAAATCTCAACCGGAGTTATATATATCTCTTGTGACAGCCTCTCTTGTATCTCTTGAGGTGAGGCACATTCAAAAAACAATGACAGTGCTTCCAGTAAGTTTCTACGAGCATCTTCAACGCTATCACCCTGACTCGCTATATCAAGCTCTGAGCACAGAGCAACATAACCATCACCTTCCTTTTCAATTATGGCAGTCAATTTGTACCTCATTACTATTTTCTCCTTTACCCATTCTTAATTTTTATAACCATCCTTCTTTTCTTGCTACATCAAGAAGCTTATATAGAGAGCACTGGCAAGCATATCATGCCTTTTCTCATTCCACCAAGTGCCAATCAAACCAGCCTTGGAAGCAGCACCAGGCTCAATTTGGCGACGCCCCGTGCAGGTTAGTATGCAGCACCTTATTGATAATTCCACAGCTTGGTTGCTGGGATTTGACCTTAAGGGATACTCTTCCTGTTTGGCGCAAACACGGTGAATCTCGTGTCAATCTCTGGCCGAAGTGCTATACCAGCTTCTTCTTCATTGAATAATATTAACCTGCATTAAATTCCATTCAATCTATACTCTACCTTGTAATTATCCAGATAATTGAATTCCTCGATTGATGCTAACTTATAAAATGTTTCTCCATGATACATTGAATTTTCTTTATCGACCTGTTCATTTACTGTTCTTTCCGCCTCATGAAAATCCTTACCGACAGGTAACCGAGTCTCTAGAAAACCGTATTCGCCACATATTATCTCGATGTTTGCCTTGAATATCTTCATGCATACCACCTCAAACTAAATTCACTGCCGGAAACGATCGTTAGCCACAACGAAAAGAGAAGTTTTGCCAACTGTTCGGGCGGCTTCTTCGAGCGTGACAAGTCCAAGATTATCTATCATAGTATCAACTAACCACTGTGTAGATTTACCCTTATTATAACAGATAGAAGCATCTCATAAGAAGTATGGGGGGATTGAAGCAATCGCCCATGAGTGTTTGTTTACAAGAGTGATACAGGGTCAACATCTATTGCCCACCCCTGGGGGAGGGGTACCTCCCGGAGCAGAGAGTCGGGAGCAGAGCCCCGCAGGATTATCTGCCAGCGAAATCTTCCTCTTATTCGGGACAGAAAGGCGGGGGAGGGACCAATAACTGATAGGTTAGGTATCCCGCGGGAGACTATCTCGTTTCTAAGGAGCCGTGATACTCGCTCCGCCTCCTGCTGGCAACGGAATTGATTAGTATGGAGGTAAATTAAGCGAAGAAAATGGGTAAAGGGAGGATAACCATATTGCCGCCGCCACCCAGCATCCTCCTCATAGAAGGACTCGTAGTCATATTTTGCAGCAGCGCGGATGGCATAGTGATACGGAGAGAAGGTCTGGATGATAACTCGTCCTGGGAGAGCCTCACGTCCTGCTCTCCCTGCTACTTGAGTAAGGAGTTGAAAGGTACGCTCTGCGGCACGAAAGTCAGGAAGACGTAGTGCGGTATCGGCAGAGATTACCCCTACAAGGGTAACTGCCGGCAGGTCAAGTCCCTTGGCTATCATCTGGGTGCCAATAAGGATATCAGCTTCACGGTTAGTAAACTTATGCAGGATATCTTCGTGAGCGTGTTTTTTCATGGTAACATCTCTATCCCAGCGCAATAACCGTGCCCCAGGAAATACACTGGCAGTTTCCTCCTCTACTTTTTTAGTACCACTACCGAGGAATTTTATCCTCTGACTCCAGCACTGGGGACAAACTGTCACATTTTTCCTGTGGTAGTTACACAAGTGACAGAGTAGAATATCTTTATCGGAGTGATATGTGAGGGGGGAATCACAGTGTGGGCACTGCATCACGAAGCCGCAGTCACGACACTGGATGAATGTAGCCGAGCCGCGGCGGTTAAGAAACAGGATTATCTGCTCTCCGGCAGAGAGGACACCTTCCATTGCCCGAGTTAAAGGTCTGCTTAGCAAGCCCCTGTTACCTGATTTAACCTCATGACGCATATCGACCACCTCAACTTCAGGTAGTGAGGGTAAACCACGGAGGGCGACACGGTAAGAAAGGTTGAGGAGATGGTAGTCTCCTTTCTGTGCATGATAGAAACTTTCAATATTAGGGGTAGCACTCCCCAGGATAACCACTGCTCCTGTGAGTTCAGCCAGTTTTAGGGCAACCTCCCTGGTATGATAGCGGGGTGACTGGTCATGCTGCTTGTATGTCCATTCGTGTTCTTCATCGATGACGATTAGTCCCAGGTCTGGCTGAGGAGCAAAGATAGCCCCTCTGGAGCCAATCACCACATCGAAATCCCCCTCTATTATCCTCTGCCATTCATCGAACTGCTCCCTGAGGGAAAGCCTGCTGTGGAGTATCGCTACACGCTGGGGGAAACGGCTGGCAAAACGCTCTATAGTCTGAGGTGTGAGAGCAATCTCAGGCACCAGGACTATACCTCGCCTGCCCATAGAAATAGTATGGCTCAAAGCCTGAAGATAAATCTCTGTCTTCCCACTCCCGGTGATGCCATGCAATAGAAATGTTGTGCTACCCTTTTCACTGCTTTGCTCCAGGGCAAGTTTGATAGGATGCAGTGCCTCCTCCTGTTCAGAACTAAGAGCAGGTGGGGTAGATGTAGAAAAACTATAGCGTATCAGTGGGTCGCGAGATACTCTCACCTGTTCCGTGCATACTAGCCCCTTGTGCTTCAGGGCTTCTACTATCTGGGTGTTGACTGTTAACTGATGGCTGCCAGCTTGCTCTCGAATCTCAGAGAGAGAAATTGCGCCTGGGTGGCTCATCAGGAAGTGTATCAGCTCTGCCTGTTTGGGGGCACGGTGTGATAGGGATTCCGCTTCTTTCTGAGCGGTATCAGCATCAACACACAGTCGCACGCAGGAGACGAGTTTCGGGCTTACTCGAGCCTTTTCTAATTCCCGGGTCTTACTAAGCAATCCCTTGCGGAGAAGCTGGTCTACCACAATGATAGCCTTCTTCTTACCCAGCGCCTTCTCTATCTCCCGTAATGACACCCTTCGCTTCTTCTCCAGAAGATAGAGGACATCTCTTTGTTCTCTGGTTATTGAGCCTACCACTGCTCCTGGAGGGTGAGGAGGAGGCTCAATGAAGGTGAGCAGTTTCCGCTCGAATCCGGGAGGGAGCATCAAGGCAGCAGATTCAAAGGGAGAAGCAAGATAGTGCTCGCTAATCCACGAGGCAAGCTTTACCTGGTAAGGGAACAAAATAGGGTGATGGTCTATGACATCAATTATATCCCTCGTTTGCTCTACACTAGGTTGCTCAGTAAGCTGCATTACGATGCCTTGAAGCACTCTGGACCCAAAGGGCACCCACACAGCTTGACCTGGGGCAGCGGAGAGATGGGAAGGTAGGGCATAGCTGAAGGTATAGTGCTGTGCTATCGATGAGTTGACAGCAACCTCAGCATAGTCCATGCTCCTGAATTACTCCTCAGCTTCTGATTCAAGTATATCTTCTACCTCAGTAGCTATAGACTCTGGCTCAAGTATCTCCTCCACCATGCTATCTGCAGATGCAGATGTTGACTTTATCCTTGGTACAGCCTTTATCTTAGCACGGGTTGCCTTAGTACTCAGGCCCCGCAAATAGTAGAGTTTGGCACGACGTACCTTCCCCCTTTGTATTATCTCCACACTTTCTATCATAGGGGAGTAGAAAAAGAAGGTGCGTTCTACCCCTATCCCGTAAGCGGAGCGTCTCACAGTAAAGCTGGAATTAATCTTCCCTTTCCTGACTCCAATTACGATGCCTTGGAATGGCTGAATTCGCTCGTGGTCACCCTCTTTTATCTTAACACTCACCTTCACCGTATCCCCAGGGTTGATAAGCGGGATATTAGGGTTGGGCGCTACATCGATTATTGTATTCATGTCCATCGTTGGTCAAAGTTCCTTTCTATAAAAAATACTCTGGAATATTCGTCCTGAGATTACCCAAGATCTCATTTCGTGTAGCGTCGTGACTCCTGTCACGACGAATGACTCGTTACCACAGGAGTGGCAACGCTACTCTTTTTGGATAGCCTGTCCCACCCGTACCGGGTACTGAGATAATCTGCCCACCCTTGGTCATCTACTGTCACCCGCTCTATTATAGTTTTAAGCAAGTCCTCAACTGAGATGCTCATGAACTTGTCTTGGGGAACCAACTCTTTCCAGATTTCGAGCACACCTTTATCGGGAAACATATCTGCCAAGTGAGGAGAAGTTACCCTGTCCCTAAACTCCCTGTTAGCCTCGGGACAAATATGGAGCACACTCACAACATCAGCACCCATTTCTCGACTGAGTTCCATCTCCTGAGCGAGCAATTGAAGGCGCATGAGCTGGTAGAACGGGTCAAAGAACAAGGCGCCATAAAGGTTTTCACCACGTTGTTTAAACACTCCGCCATCTCTATTGAATGCGAGGTGATAATTCTGCTTCCTGACTTCAATGCCCTTATCTAATCTGCGATAGTCTTCTGTGTATTTCCATTCTCCAAGGACTATTTGTATTTTCCCATCCTCTCTTTCGAAGCGGAAGATAAAGTCAGCGCTGGTGAAATACGCTCCTCGAGTTCGTTCTGCTCCTTTGCGTTTGGCCTCGCCCAAATAGTCACGGACACCAATCCACTCAAAAGCCATATACGGGAATGAACCCTTTAGTGGCAAATCCTTATCGACCGGAAGCGGCTCTGCCAGTTCTGGATAGAAGTACCGGAAGACACTAGCAAGTAGCTTCGGGTTAGTTGTCATTGGGTAAAGGAAATTTACACAGCATGACTGGGAACAACACAGGTGATTGCTGGGCAAGTGCCTCTTGTCAAGGCCGTCATGCCAGGGGATGTGTCGACACCCAAAATATCCGATAGCACACTCTCTAATAGTTTTGTAAAGGTTCTCACAAGAGTAGTCATCGGCCAGGCAAAAGAAGTATGGATGTCTACGATAATAACCATCACACCGGGCTTCAGGGATGAACAACTTCGGCTTCAGCTCCTTATATCTCTCCTTTTCGCTATCCCGGAAAGTCATTGCCTGCAAATTACTCCTCCGCTTCTAGTTCTTCTTCAGGGATATCAAAATCCTGCGATGTAGTTACTCGTGCAACATGCTTACCCATAGCTTTCTCTATACGATCTAGCAGAGCCTTCTCACGTGACTTGAAGAAAGAGCCAAAATCATCTGACTGCAGGGATTTCGGCTCGATGACATGAGACTGCAAGATTTCCACCATCCGATTATCGTCATAGCCGCTCCTCTTTTGCACATGCGGTAAATATGTACTTGGTGCGTTACCACTGATAATCCTATTGGTCTTGGCAGAGAGCGGGGTTTTATTAACAATACAGCCACAAAGCTTCATATCAATTCCATTGTTTCCGCACCAGTGTTGAGGGAAAATGTGGTGTATATCAATTGCGTCTTCAAAGTATAATTGCTCATCAATATTATCGCCTGTGCGGAAATCTTGGCATCCGTCTCGTAGCAGAAGTGCGTGTAGTCCTTTGTAGGCAGCACTGTTACGGTTTCGAAGTGTGTGTAAACGCTCAGGTACGAAATTTGCATCGGAAACCGTAGAAGGTTCAGTGTCATCACTAACCCACTCCACCACCTCAGGTAAGTCCTTGGCGAACCGAGTTTCGATTGCGCCGCCATACAGTTCACCCAGAATACCACACCAGTACCAACGAGCAAGTTTTGCTTTTACACCATCACTATCAGCGCGGTCTTCCAAAACAGCCAGAATTGCTGCAAACGGAACAAGCTGAGTTTGGTAAGGTATGTCGCGGGCGGCAAAGATTTTCTGGCTATGTAAAAACCTGGCGGCCTTCTCGAATCCTTTTGCAGCCCGGTCTGCCCAAGTCTTATAATCATCAAGCGAAAGACGAAGAATCTCCTTCTTTTTACAACTAATTCCTGGTGCATTGTCAATGCTTATACCATTCGCAATGCTTTGATGCCGTCTAGCATATGTCGTCAGTAGTGTAATAGTTTGAAGAAAATCAGTACTCTCGACTCTAGCCAGCACTTTCTGTTCCTTCTGTTCTTTAAAATGCCTCTTTCGCTCAGTCCAATTATCTCGCAGTCTGAAGTTATCTGCAGCGTAGGTGGCAGTAAGTAACTCAAATACTGTTAGCGACACTCCACCGGTATTTACCTTCTCAAATATCTGACATACGGCTTCCTTTGGGGTCTCTTTTCGCATCAGGATAAGAGGTACCTGGTATTGCTTAAAGCGTTCAATAAGCTCCTTTTCAAATTCACCAAAAAGTTTTGCTTTCTCTTTATCATAGTCCCAGAATTTCTCATATCCCCATCTCCACTCAGTATCATCAAATACTTGTGATAAAGGAAACAAGCCGGCTTCGTACTCTTTTTCAGGAGTTGAATAATCAGCTATGACTTCACGGCGGAAGTTTATAATCCTTCGGTCCTCCGGAAGACTTTTGATTGCCTCTTCCCTATCTCCATCAGAATTCATGGCTTGAGCGATGTCTATGTAGTACCAACGCCGGATATGAGCACCACGCGCGTCTCTGGTGTCTACCGGTCTATCGGCATATATCGCCTGTAAGAACGAGGTAAGTCGTTGTTGACCATCAAGAATAAGGCGCTCAGGTTCAGGAGGATCATCCCAAAAAACACCTTCCACAAGATGTGGTTTGAGATGTACATCCTCACTTCCTGTCTGTAACATCATCACGGTACCAATAGGATAGGATAGTGAGACGCTTGCCAGCAAACTCTTAATATGTTCATCATCCCATATCCATCCCCGCTGGAAGTCAGGAAGTTGGGTTTCACCTTTCCGAATACTTCGTAACATATCAAGGAGTGACTCCCTGGTGCTATCAAAAGTAGTGATAGCATTCATTGTAGTGCTCCTTCTGGTATCTTAAAAGTATTATCATCTTCTGGGATGTTATCTCCTTCTCCTCTCAAGGTTGCTCCAAGACCTTGATTTCATCCATAGGGTAATCCTTTTTATTGGCTGTAATCAGTATCGCTTCATTTACTATTGCAGTGGCAGCCACTATAGTGTCGGCTACTGATAGTGTTTTGCCTTGCCTGGCAAAGGCGAAGCGATAACCTCCTGCCATCTTCGACACCTGAAGAGTAATCTCATAATAAAGCAGGCTGTCAATGAGGTAATCGGCCTGCAGGCGTTTCTCTTCTTTGAGACCCGAATAAAGCTCAGCAATATTGATGCCACAAACTCCCAGCGAGTGTCCCCCCTTAGCGAGCTCTTTTATTACCTCAACTACCACTTGGCGTCCAGCCAAATAGTCAATGAGAGCAGTGGTATCCAGCAAATATCTAGCCATCACTGAATAACCTCTCCAATCGTTGCATATCCTCGTGTCGAGATTTTCGGACCCAGGCAGCAACCTTCTCTGTGGTAGCCCACTCAGGATACTCCTCCGCTGAGATAATACCTGCCGTTTCCCCCAGAGCAGAGAGTAGCCTCTCGCGTCTTAGTTTCTCTCTAACCGCATCCGTCACGAAGCGACTCCTTTTTCTCCTTCCCACTAGCCTGTCTACATCCTTCACTAATTCGTCAGGGAACATCACGTGGGTTCGCATCTCCATCCTCCTGACTATTTAACATCCAGTGATAGTGATTCTATTGAGAGTAATTTCCGATGCCGGCCACTTGTAGATGTTTTTGTTGCCTTCTCTACCTGCCATATACATCTCATATTCTACTTCATTTGCCCTTGTCCTGATTCTTTCCTTTGGCTTCTGCACCATCTATGTAACCGAACCTTAATTCTATTGCCATTCTACTATCGCTGAAGTCTTTTCTACATATCTCACATCTCCACATAAAGTCTCCTTTGAGTTCTTAATTCTCTCTTCAAGGTAGAAAATTAAAGAAGTCATATCTGCCTTAATATTTCTACCCTCTGGGTCTTTACGATATCTGGTGAGAATGCTTTTGTATCTTCCTTCAATTTCCAATTGAATACTTTCGGGGATAAGTGGAATAGGTAAGGATAAAAGGTCTGTTTTGTTTATACTTACTGTTCCGACTCCATGCTTGAGAAGATTTATAGAATCCTTTCCAAACCTTGTCTTTAGATAAAGAGTAAGGAAATATGGATTTACATCTTTTACCCTAAATATATAGATATAATCGCTTGCTACTCCTTCGTCCTCTTCAGCACCAACGATAGCCACTTTCCCTGCACAGCCGACACCGACCCTTACAAAAAGTATGTCTCCCATTTTAGCATATGCATCAGGAAAATACATTTTACTTAAGGGATCGATAAATCTCTCATCTTTTTTATAGCTAATTCCAACATCTGTAATATTTGTTGCATGGAGAAATCTCAAGCCTTTGCCTGAAAAACCTTTTTCTTTTCCATAAAGAGTTTTTCCAGTTTTACAATAAACGATAAAATCTGCTAGTGGGCTGAATAAAATACCCTTATCTATCAATCCTTTAAGGGAATTCCTTTGTATATTATAGTAATAAAAGTAATCCATTCTATTTATCAGGTTTTCTCCCCTGACTTTTATGATGTTGTTTACTTCACCTGTTTTCCCTAAATCACTTATCTCGCTAAGGTACTTCATGCCGGCTGTTTTTCGTCTCTGTAGAATGAGAATACTTGTTTTAGCGGAAGTGTCCTTAAATACATTCCTGGGAAGATTGATTATTTGTAAGACTTTTGTTTCCCTCAAAATAAAGCCTCTGATATATTTGTATTGGGGATTAGATAAGATACCATCGGGAAGAACAATTATAATAAAGCCATCTTCTCTAGCTAAGTTTATAAAGGTTTCAAGAAAAAGTATCTCAATTCCCAGACTTCTGGCCAAATTTCCGTTTTTACAGGCTAATTTAAAATTTGATAATATCTCCTTTGAGTTTATCCTGCTAAACCAACTACTAAAAGGGGGATTGCCTACCACAAGGTCAAAACCACCGGTTGAAAGAATCTTTTGAATTTCAGGTAAATGCCAGGTTTGTTTTAATAAACTATCGGAGCAAACGAAGAAAGAATTTGGTAAATTTAATTTTTTTAATCCCAATATTATGCTTTCATCAATGTCTATCCCAAACAAGCTTGAATTATCCCACATTTTAGAAGCTATTTTAATAAACGCGCCATCCCCTACCGCAGGGTCAATTACACTTTTTATCTTTCCCTCTGGAATAAGCGAAAGAGCCTTCTCGGCGGCAAACTCAGGGGTAAAGTACTGATTGTGGTTTTTCCTGGTTTGATGTTTTTGAGCCTCAACCTGTTTAGCAGGAAAGAACCGTTGCAGGGCTAAACCCACAATATAGCCTCCTCAACCTTCTTATGACATTATAAAGTCCAGAAATCGCGAAACTTAATTTTCCCGTTTCGCTTTAGTATCGGAATCTCTGGCTAATAAGTCAGGGCGCCGTTGGCGAGTGCGGGACAAGGATTGTTCTCCCCGCCATCGTGCAATCTCAGCATGGTTTCCCGAAAGCAAGATAGGGGGCACCTCCCAGCCGCGATATTCCCTGGGACGGGTATACTGAGGATACTCCAGAAGTCCGTTTGTATGGGAATCCTCATTTAGTGCCGAATCTGCTCCTAAGACGCCAGGGAGCAAACGCACTATGGCATCCACTACTACCATCGCTGCCAACTCACCACCAGTAAGTACATAATCACCGATGCTAATTTCGTCATCAATCAGGTGCTCCCGCACCCTTTCATCTATTCCTTCATAGTGGCCACAGATTAAGAGAAGAGCCTTGAGATTTGCCATTTCTGCGGCAATATGCTGGCAGAAAAGCCCTCCCTGTGGGGTAAGTAGCACAACTCGTGGTGTAGCTTCACCTCTTTGGATTACTGCCGACTTTATAGACTCTACCGCCTCAAATAGTGGCTCTGGCTTCAGTATCATTCCTACCCCACCACCGTAAGGGCAATCGTCCACTGTATGATGCCTATCATGAGTATAATCGCGGAGATTGTGAATGGAGATATGTACTAGACCACGCTCAACAGCACGCCCTATGATGCTTTCATTGAATGGCCCGGCAAACATATCTGGGAACAAGGTAAGAATATCAATACGCACACTATTTATCATAACATACGAGAGAGAACATTGTAAGGCTGTTTACCTTAATCCGTGGATCACAGAGACTAGTCTATTCTAATCGAATAATGAGCCTGAAGGATAATGGTAACAGTAATAATCCTTTCTTTCTTTGTGGACAGTGGTGGATATGTGGATAAAAGAAAGAAAACAGCTTCAGGCAACCCGCTTATCAAATCTTGAGATCTGTTGAAAGAGATTGGAACGAGCTTTCACCATCCTTTCTGCAAATTCGTTATCGCTCATTTGACTGGCAATCGCTTCCAGCCCATCGAGGGTCACACCGGGACGCAGGTAGTTCTCAGCTTCGGACAACAATCTCAGCTTTTCTACGCTTGTTGGGGACATTGTCATCCCTAACCTTGCTCATTCTTTGCTGGGGATGAAAACATTCCCCCTTGAGCCAGCTAGAATTTTCATAGTAGCGTGGGTGCTTGTCCCCCACCCCTGCCGAGGATAAACGGATTGTTTGTTAT
>JAUWOP010000045.1 GCA_030612045.1 Chloroflexota bacterium | reverse complement strand
ACAAGCTGGATAACGAAGCAATAGAAAGGCTGAAAAACATAAGTTAGTAGTAGGTTCATAGACTGAAGACTGTTAGGTTGCTTCCGCCTTCTGCCTTGTATCAGGTATTACTCGCCTTGCTGGTAACGAAAGAAGGACTGCTTGTGGGGTATAACCTGTATGAAGGGGGAATGTACGAGGGGCATACCTTGATACCGGCGTTAAAGGAACTGAAAACGAAATACGAGATAGACAAAGTAATATTTGTGGCGGACGTGGGGGTGTTGAATAAAAAGAAGACGGCTGACCGCTGATGGCTGACTACTGATACATAAAGCTTAGTCCGGAGGAGATCAGGAGGAGCTTGATCGGGGTTCAGACCTAAAAGTCTATCCCTACGCCATGGCGCATCAGTTGAATGACTCTTCATGGTTCAGCTCAGGGGAGATGTTTTCATCCCCCCTGAGCGGCAGTAGCGTGGGGACTTGTCCCCCACCCCTGCCGAGGATAAACCTCGGCGCTACAATGGCTAATTGTAAGCGTTCACTCCTTCTCATTGTCGTTGCGAGGGGTGCCAAGGGACGAAGCAATCTCAAAATCTCCCTTTAGAAAGGGGGGAGTCTTCCATTCTCCCCCCCCCTTAGAAAAGGGGGATTTGTTAGAGGGTGAGATTAGCTTTGCGTCTTCGCGGAGTTTACCCTGAGCGAAGCCGAAGGGCTCGCAATGATACAGGTGAACGATTACTCTACAAGATGGGAGAGGTCAAACAAATAATAATGAGGTTTATCTCCATCCAGGAGGATTTTTGCTTGGAGTTGGGGATTTATCAGCGAGAGCTTATAAAGTGGCGACCCCGGGGGGATTCGAACCCCCGATCTCCACCGTGACAGGGTGGCATGTTAGGCCGCTACACCACGGGGCCACTCCAGCTTCTTCCTTACTATGTATGAGTACAAGACTATCCCCTGAGGGTAAAATAGAGTCTATCTGAGACAGGCTATATTGTCAAATATGAAACAATAACAATCTGAAAACTGGACACCTACCTTCATAGCATCACTCAGCTAGCAGAGTTTAGGGAAATTCACCCGCTACACTATTACTATGTTTGAGTCAAAATCACAGATTTCCCGTAATTGTTCATCAGTCATCCCTGGAAAGATTTCAAACTCTCCAGTGATAATCGCTTGTTTTTTCACTTCAACTGTCTCTCTTACATCCTCAGGGACTAAATCAGTAAAGGGGGCGAGCTTTATCTCTCCTTCAGCCAGCCCGTACCACCAGTCCTGACCGGGATACTCATCCCAGGTTCCCTCATGCACTGCCTCTACTATATCGGTCATTATAGGAGCCCAGTTCCAAACAACTCCGGTTAGAAACACATCCGGGGCAAATTCCCTCATATCTGAATTAGTGCTTATATAGTAGACACCCTTATCGTTTGCTGCTAGTGCTGCAGCATTAGAATCGCAGTAACTGGTGATGACATCACACCCTTCATCATCAATAAGGGATAAAGTTACTTCCCTCTCCTTTAGTGGGTTACACCATTCGCCTACTCACTCTACATAGACCTTTGCCTCGGAATTTACTGAGGCAACCCCTCTGGCAAAGGCATCAATATTCCTTATCACTTCAGGTATTTCAACAGGGGCAGTATAGCCAATCTTGTTTGTCTTGGTCATCGCACCGGCTACCATTCCCGCCAGGAATTCACCTTCATATAGCCTGGCAAAATATATGCCAGCATTAGGAGCCTTTTTCTCAGTTCCACTTCCCCACATGAATATAACTTCAGGATATTCTAAAGCTACCTCTTCGATATACTCCCCAAAATCCCAACTGTGGCAGAAGATTACTTTGCACCCTGACTCAGCATATTCCTTCATTATCTGTGGAGCGTCAGAGCCACAAGCGTTCTCCTTCTCTGAAAGTTCGACATAAGATAACTCTTCAGCCATTGCTTGAGCTCCTAAGTGACCTTCGTAGGTCCATCCATAATCCTCTATTGAACCAATGTGGAGGACAGCTACCTTCATCTCTTCCCTGGTGCAACTGCATCCAGCGAGAGACGGCAACAGGAGAGCTAGCACCACTAGAATAGCAACAATCCTGACCTTATAGCCTAACATCACTTCCCCCCCTTCAGCTAGGATGGAGTCATTCTATTATCTCATCATATATTCATCAAGGGAGAGTACGAGATTATTTATTAACCATTCACCTGTGTCATTGCGAGCGAAGCAAAGCAATCCCCCTTAGTCTCCCTTTAGAAAGGGGGGATTCTGAGATTGCTTCGTCGCTAGCACTCCTCGCAATGGCAATTTGAATCCACGTCTCTTTTTGACGGCATATGCAATCTATGATAAGCTATTATGCTAGATTAGGTTATATGGTTATAGTTAGAGTTCAATGTGTAGTTGACCTGGCTGAAATGGGAGTGTAATAGAGAGATTGCTGAGCGGATGAAGATATCGGATATTATAAGGCAGCAGGGGAGAAGTATCTCAGTTGAAATTTTCCCTCCCAGGAGTAAAGAGGCAGAAGACCGATTAGTCAAGTCCCTTCAAAAACTGGAATCACTAAATATCTCCTTCATATCAGTAACATGCGGTACTGGAAGCGGCACCTCAAAGAATACTCAACATATGATCAAGCGTATAAAAGATGAGACCTCTCTGCTGCCTATGCCACACTTAACCTGTATCAGCCAAGGTGAAGAACAACTCAGGGCTATTTTGGCAGATTATAAGGATAGCGGAATCAGAAACATTTTAGCACTCAGGGGTGATCCACCTGAGGGTGGAGTACAACTTACCCCTCCAAAAGATAATTACTCTCATGCTACGGACTTGATTCGCTTGATAGCTTCATTCAAGACCTTTTGTATTGGGGTTGGGGTGTACCCGGAGGGTCATATTGAATCCCCTAGTCTTGCAGCAGATATATCATATACAAAACACAAGATAGAGGCAGGGGCTGAGTTTGCCATTACCCAAATGTTCTTCGAAAACCGCTTTTTCTATGACTTTGTGGAAATGACAGAGAAGGCAGGTATCCATGTTCCTATTATTGTTGGGATTATGCCCATTACAGATTTCGAACGAATAAATCGTCTCAGTCAACTATGTAGTGCAACTCTGCCAGATTCTCTGGTTCAACGCCTGAAAGAAGCGAGTGCCTCCCCCGATGAGGCAAGAAAGATTGGCATGGAGTTTACCATAAAGCAATGTGAGGAGCTGCTAAGCCATAATGTCAGATGTCTGCATTTCTACAGTCTGAATCGTATTGATATGATAGTTGAGATATTCGATGGCCTTGGTTTGCAGAGGTTATAACAGGTATAGTATTCGTCCGCAGTTGCTACATTGAAGTAGTTGGTTTTCCAATCTGGCACGGCGCATGATGTTTAAAGGAAGGGTAATAAGGCAACCTCCACATCTCCCCTGTTTAATCTGAACTATGGCTCTACCCTGTTTATCTGCCCGAAGTGTTTCATATAACTTGAGATAAGCGGGGTCTATTTCTGCCGCTAGAGCTCCACGTTTCTGACCATCCTCAGATAGAACTCTCTCTATCCTGCTGCTTTCTGCCAGTAGAAGTTGACTTTTGTGTTTCCAATCCTCTTGTAATTCTTTGCGCCGAATTTCTCCCTCAGTAATTTCCCTCTGTACCGCCTCAACTTGTACCATTAGATTGAGAATCTTGTCCTCTTCAGGCTGGACACTTGACCTAAATCCCTCTACTTCTTGTTGGAGGTGCTGTAGTTCCTTGGGATTCTTCACAGTATTACTATACAGCTTCTCCTCTATAGAAAGTACCTTGGATGAGAGGTCCTCCACCTTCCACTCAAGGGTTCGTTGCTCCTTCTCAAGCTCACCCAATTCCCCCTGTTTCTGGGTGAGATTCCGCTCTAATTCCTCCAATTCCACTAAGATAGGGTTACTATTCAGTTGGGATTTTATCTGCTGTAGCATTAGAGTAGCTTTCTCCAGATTGAGGTCTACCTCCTGGAGATTACGCAACTGCCTTATCAGATTCATCTCTTCCCCTTAAATTTCTATTGAAGGACTCCTCTCCTTAGAAGAGAGGAGAGGACTTCCAGAAGCTATCCCAGTCCTCTCGTCCAATGCTCTGTTCAGAAAGAACCTTCATTGGTACGGGGTAAGAAACACCTGATTCCTGCTCAACTTTTCTGACGTAGCGCCACATCACATAGACCATACTCTTGGTATGTTCCCAACTCATGCGAGTTCTGGAGACAACTTCAGGAGCCCCCATACGAGGTTCTGGAGGAGTTTTCTTAAAATTGATAGTTACACCGTAAGGACCTCCGACAATCTCAAACTGGTCTGAATAAAACTCAGGCACCTCTTTACCTTCAGGCATTTCTTTCCTCCTTCAGAGTCCCTTTCGCATGGTTTGCCAGGCTTTCAACCTCTTCAAATCTCCGATTCTAGTGAATTCTAGTGTAACAGTCCGATGGCAACAGTGCAAGGATTACCCCCATAGCTCAGAGTGTGGTAAATACTGCAGGTCTGCTATAATAGTAATCAGGAAGTAGTGGTAGATAATATGAAGAAGATACTTGTCGTTGAAGATGATGCTACTTTAGTGGATATTCTACGATATAATCTTTCCCGTGAGGGTTACCTTGTTCTAGTTGCCAGTGATGGTATTCAGGCTATAGATAAAGCTCGTCAGGAGAAGCCTGACCTAATCCTACTCGATATCATGCTCCCTGAAATAGATGGACTGGAGGTCTGCCGCATCCTCCGTAAGGAAATGAATACTCCTATTCTGATGCTTACCGCTAAGACAGAAGAGATAGACAAGGTGGTAGGATTGGAACTAGGTGCCGATGATTATATTACCAAGCCTTTCAGTTTAAGAGAGCTTATGGCTAGAATTCGAGCTTTAATACGCCGCTCCACTATGGTATCCTTTGACACAGGAAGGCATCCTCCTCCTCTTAAGGCAGGTAATCTGGAGGTAGATATGGTGCGACGCCAGGCTACACTCAAGGGGGTCCCCCTTGTCCTGAGACTCAAGGAATTTGACATGCTCGCCTTTCTAGTAAGAAACAGAGGGCAGGTATTTAGCCGTAGTCAGCTTCTGGATGAAGTCTGGGGATATGACTTTGAGGGTGATACCCGCACTGTAGATGTACACATCCGCTGGCTACGGGAGAAGTTGGAAGAGTCTCCTAGCCAACCCCAATGCTTGCTGACAGTATGGGGTATTGGCTATAAGTTTGAGGGATAAAGAGATGTTTCCCGGACGCTCTGCTATTAAGTGGCGAATTACCTTTTCCTATGTAATACTCCTTGTAGCCTCTCTAGTCTGTTTTCTGCTTTTCAGAGATTCCCTCTCCGCACTCTTTATTGTTAGCGGCATCACTGTGCTACTGATATTCTTACTATCCCTTTACCTCTCCAGTAATATCGCTAAGCCTCTACGGGGATTGGGACTAAAATGTAGAGATATGGCTCGGGGTAAGTTAGAATTAGAGGAAGAGAGCTCTTCCCTCTGTGAGATAAATGATTTGTTGCAAGATTTTGCGTACATGACATCCAGTGCAAAACAGCGGTTTGAGGCTTTCCTTAATGAACGGCGCCAGTGGATCGGAATAGTAGACCAGATGGAAGATGGCGTGATTATTTCCAGTGAGGAAAGGGAAGTGCAGTTTATGAACTCCGCTGCAGCGAAGATACTACAGGTCTCACGGCGTGAATCTTTAGGGCACCCTCTTGTAGAAGTAGTAAGAGACTACGAGATAGTAGAAGCAGTGTATCGTTGTCTGAAAACAGGAGAACAGCAGTCCAAGATGGTGAGGGCGGAGGGCAGTAGTTTATCCCTTAGGATGACAGCCATGCCTCTGCAGGTACCCCAGAGACCTGGTGCATTAGTCGTGATTCAAGACATCACAGAATTGAATCGGGTGGCGAAATCCCGCCAGGAGTTTGTTAGTAATATTTCTCATGAACTACGCACTCCACTTGCCTCTATCAAGGCAGCAATCGAGACTTTAGAGGATGGAGGAATAGAGGACAAGATGGCAGCTCACCTTTTCCTGGGGAAAGCGGGTGTGGAGGTGGATAAGATGACTCAATTAATCCAGCAACTGGGGGAGATATTTCGTATTGAGTCAGGTAGTGTTGCATTTAAGATAGAACTTCAGAATATAGTGCCTCTGATAGAGGAGGTATCTCAAGAGCTTCAGATTCAGGCTGATAGAGCTGGACTGGAGATAACAGTCAATATCTCTACAGGACCTCTGCTAGTACTGGCTGATAGGAATCGGATAAAAGAGGCAATTGCTAACCTGCTGCATAACTCCATCAAGTTTACTCCTCCTGGGGGTAATATCGAGATTTCAGCTTGGCAGGAGGATAGTTTCGTTGCCATCTCCGTTGCTGATACCGGCATCGGTATTCCCGCTGAAGATATACCACACATTTTTGAGCGTTTCTATAAAGTGGATAAGAGCAGGTCTGGTGAAGGTATGGGGTTAGGGTTATCCATTACTAAACATATTGTGCTAGCCCATGGGGGAGATATTCGAGTTGAGAGTGAGGAGGGGAAAGGAGCTACCTTTACGATTATCCTGCCTGGAGATAGAGAAGGGTAGATTTGCCTAGCAGCTAACTATAGCTCAGTGTATAAGCTAGTTCTCACCAGACACCTGTGATATACTGAGAAAGGTAAGGTAATGGGTCAACCCAGGGCATATACTACAGAAGCTATCACTCTCAGGAGGCTGCCTTTGGGGGAGGCAGACTGCCTGCTTACTCTTTATACACTCCACAGAGGTAAGGTCAGAGCAATAGCTAAAGGAATGCGGCGCCCTGGAGGGAAGCTTGGGGGACATCTGGAACCCCTTACACACAGCAAGATACTTCTCCTTCAAGAACGAGACCTCTGTATAGTTACTCAAAGCCAGACAGTAAAAGGCTTCCTACCATCGGATAATGAGTTATGGCGTATCTCCTGTGCCCTTTATCTCATCGAGATGGTTGACAGATTTACAGGAGAAGAGGAGGAGGACTATCTCCTCTTCAAGCTGCTGGAGGAGGCATTGTCCTCATTGTGTAATTCTCAGAGAACCGACACTATTCTCCGTTACTTTGAACTGCACCTTATGGGGCATCTGGGATATCGCCCACAACTCCAGCAATGCCTGAAATGTAACTCAATCCTCAAGCCTACTACAAACTTTTTTTCTGCTGGTGGAGGAGGAGTCCTATGCCCTTCCTGCAGCTACAGTGAAAGGTCAGATTATCCTATCTCATGTGAGGCTCTCAAGGTGCTGCGTTTTCTCCAGTCCAGTAATCAGGCTACTGCTACTAGGTTAAGGACTACTCCTGAGGTAGCTATGGAGGTAGAAGGAATACTACACAGCTACATCAGGTACTTCCTGGAGCAGGAAGTTAAATCTGCAAAATGGCTTAGGAGGCTAAGGAATGAAACAGCTCCAAGAACCTGACCTGGGAATCAAATCTCTTTTCGAGCCCCAGAGCGTAGCAATAATCGGCTCATTCAAGGAAAATACTCCTGGTGGCTATACCATAATGCAACAACTCCTTGAGTTTGGATTTGAGGGTAAGGTCTACCCCATTAATCCCTCCTATAATACTGCCCTGGGCAGAAGGGTCTACCCCTCTATCACTCAGGTTCCTGAATTAGTTGACATCGCAATCGTGATGACATCCTGCCGTGTTGTCCCTTCTATACTCAGGGAGTGTGCTGAGAAGGGAGTAAAGGCAGCTATCATCGTAGCAGATGGTTTTGCTGAAAGGGACAAGGCGGGAGCCATGCTCCAGGAGGAGATAGTCGATATTGCGTGCCACAGTGGGATGCGGCTTCTGGGACCTAATACCATAGGAGTGGCTAATCCTGCCATCGGTCTGGTACTTAATCCCTATGAGTTAGGATATAGAAAGATTGTCGCTGGTTCGGTAGCTCTTTGCTCTCAGACAGGTATCCTTGGCGCCCAGGCGCTACCCCTGGAAAATAAGCATTACGGAATTAGCAAAATATGTGACTGTGGCAATAAATGTGATATAGACGAGGTCGACCTCTTAACCTACCTGGGAGAAGACCCTCAAACAAATGTAATCGCCATGCACCTTGAGGATATAAAGGATGGACACAGTTTCCTGAATAAGGCAAGAGAGGTAGCCTCCCGAAAGCCGGTGCTTATTCTTAAGCCAGGAAGGACCAAAGAGAGTGCTAAAGCCGTGGCATCTCACACGGGTTCTTTGGCAGGAGAGGACCAGATTTATGATGCTGCCTTCAAGCAAGCCGGGATTATCCGAGTTAATTCAATCGGAGAACTCCTTGATTTTGCCAAGGTACTTGCCCTTCAGCCCTTACCATCGGGGAATCGAGTGGCTTTCATTACCACTACAGGAGGAGGTGGTATCGTAGGCATAGATACAGCGGTGCAATGGGGATTGACCCCCGCTGAATTCTCCAGGCAAACCCTGGAAAAACTAGCTCAGATATTCCCCTTCCTCACAGGTAATCCCGTTGATATTGGTCCTGCCTTTCCTCTTGTTTGGGATACTCCCGAGTCCCTTTATGAGAAGGTAACACGAGCTGTAATAGAAGATGAAAATGTTGATAGTATTGTTGTAGTACTCTGGAGCAGGCTCCCATTGTCTCTCATCGAAATATTCCGGCAGTTGAAGGAACACACTTCAAAACCGATAACTATCTGGCTTTACGGCACAGAGCTACGCGATATCGCAGAGTGGTCATATCACATGGAGGAAGTGGGAATTCCTACCTATCATGAGTTCGACACTGCTGTCAAGGCTCTAGGTGTACTCTTTCAATACTCAAAAATCAAGGCAAGTTTTTCTGTCTAGGTGATAGGCACACATGGAAAGACATTATTTGGTATGAGATGTAAGTTTGGCAGACTAAGCAGGTATCATGTCTCAGGAATCTCAAACAAGAATCACAGTTCAAGTTCAGCCTGGTGCAGGACAGAGCAAGGTGGTAAGCTTTACCAGTAACATTCTCCAAGTCAAGATTGCTGCACCTCCTGTAAAAGGAAGAGCAAATAAGGAGCTTATGGGATTCCTTAGTGGGCTTTTAGGGGTAAGCAAGAGTAGTATCAATATAGAGAAAGGTATGACTAGCAGGAGGAAGCTCATCGCCATTAGCGGATTAACTCAAGCTCAGGTTCTGGAGCGACTGGGGTTGGGTTAAGAAAAGGAATATCCTCGGCTATTGCTAAGTTGTGCTTGCTTAGCAATCAATAAATCCCCTTCGGCAACACCCCTGCAGGCTGGAACTAGTCAGGAGTGGGATTGTGGATATTCATATCACCTGCTGGGCTTCTGGTCCCGAAGAGTTGTGTGGTAGTATTTTGACCAGGAGAGCTGAGTAATAATCTGTGGTTAGGATAGAAAAGATGGAATTTCGCCGCGAGATTGCTGTTACAAGCTTACTTGCCCCACCTGACTTTAAAGAAGAGCTTCACACGATTGAATTCAGGGAAGACCCACTGACTGGGGTGTCCTGCAGAATAAACACCCATCGTGCCAGAAGACCAAGACAAATAGAGAAAGCTGCATTACCAAATTATAATCTCACAACACCTCAGGATTGTGCCTTCTGCCCCCAAAACATAGAATGCTTGACCCCTCAATTCCCTCCTGCTCTGCTCAGTGATGGGAGAATCAGACAGGGTGAATGCTATCTCTTCCCTAACCTGTTCCCTCTGGCAGAGCATCATGCTGTGGGAATACTATCACAAGAACACATAGTGGGGTTAAATCAATTCACCACTAAAATGATTGCAGATAACCTTTTGGGTACCATAAAGTATCTCTTAGCTCTCCAGACACATGATAATAGAGGAAGACTATACCCTATATATTTATGGAATCACCTTCCCCCCAGTGCTGCCAGCATCATTCATCCCCACACTCATATACTTGTGGATAGAAAACCCACCATATATCAGCAACGCTTGCTGGAGTGCAGCAGGGATTACTTCCGCAGAACAGGCAAAAATTTCTGGCATGACCTCGTGGAGGAAGAGGAGAAACGAGGTGAAAGGTTCATTGCGTCTCTTGGTTCAAATTCCGTCATCACCAGTTATGCTCCCCAAGGGAATCGAGAGGTACTGTTTCTTTTTCATCAGGCGAGCAATCTGGCAGAGCTGAGCGAAAACCAGATTGAAGACTTTGCTGTCTGCCTCACGAGGGTATTGCATGGTTATAGCCAAATGGGGATTGATAGCTTCAATTTAAGTAGTTTTTCTGGTCCAATAGGAGAAAGCCCAGAATACTATTCGTTACATGCCAAGCTCATCTCCCGACCTCCCTACCAGCCTTTTTACCGTAATGATACCGGCCCACTGGAAAGGTTTCACTATGAGAGTGACATCGAAGTAGAACCTGAGGTCGTAGCTAAGGAATTAAGAGCATTTTTCTCGGAGGATAACCCCTATGCCAATGAAATCTAACAATGAAAGCATTTTCTTCCTGCCGCCAGGGCAGAGACATGAGGCTCCTCCCAGGAGAATCATGCGACAGCTCCGCCAGTGGTGGCAGGGAGGCATACTAAGGATAAGGAGGGCGGTTTCTACCCGGCTTCCTCGCACTGTAGCAATCCTGGTGATGCCTCTTATACTTGCTCTTGCCCTATTACTGGCTGTGTTTATTCTGGCAATGTGCCTCCTCGCTATCCCTCTACTCTATCTGTCATACTGGCGAGTATCTCGACAAATTAGAAAGAGAGCAAAGAAAGCATCGGATGGTGCTATAGAAGCTGAGTACTGGGTAGAGGGAGATAAGAGAAGATAAGCTAACAGTTAGATGGTGACAAAATTGTAGAACATCAACACTGCCACATTTGTTGCCTT
Organism: Chloroflexota bacterium; assembly: GCA_030612045.1. Taxonomy (GTDB): domain Bacteria; phylum Chloroflexota; class Dehalococcoidia; order UBA2247; family JAUWOP01; genus JAUWOP01. The sequence goes on along the minus strand of JAUWOP010000045.1, from coordinate 3,665 downwards.
GACTTAATAATATCTTGTTGGTAAGATAGCAGGTGTTTTACCATCTTGATTTAAGTAGAGCAAGTTGCTGTGGCAAAACTAAAATGAATGAAGGAGGTAGAGGGTGGCAAATTTGAGAGAAGTAGCGGTGGTGGGGATAGGGCATACGAAGTTTGGTAATCTAGACAAGACTAATATAGAGCTGTTCTCTGAGGCAGCGATGGATGCCATAAATGAGTCGAACCTGAAGCCCAAAGATATACAGGCGCTTTATTTTGGTAATGTATTAGGTACACATGAAGAAGGTCAGCTGGGTATGGCAGCGTTTGCTGCTGCCGATATCGGGATACCTTACATTCCAACAACTCGGATTGAGGGTATTTGCGCCTCCGCCACAGTAGCAATAAGGGAAGCCTTTATTTGGGTTGCCTCAGGATTCTACGACATAGTTCTGGCTGGGGGCACAGAGAAGGCTACTGTAATGGGTACTTCCTATGCCACGCGTACCTTTATGATGGGTAGCGATAGCCGTTATGAATGCCCTGCGGGAATCACCTTTCCCGGGGTGTTTGCTATGATGACATACTTGTATTCCAAGAAGTACGGCATACCTCTAGATGTACTAAAGGACCAGATGCATGCAGTGCCGATTAAGAATCATGCTAATGGCAAGTTAAACCCTAAGGCTCACCTTCAGTCTAGTATTAGAGATATAATGGAGAAGCAGAAAGCCAAAGCCAAGGAAAAAGGGAAGCCTGTTCCTACCTGGAACAACGAGATGGATTTTCTTCATGACCTTTCAGCTAATATGATGGTAGCTGAGCCTCTCCAGCTCTACGATTGTTGCCCCTTTTCTGACGGTGCCGCTGCACTGGTTATAGTACCCCTTGAGATAGCAAAAAAGCTCACGGACAAGCCAGTTATTATTGCTGGTGTGGGGCAGTGCTCTGCTGGCCCGATTCATAATCAGAAGGACATCAGCAGGGTAATATCCAGGGAGTTTTCGGCAAAGCAAGCCTATGATATGGCGGGGCTTACCCCTCAGGATATAGATGTGTGTGAGCTTCACGACTGTTTTAGTATAGCTGAGATTGTGGCTACCGAGGGTCTTGGCTTCTTCGATTTTGGTAAGGGAGCTGAGGCTGTGGCAAAGGGTGAAACTAAGATAGGTGGCAAGATAGCAATAAACCCCTCAGGGGGACTCAAGTCTAAGGGACATCCTATCGGAGCTACTGGTGCTTCCCAAGCTTACGAGATAGCGAAACAGTTGAGGGGTGAGTGTGGCCCCAGACAGGTGGAAGGAGCAAAAGTAGGGATGACTGATACCTTGGGGGGGGACCTTTGCACAGTGGCTAATATAATCTTTAAGAGAGGATGGTAAATGGAGTATAAACTTACCTACAATAAATATACTGAGGCTCTCAAGGAGGGTAAATTTCTGGGATTGAAGTGTAACCAGTGTGGGGCATACACTGTGCCGCCAAAGAAGGTATGCATGGAATGTAGTAGCGAGGACATGGAAGTAGTAGAACTCAGTGGAAAGGGAAAACTGCAGACCTTTACAGTGCTTCGTGTACCCCCTGAAGGGTTTGAGGCACCATATATAGTGGCGATGGTAGAGACGAAGGAAGGACCATGGGTGACTGGTAATCTGGTTGGCGTTGACCCTGACAAGGCTACTATGAATCTCATGGGCCGAGAGGTCAAGGTTGGGGCTAAGGCGGTCCCCGGGGATAAATTCTCTGGTGGAGATATGATGGCGTTAACTTTTAGCCTTGTGGGATAGAATGCCACATATAAACCAGTCCAGGGTGGGGATTCTCAATGTTACAGGATACGCTGGGATAGAGTTAGTCAGGTTATTGTGGCAGCACCCTAATGTAGAGCTGGTTTCGGTTACTGGCAGAAGTGAGGTGGAGAAGAGACTGGGAACAGTCTTTCCCCACCTTGGTGGTATTGACCTGGTGATTGAAGCGGAATGCCGTAATGTCGAGGTGGTTTTCTCTGCCCTACCCCACAAATCCAGTGCCGAGGCAATACTACCCTTATTAAAAGAGGGTGTAAGGGTAGTTGATATTAGTGCTGACTTCAGGCTGAAGGATGCTGAAGATTATCCCCGCTGGTATAATTTCGCACACCCTGCTCCACATCTACTACAAGAGGCAGTCTATGGCCTTCCCGAGCTGCATCGTACTCAGTTGATTCCTGCTCAACTGGTGGCTAACCCTGGTTGCTATCCCACCGGGGCTATCTTAGCTCTAGCCCCAGCGGTGAAAGAAGGTATTATCTCAAGTAGTATTATCATTGATAGTAAGTCAGGGGTATCTGGTGCTGGTAGGGCATTGAGTATGCTCACTCACTATCCTGAAGTAAATGAGAATATCCAGGCTTATGCGCTGGAGGGGCATCGTCACCTCCCTGAAGTTGTTCAGGAACTAGGAGTGCTGGATTCTAATTTTGCACCGAGGATTACTTTTATTCCTCATCTGGTTCCTCTGACACGGGGGATATTAACCTCGTGTTATGCTGATATAATAGGGGAGAAAATTACACCGGATGAGAAGGGGAAGAAAGAGCTGAGAGAGATTTACCAGGATTTCTATAAGGATGAGCCATTCACAAAGATAACAGATACCCCTCCACAGACCAAGCAAGTCTGGGGAACTAATTTTTGTTTGATTTATCCCACCCTTGATATAAGGACAGGCAGACTAATAGTAATAACTTGTATTGATAATCTGGTCAAGGGTGCAGGAGGGCAGGCAATCCAGAACATGAATTTGATGCTAGGCTTTGCTGAAGCTACAGGATTGGAGCAACTTGCCGTTTACCCCTAAGAATCAGTATACTAGAGTTTAGCTACTTGCCTCCATCGTCTAGTGGCCGAGGACATCGGCCTTTCACGCCGAAAACAGGGATTCGAATTCCCTTGGAGGCACTTCCTACCTCCTCGTAATTATACTTGTTGTCATCATTTAGTTACCAGCCATGGGATGTTTTAAGAGCCCGATAGCTAAGATGCTTAACTCGAATCAGATGCTGCACCTGGCCGAGTAGCTTTGGTTTGACCATTTACCCCTTGTTCCTCTTTCATTTTCTCGGATTCCTCTGTGAGCTCTGTAGCTATCAATTGCCATCTGAGTAGTTACAATCGGACAAGGCTTACGGTAAGAGCAGTCTTTCCACATCCTTCTTGACTATCTTAAAGGTGTGCTTGATAATATGAAAGAGCGTACCAAAGGAGGTTTCAGATGTCTCAGGAAGGTAAATGTAATACCAATACTATCTGGGTGGTTGTTAATGCAGAAGACACTCAGGGAAAGCCTAACGCTACCAATGCGCGGGGATGCTACAAACTCTGTAATGCCCGTGTGGGCGCCCAGGCCGACATGCTATATAAGGAACTGTCTAGCCAAGCAGTCCAACTGAATGAAGGAGATCGAATTGTGATGCACCAAGGGGGCGCGAGGAGCGTAGCGACAAAGCAACGACAGGTGGAATTTCATCACCAGCAACCTAATTTAACATTGTCAAGATAATGAATGTATGAGGTGGTCCCCATCATCAGGACAGAATAGGGGCTATGTTAAGATTGGGTCCCGCTACTCTCAGGGAGTCTGTTGTTAAGGTATCCAGTGTTAGGGATTCTACCACAACTCCATGGATAGCTTCCACCTGGCTTGAGG
>JAUWOP010000030.1 GCA_030612045.1 Chloroflexota bacterium | reverse complement strand
TGCGTTGATTTTGCCGGTAGCTTACCCCCTTATTATCAAATCCCCCTTTAGAAAAGGGGGATTTAGGGGGATTATCCTTTATAGTCATCGCTTTCTCCCTTACCCTGGACATCATAACCAGGCGGGAGCGCTCTCTCTGGTTCATCACCAGAAGTCCTCCTTCCATCAAGACACCTCCTACTGGGTTGCCTCTTATTTAACTCCTTTTCTCGGAAAGAGGACATTATCATAGAGTTACAGCTAATCCTTGGGCAACAATATTGACGTAGCGCATATATGGGGTTATACTTATAGTCGTAAGGAGAGTATTACCAATGGCTAGCATAAAAACCGCTATTTCAATAGAGAAACCACTCTTCGAAGAAGTTGATGCTTTGGCTCGGGAGCTAGAGGTCTCGCGGAGCCATCTATTTGGGTTGGCTGCTCGAGAATTTGTACAACGCCACAAAAGCCAAAAGTTGCTTGATGCCATCAATACTGCCTATGATGATGTGCCTGATCTAGATGAGCAGGCGTTACAGCGACAGATGCGATTCCGACATCGCGAGCTGGTAAAAGACCAATGGTAATCAATCAGGGTGACGTGTTTTGGGTCGATTTTGGGGAACCATCGGGGTCAGAGCCAAGCTATTGTCATCCGCACGTGGTCATCCAAAACAACGTTTTCAATCGCAGTCGCATTCGGACAGTGGCAGTATGTGTGTTAACTTCGAATGTCAAGCGTGCTAAATCTCCAGGGAATGTACTTTTGGAGAAGGACGAAGCGAATTTGCCCAAACAAAGCGTTGTAAACATATCCCAAATCTTTACTGTAGACAAAAGTGATTTGGTTGAAAGAATCGGTTCACTATCCCGAAAACGCGTTTATCAGATCCTTGAAGGAATCCACTTGCTTACTACACCTCGTGAGGTTGAAGAGTAAGCAATCAGTGCCAAGGGCCATCCAACAAATCGCTGCACTCCGACCGCAAGGGGCGGCCCCAAATTTTCAGGCTTGGTTCTGCTGGCAGAGTTAGTTTTTAGTTAGGGCTTGTTTGGCAAACCTATAGTAGCAGGTGAGCTTGTGTTGTTAGCTGGCAATGACCTGATGCCATGAGCATGGATTCAGAGGCTTCACTTTGTGGGTGAAATAATCAGGTCTGATTTCATGGATTCGGGGGTGATGCAGTAGCAAAATGTTAACCTTATGGTGTGCGAGAAATCCATTTCTACCGAACCCAATCAGGTTATTGCCCTGTTGAAGAGTTTCTTGATTCATTGTCAGGAAAGTCAGCCCAAAAGATAGCTTGGGTTTTACAGTTGCGGAGGAGTTCGACACTGTTCCAGTTGTCAATAGATATCACACCAGCGTATAATCTAGACAGCAGGGGGAACCGATATTTCATGCAGGACAGATATGCTGGTGATGTAGGGGATTTTGGTAAATATGGCCTCTTAAATCAAATCTATGATGAGTTCAATGGGAATATTCGCTTAGGCGTTAATTGGTACTACGCAACACGACAAGAAAATGGTAATGGAGACGGAAACCACATAGATTATCTCAGCACAAAGAACATAGGATGGGTTAGTTACCGGGAGTGTTTTCCGAAGTTATATGATAAGCTTAAAGGCATCGTCACCCATAATAGAAAAATATCTGAGATAGAAAACAAGGGGGTGCTCCCGGATAAAACCATTTTCTACTCCAGCCCCATACCCTATTCTGCCACTACTTCATCAAACAGAACCAAAGATAGAGAAGACTGGTTCAGTGCATCTATTTCGCACCTAAGCGAAGCTGACATAATTTTTCTTGATCCAGACAATGGAATCCAACTGGATATTTCAAAAAAGGGGCATCCAAACGCAGTTAAATATGCCTTCACCGATGAGATTGAAAGATACTATAGATTGGGGAAATCGCTAATTATTTACAATCATCGAGACAGACGGCCACGAGCAGAATATGACAGGAAGTTTTTAAGCAATAGAAAATATGTCGATTCGTGGGATGACCTAAAGGTTTTGCGCTTCAAGCGCGTGTCTGTCAGGGACTTCGTTTTCTTAATTCAGGGTCACCATCGAAATATTTTGAACAGGACGATCAGAAACCTGACCATTGAACCATACGATTTTCTATTTCACCAATATCTACTTCCGGAGGAAAAAGCGATGCAACAGAAAACAAAGTACTGGACTCATCCTAGTGTTGCTGCGTTAGCTGGTGACGCCGATCCTATCGATTTCATGACCAAAAAAGCAAGAAACGTGGTATTACATGCTATGGAAGAAGGATGGCAAGGACCTCCTTTTGATCCATTCAAGTTAGCCGGATTTTTAAGTATTGCCACTGTGCCACGTGAAGGATTGTTTGATGCGCGAACGTTATCTATTGGATCACAACGCTTTCAGATCGAATTTAATCCCTATAAACCAAAAGGGAGAATGCGCTTTTCCGTAGCTCATGAGCTAGCTCATACTCTATTCCCTGATTGCAGTGAGGCTATTAGAAATAGAGGTGCTTCTACTGAAGTAAGAGAGGACGACTGGCAATTGGAATTACTTTGTAATATAGCTGCAGCAGAATTCCTGATGCCAGTTGGCTCTGGCATGAGTTTGGAGTTGGAGAGAGAACATATAACAATTGATAGTATTCTTCGGTTGAAAAATGAATACGACGTGTCAACTGAGGCAATATCATTGAGGCTGGCGAATCTGACTACTGAGCCATGCACGGTATTCGTTGCCGCTCGTACTTCAGATGAAGCTGATGCTGATTTCCGTGTAGATTACGCTGTGCCCTCTCGTTCGTCAACATTGAACATCCCTGCTCAATTTGAAATTGAAGGTAAAACCGTATTATCAGAGTGTATGGCAGTAGGTTTTACGGCGAAGGGAACAGAGCAGTGGAGTACTAGTCTTCCTAAACTGGATGTAGAATGCACCGGTATACCTCCGTATCCACATCATCGTTTCCCTCGTATAGTTGGCATTGCTCGAACCAAGCAAATTGGGCAACCCAAAGGGCTGCAACTGAAATACCTCCATGGAGATGCCCTAGAACCACGCGGTAGTGGCCCTCGTATCATCGCCCATATAGTGAATGATAAGACTCCGAATTGGGGTGCGGGTTTCCCGCTTGCAATGAAGAAGAAATGGCCCCTGGTACAGAGGGATTTCCGTGAATGGGCAGCATCAGATCGTACACATCTATCATTAGGCGAAGTTCATATTATACAAGTATCCGATGACATAACCATCATACATATGATCGCGCAGCATGGTTATGGACCATCTTTGAAACCGAGAGTCCGATACGAAGCATTAAGCAATTGCCTCATTAAGCTTGCAACTATAGCTTTAGGGTATGGATCTACTGTTCATATGCCCCGTATTGGAGCCGGACAAGCAGGCGGCAATTGGTGGATTATTTCAGACTTGATAGATCAAGCTCTTGCTAAGCAAAACATCGAAGCCACTATTTATGATCTTCCCAATTCAACTTCGGTGAATTATATGCAAGGCTCATTTAGTCTGCAATCTGCAATGCAATAGAACTCCCAATAAGGGGCTAGATGTGATGATCGAAAAGATGGTCTTGCTTTCGGGTCCAATATCCTCTGGGAAGTCCACGCTTGCTCAGGGTTTAGCTGGTCAGTTTGGTATGGACATATTTAGAACCCGTGAGGTATTGCAGGCCAGAGTTGCTAAAGAGCTAGTCGGCAATCGTAAAGTTCTTCAGTCATCAGGGGAGAAGCTTGATAAGGCTACCAAGGGTACGTGGGTGCGAGAGGAGATAACAAAACGGCTTCATGACCATCCTGAGATTACCACGATAGTCGTTGATTCAGTACGAATATCCAACCAAATAGATGCTATCCGCAAATCGTTCGGGTCCAAAGTCATCCATGTTCATCTGACCGCTTCTCAAAAGGAGCTTGAAAAGAGATATAAGCAACGACAAAAATCGAAACGAGAAGGCACCCGTACTTATGCCGAAGCTCATGATGATCCGACAGAAAAACAGGTTGAAACCCTGAGTGAAATTGCTGACGTGGTCATTAATGCAGAGCGCTGTACGTCTACTGATGTGCTAGTGCGCGTTGCTAGCTACCTCAATATACGTCGAGGGAAAGGGCATGGGTACGTAGATGTTCTTATTGGTGGCCAATATGGTAGTGAGGGAAAGGGGCACATTGCTGCCTATCTTGCACGGGAATACGATCTTCTAGTACGAGTGGGAGGGCCTAATGCCGGTCATAAGGTTTATGAAGAACCCGATCCCTATACTCATCATCAGCTTCCATCTGGTACAAGAAGAAATGAAGAAGCACATCTTTTAATTGGTCCCGGTGCAACGCTTCGCGTGGACAAGCTTCTGGACGAAATAGCAAATTGCAAAGTGAATGCGGATCGGTTGTCCATTGATCCAAAGGTCATGATTATCTCAGACGCGGACAAAGACAGCGAAGTTGAAGGGGTTAAAACAATTGGCTCAACGGGACAGGGGGTTGGGGCTGCCATGGCACGCCGCATTCAGGGTCGATTCGATATTTCGCCGCCCATCATGGCCCATGATATCCCCCAACTTCGTCCTTACTTGGCCAACGCGCTTGAAATATTAGAGCAGGCATATGCAAATGATAGCAGAGTTTTGCTCGAGGGCACTCAAGGAACAGCATTAAGTCTCTACCATGGATCATACCCGCATGTCACCTCTCGTGATACTACCGTTGCTGGCTGTTTATCTGAAGCTGGTATTGCTTGGAATCGTATTCGTAAGGTCATTATGATCTGTCGCACCTATCCAATTAGAGTCCAAGATGCAGAAAAAGGCACGTCTGGTCCTATGTTTCAGGAGATAAATTGGGCTGAGATTTCTCGTAGATCACAGATAAGTCTCGCAGCTTTAGAGAAATCTGAATTAACTTCCACTACTTACAAACAACGACGTGTAGGTGAATTTGATTGGGGACTCCTTCACAAGTCATCCCTTATCAATGGTGCTACTGACATCGCTTTAACGTTTACAGACTACCTCTCAAAAAAGAACCGTGAAGCTAAGCGGTTTGAACAACTGTGTCCCGAAACTATTAACTTCATACAAGAAGTTGAGCGCGTTTCTGGAGCTAGAGTGTCCTTGATATCTACGGGCTTTAATTATAGAAGCATAATTGATCGTCGTTCGTGGTAGGTGTCACCTTGACAAAAGACCAACTTGTAAGACATTACCCAAAACTGTACCACATGTCAGAAGCTGGAAGCTGGGCTAGTATACAAAAACACGGTCTTCTCAGCACATCAGCGCTGCTGGATTTGTTTGAAATCAAAGGAACACAGCGGTCGAAATGTGAATCACAGTGGCGTCATACCAGTATAAATATTACACACCCGATACATGGGAAAGCTGTAATTAGAGATCAGAAGCCAATGCCACCAGAAGATCTGTCAAAATGCCTGGATGGCTTAGTCCCTTCAGAATGGTATGAGTTCTTGAACGGCAAAACCTTCTTTTGGGTGACAAAGGACCGGCTTCTTCGGCTATTAAATGCAGCGGCGTATCGCGATAGATCACACTGGGTAATAATAGTGGATACCAGATGTTTGGTCGAGCGGCATTTTGGCTGTATTACTCTTTCGGATATAAACTCTGGATTCGTATACCATGGAGGTCAGCGCGGCCTTGACACCTTCAAAACCATCGATGAGTTCCCGAGTTCTAAAACAGTCTGGGAACTAGCTGTTGGTCACAGCGTGCCTGACATCGCTGAGCTCGCCATTTCCGTAGAAGAGTGGAAAGGCAACAATAAAATCAGGACGATATGGCTAACTTAGCGAGTATATCTTCGATATAAAAGGCTTGCTCATAGAATAAGGCTATATTTCAATCCAACAAAACGCTGCACACTGACCGTAAGGGGCAGCCGTAAGTTAAGTCTGGTGTTGCAAACGGGGGAAAGCCTAGCAAAGTGCTGCACCTGACCATCAGGGCGTCGGCGATTTGCGAGTCTTGTTCTGCTATCTGGGGTCTCCCGCTCGTCAGGGGCTTATCGGCATATCGCTCTGGTGGCAGGTGAGCTTGTGTCGTTGGGCTTTCTTCGACATACAGGAGTATGTCTCAAACAGTTCGAATACACCCCCAAAAATGGCAGAATATGCGAACTGCGTTCGCATATAGTTGGGGATAAACAAGGAATTTGGTTGCTGGTTGAAAGGGAGCAGGGATATTATGCAACTTGATAGAGTGTAATAGAGAGCAGATGTACCTGATGCCTGATTATATATTGCTTTGAATTCAAATATATAAGGGGTTATGGCTTCTGAAAAACTGGCGTTAAGGTAAGTCCTGGTATTAATCCCTTTTGTACAAAAGGAAACCTCTTGAGAAAAGTAAGGGGATTAGCACCTCACTACCAGAATTGGTATAATGGTAAGTTACTTATAATAAGGGGAACATCCTGTGCAGTGTATCGGGGTAGACATCATAGAAATAGGCCGCATTCAAGAAGCAGTGAGGCACTGGGAGAAACGGTTTTTACATCGCATATATACTGAGAGAGAACTTGAACTCTACCAAGATAATATTGACTCCCTTGCTGCTCGGTTTGCTGCTAAAGAAGCAGTAATGAAGGCTCTGGGAACAGGAGGGAAGGGGATGGGTTGGCATGATGTTGAGATACTTTCTAATGCTCAAGGTGCTCCTGTAGTTCATCTTTATGGCAGGGCACAGAATCAGGCACGAAGGATGAGCCTGAAGGGAATCGCTATCAGTCTGTCACACTGCAGAGAATATGCTATAGCATCTGTAATAGGAGAAGTTATATGAAGATAGTTACTGTGAGCCAGATGAGAGAGGTGGAACAGCATGCCGCCCAGATAGGTCTGCCCTCTGAGGTATTGATGGACAATGCTGGGCGGGGTATAGCCCTGCAGATAGAAGAATGGCTGGGTGATGTGGAAGAAGCTCACATCCTGTTCTTAATTGGACCAGGTAACAACGGAGGAGATGGACTGGTGGCAGCACATCATCTCTACGAATGGGGAGCTAAAATCTCCGTTTACCTCGCGGCACTCCGGGCGGAATCAGATGCTAATTATCAAGAGATCAGACGGTGTAGCATCCCTATTTTCTCAGCCCAAAAGGATAAAGGTTTTGCTATTCTGGATACCCAACTCTCTTCCGCAGAGATAGTAGTTGATGCTCTCTTTGGTACAGGTAAGGCTCGCCCTATGGAGGGGATATTTGCTGAAATGATGAACCGGGTGGAAAGTGCCAGGGTGGCGCATCCCGAACTTAAGGTTGTAGCCGTTGACCTTCCCTCCGGGCTTGATGCCGACACAGGAGTCTCCGACCCTGCATGTGTAAGGGCTGATTTGACCATTACTCTTGCCTGTCCCAAGAAGGGTCTTTTCATCTTCCCCGGTGCAGAGAAGATAGGTGAGTTGAGAATTGTTGATATTGGTATTCCACCAGAACTTACCGGTGACATCCCTCTGGAGTTGATTATGCCAGAGGAGGTAAGAGCAATGCTACCCCAGCGCCCCCCCTGGGCGAATAAAGGAACCTTTGGCAGAGTCATGGTGGTTGCTGGTTCAATTAACTACATTGGCGCTGCTTACCTAGCATGCAATGGCGCTGCTCGGATAGGAGCTGGATTGGTAACGCTGGCTACGCCCTATACCCTTCTGCCAATTCTCGCATCCAAGCTGACAGAGGTTACCTATGCTCCGCTACCAGAGGCAGAGCCGGGCATTATTGCTGCATCTGCTACTCTGAGTCTACAGGAACAGATTAGTGGAGCATCTGGCTACAATACACTACTTATAGGCTGCGGATTGGGGCAGAAACCAGAAGTTGTTGAGTTCATCAAGAAAACCCTCTTTGAACTGGCTCCTACCCTATCCCTCTCGCTGGTGGTAGATGCCGATGGACTCAACGCCCTATCACAGGTACCTCACTGGTGGGAGAGAATGCCCTCAGAGGCAATACTCACTCCTCACCCTGGTGAAATGTCACGATTGTGCAAGCTCTCCGTGGAAGAAATCCAGCAGGATAGGATTGGAGTGTGCTGTAGAATGGCAGAGGAGTGGCAAAAGGTAGTAGTGCTTAAAGGAGCTTTCACTGTAGTGGCTGCTCCTGATGGCAGAGCAATGGTCTGTAATGCTGCCAATCCCGGACTGGCATCGGCTGGAACCGGGGATGTGCTCGCCGGGGCAATTGCTGGACTTGTAGCTCAGGGTATGAGTTGCTTTGATGCTGCTGTCTGTGGCGTCTACCTTCACAGTAGAGCTGCGGAGCAGGTAGCAAAGAGAATAGGTGATGCTGGCATGTTGGCGGGTGACCTTTTGCCGGAACTACCTCTTACTGTTAAGATGCTCAAAAGGGGTGATGTAGACTACGAGATAGAGGAAGATGAACCGTGGGAAGAGGAATAAGCTGACTTAAATATTAACTTTTATGATAACCCCAGAATCACCCAAGTATCAACTGAGAGATTCAAAGTGTGGTGGCGGCATGATATTGATATATCCAGTGACTACCATATCTGTGGCAAGCCTTTCTACCTTGGCTTGCTCCAGTGGTATTAACCCGGTTACCAGATTCACTCCCTTATCCTCGATAGAGGCACTCACCTCCTCTCCATCGATGAAAAGGGGAGCGATAAGTACCACTACCTTATCTACCATTCCCCCTTCAAGTAGAGAACTCAGGAGAACTCCTCCATCTTCTACCAGAACACTGGTAATCTGCCTCTTGCCTAACTCTCGTACTAACTCACCCAAGTCAAGCCGGTTATTCTCCTGAGGTATTCCCAATACCTCTACCTCTGCCCGAACTAAGGCTCTTTGCGTAGTGGGCTCCAGGGGAGCCACAGTTACTACTAAGGTCTTACCTGATAAGCGCTGTATTTGTGCCTCAGGTGAAGTATTCCCTCTGCTATCTACTACTACCCATAGTGGTTGTCTTTTTATTTCTCTCTCTTGTCCGTTTGTCCTAACAGGAAACCAGGGGTTACCAGCCACTATAGTGTTTGCAGCTATCATAATAGCATCTGTAGTGTAACGCAGGTGATGAATGTATTGTCTCGATGTCTCGCTACTGAGCCACCTTGAACTACTATCACTGGCAATAATCTCCCCATTTGGGCTTATAGCAAATTCAGTAGTGATAAAAGGTAATCCGGTGGTAATAAACTTAAAGTAGGCTTCATTTATCTCCTGAGCATGGACTTCGCCTTCCCCCAAGAAGGTTCTTATTCCTGCTGCCTCAAGTTCCGCTTTCCCACGGCCACATACCAGAGGGTTAGGGTCAAGAGTAGCAATGTGGACTTCTGATATGCCCGCAGTAACAATTGATTGAGTGCAGGGGGGAGTCCGACCAAAATGACAGCATGGCTCCAGGGTAACATACATTATAGCATCTTTAGCTAGATGATCAGCTTGCCTTAATGCCATTATCTCAGCGTGATAAGACCCTGGTGGTTGTGTATGCCCCTCCCCTACAATCACTCCATCCTTAACTATCACTGCTCCTACTGCAGGATTAGGGCTGGTATGCCCCAGAGCAAGTCTTGCCAGTGAGAGTGCCCACTCCATATAGTTCATGGATTACACAACCTTTCTATTACCGTGGCGATAACTCAGAGTTGCTCCTATCCCTCTTATTATTCTACCATACACCTTTGGGGGCAAATACAACCTGCTCATGGAAAAGAAAAGGGGTTTTATGCTATTCTATACAACAAGGAGGGATCGCATAGAGGTCTAGTGCGGCCGCCTGCTAAGCGGTTACCCCTTAGATGGGGTCGTGGGTTCGAATCCCACTCCCTCCGCCAGTTAGGCTAGAGCCTAGCATAACTCCTAGCCTCTTCAGGATTTAGGATTCTTTTCGTGTATAGCGCCTCGTAAACTAGGTTGGGTTATCCATATCTTGCCGGTGACCCCTACCCTTTGAGCAGTGCTGTACATCTCCTCTCCAATATACTCACTCCACCGAGAGGCTAGCGCCACAATAGTAGAACCAGAACCGGATAGAAAGGCTGCCCATGCTCCAGCCTCAAGAGCTGCCTCCATTATGGCATTCATAGAGGGAAATAACACTTGCCGTGCCTGTTGGTGTAACCTATCTTGAGATGCTATCCTTAAGTAGTGGAGCTGACCTGTAGCGAAAGAGTTGACCAGTAATGCGGCACGTCCTACATTATATACTGCATCCTTCAAACTGACTTGAATAGGCAAGACTGTACGACTCTGCTCTGTAGACACCTCTAGTTCCGGGACGAATAATACTGCCACCAGTTCAGGCGGCACGGAAACCCCAGCATGGATAAACTGCCCCTTCACCTCCACAATTACCTGACATCCGCCAAAGAGGGCCGGCACCACATTATCAGCATGCCCCTCAGTGAGAGCAGCTATTTGGAGAAGCTCATCAGGCGAAAGAGGCTTCCCGCAGAGGGAGTTAGCCGCTACTACAGCACCTACTATCGCTGCAGCACTACTTCCCAACCCTCTTCTTAGAGGAATTGTATTCTTGCAGCGTATAGAGAGTTCAGGAACAGGAATACCCACCTTATCATAGATGGTAGCAATACTACGATATATTACATTATCTTTATTTTGGGGAAGTATTCCTGCACCTTCCCCTGCAATCTCGATGCTGAAATTGTTGCTTCTCTCTACTGACACCTCATTATAGATATCCAGCGCCATTCCCAGAGAGTCAAATCCTGAACCCAAATTAGCAGTAGTAGCGGGTACCTCTACAGTCACCTTGTCCAGCATAATACCTCTACTTCACCCCCATGCGAGATAGGTTTCTGCTCTCTCGCACTCCTGCACTCCCTCTTATGACTATCTCTCGACTATCATCGCCATTCCCTGCCCACCACCAATGCACATACTTACTAACCCCAAATGCAGATTACGTCTCTTCATATCGTGCATAATAGTTACTACTAATCTTGCCCCTGTGCAGCCAATTGGGTGCCCCAGTGAGATACCACTCCCATAGAGGTTGGTATTGTCCAACTTCACATCAAGTTCCCTCATGCAAGCAATCGCTTGAGAAGCGAAAGCCTCATTAAGCTCAATAACATCCATGTCACCAATAGTAAGCCCTGTCTTCTTGAGTGCTTTTCTTACTGCGGGGATGGGACCCAATCCCATATAGGCAGGGTCTATAGCACCAGAAGCATATGCTTTAATCTTTACCCATGGCTCAAGTCCCAGTTCATCAGCCTTCTTCTTGGACATAAGCACTACTGCAGCCGCGGCATCATTAATCCCTGAAGAATTGCCTGCAGTAACCGTCCCTCCCTTTCTAAACGCCGGTGGAAGCTTAGCCATCTTTTCCAAGCTAGTATCCATAGGACGCTCATCGGTATCAAACTTGATAGGCTCCCCCCTCCTTTGCGGAATCATAACAGGTACAATCTCTTGAGCAAAGGTGCCATCCTTTATAGCTGCCATAGCCCGCTGGTGGCTCAAAAGCCCTATCTCATCCTGTTCCTGACGGGAAATGCCGTATTTCTCTACGATATTCTCTGCCGTATTCCCCATATGATACCCGTAGAATATCTCCCATAATCCATCATAGACCATCAAATCTAAGAGCTCTCCCCTTGAGCTAATATCCATTCTATATCCCCAGCGGGCTTTAGGAAGAACATAGGGACAATTGCTCATATCCTCCATTCCTCCTGCAACCACAATATCTGCATCACCCACCATAATTGCCTGAGCCCCAAGAGTGATAGCTTTTAGTCCTGAGGCACAGATCTTGTTCACAGTAGTAACAGGGGTTTCCTTGGGTATACCAGCATGTATGGACGCCTGTCGCGCTGTATTCTGTCCCTGCCCTCCCTGAAGCACATTCCCCATAAGTACCTCATCAACCTGAACGGGCTTCAGGGATTCATCCCAATCGTAGTATTTCTTCTCAAGCTCAACTCGCCCCATGCCCTTGAAAACATCCGGCTGGATTTCAAGCTTTCCTTCACCGGTTATTGGCCTCAAACCTGCCCGCTTTAGTACCTCCTTAATTACCAGACTACCTAAGTCAATAGCAGGTATGTCTCTTAATGCGCCACCAAACGCTCCAATTGCTGTTCTAACACCACTGACAATAACTACATCATCCACTGGCTATATAAACCTCCTTAATCTAAGATTCTAACCAAGCTAAGACCAAATGAAGTTTGGTCTTAGCACTACACCACAAAATGCATACAGTGAGTTATTATACCAGAACTCTACACCTTAATACACCTGAACAACGACACTCCATTGCTATCTTGCTTTCTATAGGCTATAATATTTCTTAGGGTTGAGGATGGGGAGATAATCTTAGCGTAATCTACAACTAAATAGATACTAAGTGGGCTCTAATCTTGACTTGTTGAGGGGGCAATGTTTATACTAGACGCCATTCACCGGAGAGGGGTGCCCGAGTGGCGCAATGGCAGCGCAACCGATTTGTAATCGGTAGGTTAGTGGGTTCGAATCCCCTCTCGGGCTGGTTGCTATATAGTGGAGGGGTGGGTGAGTGGTTAATACCAACAGACTGTAAATCTGTCGTCCGAAAGGGCTGCGCAGGTTCGAATCCTGCCCCCTCCATTTTAGGGAATGCAAACTGAGCATCAGCCCACATAGCTCAGTTGGTAGAGCACGTTCTTGGTAAGAACGGGGTCACCAGTTCAAGTCTGGTTGTGGGCTCCATATTAACTAAGGAGAAGGAAGCAATGGCAAAGAAAATATTCGAGCGTACCAAACCGCATATTAATGTAGGGACGATAGGGCATGTTGACCATGGGAAGACTACCCTGACATCAGCTATGACAATGGTATTGTCCAAAGCTGGGACAACACCTTACCGTCCCTTTGATAGCATCGACAATGCCCCAGAGGAGAAAGCGAGAGGGCTAACCATCGCTATATCTCATATCGAATATGAGACTGAGAAACGGCACTATGCTCATGTAGATTGCCCCGGGCATGCCGACTATATTAAGAATATGATTACAGGCGCTGCCCAGATGGATGGGGCAATAGTAGTAGTAGGCGCTGATGATGGGCCTATGCCCCAGACAAGAGAGCATATCCTGCTAGCACGACAGGTAGAGGTGCCCTGTCTGATGGTCGCCCTGAACAAGGTAGACCTCATGGAAGATGAGGAACTGTTAGAGTTGGTTGAGATGGAGCTGAGAGAACTCCTGACTAGCTATGGCTTTCCTGGTGATGAGATTCCCGTCATACGCTTAAGTGCCCTTAAAGCTCTACAGTGTGGTTGTGGCAAGAGAGAGTGTCAATGGTGTGGACGTATCTGGAACTTGATAGATATGATAGATTCATATATCCCTCTCCCTGTAAGAGACAAAGATAAGCCTTTTCTCATGCCTGTGGAGGATGTTTTCAGCATCAAGGGACGGGGTACTGTGCCAACTGGCAGAGTGGAGCGAGGCGTAATCAAGGCGGGTGATGAGATAGAGATAATAGGATTGGGCTCAAACAAAAAAGCAGTAGCGATTAGTCTGGAGATGTTCCACAAGACATTAAAGGAGGTCGAACCGGGTGATGCTGTCGGGTGCCTGCTTAGAGGAGTAGAAAGAGACGAGATTCAAAGAGGAATGGTTCTGGCTAAACCGGGTTCTATCAAGCCTCATACTAAAGCAGAGGCTCAGATATATGTCCTCTCCAAGGAGGAAGGTGGAAGGCATACTCCTTTCTTTTCTGGCTACAAGCCACAGTTCTTTATCAGAACAGCAGATGTAACAGGGATGCTTGAGTTACCCCCTGGAGTAGAGATGGTAATGCCAGGTGACAATGTGAAGTTTACCTTTGAACTAATAGAGCCAGTAGCACTGGAGGAAGGGCTACGTTTTGCTATTCGGGAAGGAGGCAGGACTGTTGGGGCGGGGGTCTTAAGCCGAGTTATTGAGTGATGGCTAACTGAAATGGCGAAAAAGGGAGAAGCACGTATTATTATTCATTTAACTTGCGCCGAGTGCAAGGAGAGAAACTATACCACAACCAAGAACAGGAGGAGTGACCCACAGCGGTTGGAGATGAAGAAATTCTGTCCCCGCTGTCGCGTTCACACTATCCATCGAGAGAGTAAATAGTCCGTGGCACGTGCGAGAGAAGCAGCAAAAGTTACACCTGCGAAGGGAGGGCGAAGTCGGTTCAGCTTCATAAGGGAAACCTGCTCGGAGTTGAAAAAGGTAATCTGGCCTCCCCGCCCTGAACTCACACGCCTGACTCTAATGGTGCTGGTAGTATGTGCTATAATGGCTGTAATCTTGGGTTTATTTGATTGGGGTTTTACTGAACTAATCAGAACCTTGTTCCTCTAGGGAAATAGACATGAATGTAGAAGACGAAGAAAAACAGTGGTATGTAGTCCATACCTATGCTGGCTCAGAAGAGCGTGTGCAGAAGAACTTGAACCAGCGTATTAGATCAATGGGAGCGGAAGGTATCTCAGAGGGGCTAATCCCTACCGAAGATGAGGTAGAGGTTCATGAGGGAAAACGGCGTACAGTAGAGAAGAAGATATTCCCCGGCTACATCCTGGTGGAAATGAAGATGGATGATTTGAATTGGAATATTGTGCGTAATACACCAGGAGTAACCGGTTTTGTAGGAACTGAAAACGATCCTACACCTCTATCACCAGAAGAGGTAGAAACGATTAAGCGCCGAATTGAATCGAAGATTCCTCATGTCAAGACTGGATTTAGCTTAGGACAAGGCGTGCGTATTACAGGGGGCCCTTTTGTGGACTTCCTCGGTGTAATAGATGAAATCAGCCAGGATAAAGGTAAGGCAAAGGTATTGATTTCAATGTTTGGGCGCGAGACACCCGTAGAACTCGACTTATTAGAACTGGAAGGGTTGTGAACAGATGGCAAAGAAGGTAAAGTCTGTTCTTAGATTGCATATTCCGGCGGGTAAGGCTACACCAGCTCCCCCCATCGGTCCTGCGCTGGGTCAGCATGGTGTTAATATAATGGCGTTCTGTAGGGAGTATAATGACCGTACAGCATCCCAAGAAGGCACCATTATACCTGTAGAGCTTACTATCTACGAAGACCGTTCCTTCACCTTTGTTACCAGGACACCCCTAACTACCGAACTTTTGAAGAAAGCTCTAGGTCTGGAGAAAGGTGGGACCTCCCCCTCACTCCAGAAGGTCGGTAAGATATCCAGTGACAAAATCCGTGAGATAGCACAGCTCAAATTGAAAGACCTCAATACTACGAAGATTGAGAGTGCAATGCATACTGTAGAGGGGACAGCCCGAAGTATGGGAATAGAAGTAGTGGAGTAGAAATAGGAAGAGAAATGCCACAATATAGTAAGAAACATCAAGTAGCTCTGAACATGATAGAGAAATCCAAGTTATATTCCCCTCATGAGGCAATAGAGTTGTCGAAAAGGTTGAGTTATGCCAAGTTCGATGAGACTTTAGAAATCCACATGAATACTAGTCTTGACCCACGTAAGGCTGACCAGCAACTTCGAGGAGTGATCTTATTTCCTCACGGTCTGGGGAAGAAGGCTCGTATCTTAGTCTTTGCTCAGGGAGATGTGGTAAGAGTAGCGGAAGGGGCTGGAGCTGACTATGTAGGGGGAGATGAATTGGTAAAGAAGATAGAGGAAGGCTGGTTAGATTTCGATGTCGCTCTCGCTACACCAGATATGATGAGTAAGGTGGGCAAATTAGGGAAGATACTGGGGCGGCGTGGGCTAATGCCCAATCCTAAATCTGGAACGGTAGTAGCTGCCGCTGACATCCCGCGAGTAGTAGATGAAGCCCGTAAGGGAAGAGCGGAGTTCAAGTTAGATAGGTCAGCAAATGTCCATTTGCCCCTGGGAAAAGTGAGCTTTGAAGCAGAAACTCTACTAGAAAATCTCGCTGCAGTGATTGAAGTCATAGTACGTTCGAAGCCCAGTGGAGCCAAAGGGCAGTATATAAAGAATGCCTCGCTGGCTACATCTATGGGGCCCGGTATTAGGCTCGACTTGAGGTCTACCCTCACTTTGACTACAGGATAGTTACAGCATTCTATCTCACAGCCATCAGCCAAAGAGTCAGGATTTTAAGCCTCTAGGCTATTGGCTGATGACTATGGACTAACCTTATGGAGATTAGTCTCATCGGTATACCCCAGAGTGGCAAGACTACTATATTCAACGCCTTAACCGAGCATGAACGTCATGAAAAAGGTAAGGCGGAGAGTAGAGCCTATCGTGGTAGCTCTCTGGAACCAAACATTGGAGTGGTCAAGGTAGGGGATAGCCGTCTTTATAGACTGGGGGAGATATTCAAGCCCAAAAAGATAACCCCGGCAGAGATAAAGTATGTAGATATAGCTCTCATCCCCAATATGAAACGAAGTAGTGTAAGCGCTACGAAAAAGGGAATTAGCAGCGAACTTTTGAGCTACCTGGAAAGAGCCGACGCTCTGGCACAGGTAGTCCGAGCCTTCCATGATGAGCGGGTGCCTCACCCCGAAGGCACCATTGACCCCAAGCGGGATATTGCCACTATAGAATTAGAACTCTCTTTCTCTGATCTCCTTATTATGGAGAAAAGACTTGAGCGATTAGATGAATCACTCAAGAAGGTAAAGCCCCAGGAGCGAGAGCAACTGCACCATGAACAAGACCTGCTAAGACAAGCAAAAATAGCCCTCGAAGAGGGGATTCCTTTACGGGAACAAACCTTCAGCGGGGAAGACCTCAAAAAGCTAGAAACCTACCGCTTCATCACCGCTAAACCTGTAGTGATAATCCTGAATATTGGTGAGGATGAGATACCACAGGAGGTTTCTCTTGTATCTGAGGTGAGAGAATGCTGCTCTGTCTCCTCCCCACTTACTACTATCTGTGGAAAGCTAGAGATGGAACTAGCTCAGATAAATGAGCTCGAAGCAAAAGAGTTCCGCTCCGCTCTTGGTTTAGGTGAATCAGCCATTAACTGTCTCACCAAGCTCTCCTATGAAGCACTAGGGCTGATTTCCTTCTTCACCTTCGGCTCTGACGAAGTGAAAGCATGGACCATACATAAGGGAACCACCGCCCATAAGGCAGCAGGAAAGATTCACTCCGATATAGAAAAGGGTTTCATTCGAGCAGAGGTTATCAACTACGATAAATTTGCACAGTATGGCAATATGGCTGAAGCACGCAAGCACGGTGACCTCAGATTAGAGGGGAAAGACTATATAGTTCAGGATGGAGATCTTATTACCTTTCTGTTCAACCTGTAAGCTGCGAAGCAAATCTCACACTGTGTTATCACCCAATACCTCTCCATCAAGTACATGGCAATTCTCCCCGATGGAAACACCTTTCCCCACTATACAGTTACGCAAAACCGCTCCCTTTCCCACTGTAATACCACCCCATAACACTGCTCCCTCAATAAATGCCTCTTCAGAGATGCAACAGTCATTTCCCATTACAACAGGTCCCCTCACATAAGCCCCCTGGCTGATGCGGCATCTCTCTCCCAGTAACACAGCCCCCTCAATATGAGCATCGGGGTGAATGTCTCCCCCCCAGCTTCTCACTCCTTCACTCACCTTTTTCTCAGCATCAAAGCCAGAAACTCTCCCACACAGCAAATCATGATGCAACCGGAGATATTTCTGCGGTGTGCCCATATCAATCCAGTAGGCATCAGAGGGATACCCATAGATAGGGCTACCATTATCCAGAAGAGACGGAAAGAGATGATGCTCAAACATAAAATGTCTTTGAGGCGGGATGCCACTGAGTACTTCAGGTTCAAGAATGTATATGCCTGCGTTAATCAGACTGGGCTTTGCCTTTCCGCCCATCTTATCCGTCTCCTGGGGAGGTTTCTCTATAAAGCGCAGTATCCTTCTATTGTTATCCATCTCCACCACTCCATACAGTGAGGGGTCCTCCACAGGCGTCAACGCAATAGTCGCAGTAGCTTTTTTCTGACGGTGGAACTGAAGCATTGCCCCCAAATCAATAGTGGTAAAGACATCTCCATTGAAAACCAGGAAGGACTCATCAAGGTATTTCTCAGCATTCTTCACTGCCCCTGCGGTGCCCAGAGGACTCTCCTCCCTCACATAGGTGAGATTTAATCCTACCCTATCACCTTCACCAAAATAATCTCTGATAGAATCAGGAAGATAACATAAAGCGAGAATTACATCATCTACTCCATACCCTTTAAGATAATGAAACATATGTTCAAGGAAGGGGCGATTTAGAATAGGGACCATTGCCTTTACGATATTATAAGTAAGAGGACGCAGTCTGGTTCCTTCTCCACCTACTAGAATGACTGCTTTCATAGGCTATCACCTCCAGTAAGATACTTCAAAAAAACCTCCATGGGCGGTTGCCCGCCAACGAACCATGAAAATAGTGCCTCCTTGCAACAACTTTGCCTGTCATTCCTGCGGAAGCAGGAATCCAGGTGGGGTGGGTGTAGATTCCCGCGTAGGCGGGAATGACACATTCTATTTTCGAAGCAAAGGCAACACTTTTTATATTACTCTTTATGAACCATTATACCACGTATCGTGGGTATACCCTTGATTCTTAAAGCTGTGGCCATGTAGATGGAATGCCCCCTTTAGGCTATAATATAGCCAAACCACACCCCGTATCGAAAAAGGATAAGCTCTGGGAGTGTGATTGTCAATAATTGCTTGGCTGCTTAGTTTAAGCCGGAGGTTTAAGAGATGCCTGAACTCCCTGAGGTGGAAACAATAAGATGTGACCTGCTAACCCAAATAAGAGGCAGGTATTTTGACTTCGTAACCCTCCTCCACCCACAGATGGTACAGCAGCCTTCATCAGAGGAATTTTGCATTGGAGTTGCGGGGCAAAGGGTTGAAGATGTACGCCGCAGAGGCAAATACCTCATCATTACCCTTACTTCTGGTAAAAGCCTGATATTACACCTCAAGATGAATGGGGTACTTCTATTTTCCATACCATCATCTCTGTCAGAGAGCTATGCTAGAGCCATCTTCAATTTTCAGGATGGAGGAGTGCTCTATTTCTGCGACAGGCGCAAGCTAGGTATGATGTGGCTGGTAAAGAATGACAATGAGGTAGTAGGCAAACTTGGGCCTGAGCCACTAGAGCCAGGGTTCACTGTGGATGTGTTAAGAGGGGTTCTGCAACGGCACAATGTCCCTGTAAAAGCCTTGCTCTGTGACCAGAGCTGCATTGCAGGGATAGGGAATATCTATAGTGATGAAATTCTATTTGCTACTCGGATTCATCCTTTAAGAAGAGCAAATACCCTTTCCCCAGATGAAGTGGTGCGACTACATCAATCTATTCAGCATATTCTGACTACTGCTATTAGCAAAAGTGGTGCTAGCATAGATACCTATCGGCGTCCTCATGGTGTAGCAGGCACGGCTCACCTCTCCCTTCAAGTTGCCCATCGGGGCAATAAGACCTGCTATGTTTGTGGCTCTCCCATCATGAGGATAGAGGTTCGGGGGAGAGGCACCTATTTCTGTCCTCGCTGCCAGGGTGATACCAGTCATGCCTTGTTAAATAAGGAAAGGTAGAAAATAGACATAGAGAAATCCCTGTATAGATACTGAAGCAATTCACACAAGGGGATTGCAAGAAGATGAGGGTTTGCGCTATTATGATTTGTGTGCTGGATGCGTCAGGAGACTTAAAATCAAGGGAATGGGGGTGGTTGAGTCCCGGTGGGCTTTGCGGACTTCAAATCCGTTGATGGGCAGTTTGCGCTGTCCGTGGTGGGTTCGACTCCCATCCGCTCCCGCCAAACTATTTTCAGCAGTCTCTCATTGTAAAAGGATTTGATACAGTCCGCCGCCACTTTGTTGCGGGATTCCCTGCCAACAGCAAAGTCACGGATCAGATTCTCCGGAAAGTATCTTGCCTGCGGTCTTCCATGATTAGGGCGATTGCCTCAGCAAGACTTTGGCGACATTCCTCATAGGTTTTACCCTGACCATTAGCACCAAGTATTTCAGGACAATAGGCAATATACCATTCGCCATCACGCTCAAAGTGGTGAGTTTCGCTATGCTACACCCACCCTACTACTATCGACCACACAGCTCTCTGGACTCCCTGACACCGGCAGAGTTTGCCAGAAGATACTACGCGGAGACCCAGGGAAAAGGGGGTAAGCAACCAGTGGAGAAAGCAGGAAGTTGAGGTGGTCCCCAAATTTCGGACAGGTTGTTAAGAGCGGGTTTTGCTCCTAGAATACTAGAATACAAAGAGAGATAGGAGGAGCAGGACATGAAACAGAACCGCAGCAAGCACAGCCCATCATTTAAAGCCAAAGTAG
>JAUWOP010000013.1 GCA_030612045.1 Chloroflexota bacterium | reverse complement strand
GCTTTTCTACGCTTGTTGGGGACATTGTCATCCCTAACCTTGCTCATTCTTTGCTGGGGATGAAAACATTCCCCCTTGAGCCAGTTAGAATTTTCATAGTAGCGTGGGGGCTTGTCCCCCACCCCTGCCGAGGATAAACCTCGGCGCTACGATAACCGGATAAACCTCGGCGCTACAATAGCTAATCATAAGAAGAGACTATCCTATTCTAAAGTTTCCAAGAGCACTAAAAGTGTTGGAAGAGACTTCTCATTTCGGAATAGGATGGAGTATGATATAATACAATATAGGTGTAGTTGAAGTGAAAGAGGATAGTTTATCACCTGAAGCCCAAAATAGTTATACTGCAGCAGATATTCAGATTCTGAAGGGGCTTGAGGCAGTACGCCTCCGCCCCGGAATGTACATTGGCTCCACCGACCAGCGGGGATTACACCACCTTATTACAGAAGTAGTATATAACAGTATAGATGAGGCGGTAGCTGGTTACTGCAATCGGATTGAGGCAATACTGAGTGCCGACGACAGCATCAGGGTTAGTGATAATGGACGCGGTATACCCATAGATACTCACCCTGATACTGGTGTCTCAGCCTTGGAGACCGTGATGACCACACTCCACGCCGGGGCAAAGTTCGGGGGGCGGTGTTATAAGGTCTCCGGGGGATTACATGGTGTCGGTGCTTCAGTAGTAAATGCCCTATCTGAGTGGCTAGATGTTGAAGTCAGGCGAGATGGTAAGACATATACTCAAGAATACCACTGCGGTATCCCTGAAGGTAGTCTGAAGGTTAATGGTACTAGTATAGAGTGTGGTACTACCACTACCTTCCTCCCTGATACAAAGATATTTGGTGACATCTACTATGACTTTGATTTCCTCCTCCAGCGTTTCAGAGAGCTTGCCTACCTAGTTCCTGGTGTAGAGATGTACCTCAAGGATGAAAAGAGGGATAAGGAATGCACCTTTTACTTTGAAGGAGGGATAAAGAGCTTTGTTCGATACCTTAACCGGAATAAGTTACCTCTTCATCCCCAGCCTATATACATATATGGTAATGATGCTAATATAGTGGTAGAAGTAGCACTACAGTACAATAAAGGTTATTCTGAGCTTGTCCTCAGCTTTGCCAATTGCATCAATACTGCTGATGGTGGCACTCATCTCACAGGGTTCCGTTCTGCACTGACTCGTGTAATTAATGATTATGCTCGTAAGGCAAAGTATATCAAGGATAGCGAGACAAGTTTCCTTGGAGATGATGTAAGAGAGGGATTGACGGCTGTAATCAGTGTTAAGCTGTCTGAGCCGCAGTTTGAGGGTCAGGTTAAGGCTAAACTGGGGAATGCTGAGGTAAGGGCTCAGGTAGAATCAGTGGTAAGTGAAGAGCTAAATGTTTATCTGGAACAACACCCCAATGAGGCGAAACAAATTATCGAAAAGTGCCTTACTTCTGCTAGAGCAAGAGAGGCGGCACGTAAAGCTCGGGAACTTGTCATACGCAAGGAAGGATGCGATATCATATCTTTGCCTGGCAAGTTGGCTGATTGTACTGAGAAAGACCCCTCCCAGTGTGAGTTATTCTTGGTGGAGGGAGATTCCGCCGGTGGCTCAGCAAAGCAGGGTAGAGATAAGCGATTCCAGGCAATCCTGCCTCTTAAAGGCAAAATATTGAATGTATGGAAGGCCTCCTCTAGTAGTAAGATGTTGGCTCATGAGGAAATACGAGCTATAGTTACAGCTTTGGGTACTAATATAAACGAGCAGTTTACCCTCAGCAAGTTGCGTTATCATCGGATTATTATAATGACTGATGCTGATGTTGACGGCTCTCATATTTGCACTCTGTTGATAACCTTCTTCTACCGCTATATGCGGGAGCTGATTGAGCATGGTCATCTGCTTGTTGCTCAACCTCCTCTTTATCGTCTTAAGGTGAATAAGGAGCAACACTGGATATATTCTGAGGAGGAGAAAGAGGTGTTGGTAAGGAGGTTTGAGGGAAGTAAAACTGAGATTCAAAGGTACAAGGGATTGGGTGAGATGAACCCTGACCAACTGTGGGAGACCACGATGAATCCGGAATCCAGGACAATGTTAAGAGTAGAAATAGAGGATGTGGCTAAGGCTACCGACATCTTTGAGACACTCATGGGGGAGGAGGTTCGCCCCCGTCGAGATTATATTCAGGCTCATGCCAGAAGTGTAAAGAACCTGGATATCTAACTAGAAATAGCTGACAATTGGCAATTTTATTGAGGTGATTAGATGAAACAAACTAGAGAGCTACTAAAGGGAAATACTGAGATCCTGTTACTTACCCTACTTCGGGAGCAAGCAATGTATGGGTACCAAATTATCAAGGAATTAGAGAGAAGAAGCGAGGGATACTTCAAATTTAGAGAGGGCACTCTTTATCCTGCTCTCCATCGCCTGGAGAGGAGTGGCGTGATAAAGGGAGAATGGAAAATGCTTCCTGATGAACTGGGACGGCGCTACTATTACCCAACAGATAAGGGGATAAGTGCCCTGGAGGAGTGGACTGCGGAATGGCATAGCTTTACCACTGCCATGAATAAGGTAGCACAATCGCTGAAGGGTATGCTCCCAGAGCCAGCATAAACTCCAGATTATTAGTTATTCGCTATTTGGTTGCATTGCCTGCTTTATCCTTCAATAGCTACTCCATGAATCGCAGTGTGTTGTATAGCTACTGCCATTTGGTTTAGCCAAGAGAGCCAAGATAGAGATAAAGAGTGCTACTCTAAGAGATGGGCTGAGTCGGAGGCTACCTTTCCCCCTTCTATTTTCATTCGTCGTATAGAAGTCTGATTTCACTGTGAGGAAGTAATCCCAGCGAATTATGACAAGAAGGTCTCTACTGGCAGAAGATGTCCAGAAACTGCGTTTCAGCTTGGGGCAGCTACCTGAGCCGAGGGTCTCCCCTCCCCTTGTAATACTTAGTGGGTTACCAGGAACGGGAAAGTCCTATTTCTGTTCTAGACTGGTAGAAATGGTTCCTCTAGCAGTTGTGGCAAGTGATGTTCTCCGTAAGAGATTATTTCCTTCCCCTTGTTACTCTAGAGATGAGAGCCACCACCTTTTTAAGGTGTGCCATCATCTCATTGAGAGTCTACTGGAGGAAAATATACCTGTAGTTCTTGATGCCACAAACCTGGAGGAGCGGCACCGTGAAAAGCTTTACCACATCGTAGACAAGATAGACGCCAGGTTAATTATAGTGCGTCTTGAGGTTCCCCCTGATGTGGTTCAAGAGCGGATGGAGAAGCGCTTTGCCACGAGAAATGATGAGGGTGCGTCAGAAGCAGGATGGAATGTATATCAGCGAATGAGACATACTGTCCAGAAAATCCGCCGCAATCACTTTGTGGTAGACACATCTCAAGATATTTCTCCTGCATTGAACCATATAGTACGGGAAATAAACCGCTTCTAGGTTCAATATTCTCTCCCCCCTAATGTCACTCATTGGGAAACCCATAGTATCTTGTTGCAAGGCATGCATATAGCCATACACTTTAGCCTGTATCCCTGATGTACCCTCTTTCGTAATACTTGTGCCAGGTACACCTAATGGATTCTTCGCTCGCAAGGAGCAAAAACCTACAGAAAGTGGATATTGGGGATGGGGATGCCATTAAACCTAGAAGCATAGGCAGTAGTATAAGCCCCCGTTGAAGCCAAATATACCCTGTCACCTACCTCCATCTTAGGAAGTTCCACTGTGTTGGAGATAATATCAAGACTGTCACAAGAAGGCCCTGCCAATACCCACTTTTCATAATGCTGATGCTTGCTGGGCGTGCTCTCTTTCTCCACTATGATAGGATAGGTTATCCCACCGAGGCTCTCCATCAAACCATTGAACACTCCTACATCAAGATAAAGCCACTTCTCACCATTATGTACTGCCTTGCCGATAACTGTAGCACTAAGAATGCCTGCTTCTCCCACCAGAGCTCTTCCTGGCTCAATGATTACCTCTATACTCGATGAAAAACACTCTCTCAGTGTATCTTTGATTACTTTGGCAATTAGACTGAGGGGAGGGACCTCCTCGGTATACTTCACTGGAAAGCCACCACCTAGGTTGAGTAAACTCAGCTCTAATCCTTTATCCTTTGCCATATCCCAGGCTACCTTGGTCTTTTTGATCGCCTCTACCCACGAAGCAGTATCAACACATTGTGAGCCAACATGAAAGGTAATTCCACATGGCTTGAGACCCCTTTCCTTAGACGACAGGAGTAAATTGACAGCTTCCTCAGTTTCCACACCAAACTTTCGACTCAATGGCCACCTGCTCCCTTCATTGGACACAGTAAGGCGCACATATACTTCACTGCCCGGAGCAAGTTGTGCCAATTTCTCTATCTCAGAATAAGAATCAAGGGCAAATAAGCTAACTCCATTAGCATGTGCATAGGCTATAAAATCTGGATCCTTCATAGGATTACTGGAAATAATTCTTGTGCTGGGAATGCCTGCTTCAAGCAGTAAGGTAAGCTCTCCCCGAGAGCTAACCTCGAAACCCGCACCAATCTCATCAAGGATTTCTGCGACACGCCAATGAGGATTTGCCTTAAGAGCATAGTATAGTTTCATCCCCTCAAAACCTGCTTGAAACTCCTCATGACTTTGCCTGATTATCTCCTCTTTCATGAGCAGGAATGGTGTCCGTCCAGCCTCTGACATCCAGTCTGTCTTCTCCTGATATAACCAATGCTGATGGATTTGGGGCAGGCTATTTTTCACTAGCGGTAACCTCGTAGTAAATACTCACTATTCCTTCTGTTGGACTAAGGAGAGGAATTCTGCTCTAGTGGATAATCTCTTGCGGAAGGCTCCTCGATTAGCAGAGGTGATTATCTTAGTGCCAGGTTTCTTGACTCCTCGAATAGTCATACATAAATGCTCTGCTTCTATAACTACTGCTACACCTTCAGCTTGCAGCGTTTCCGTAAGGATATTGGCAACCTGTGAAGTAAGCCTTTCCTGAAGTTGGGGACGCCTGGCTACAATCTCTACTAACCTCGCCAGCTTGCTGATACCAATCACGCGGCCGTTCTTATTAGGGATATAGCCTATATGAGCCACACCGTAAAAAGGCAAAAGGTGGTGTTCACACATGGAATAAAAAGGGATGTTCTTTACGATTATCATTTCTTGGTAACCCTCGTCAAAACTTGTGGTAAGTTCCTCTTGAGGGTCTTTATCTATTCCGCTGAATATCTCAGCACACATGTCTGCTATACGTCGTGGTGTCTCCCTTAAACCCTCTCTGTTGGGGTCATCACCTATAGCCTCAATAAGGGAAAACACTGCCTGCTGTATTTTATCTCGATTAATCATTTTTTATAATACTTCGCTCGTAGTGGTTTAGACTTATCTCCAACCCAGAGTCTGCTCCACTGCATCAAGAGTGGCGGCAGATTCTAGGAAGGGTGATGCTCGTTTCACAGCAGTATCAGGGTCTTTTAGTCCACTACCAGTTATAACACAGGTGACCCTTTCTTTGGATAGGTTCATTCCTTTCCGTGATAATTTGATCAAACCAGCTACAGATGCAGCTGAAGCTGGCTCACCGAAGATACCTTCGGTGGTTGCCAGCAGGTGGTAGGCAGCGAGTATCTCCCCATCACTAACGCAGTCAATAATACCGCCGGATTCATCCCGAGCCGTCTCTGCCTTTTGCCAACTAGCAGGATTACCAATACGAATAGCAGTAGCAATAGTCTCAGGCTTTGGGAACACTCTTCCTCTGGCTATGGGAGCAGCACCCTCAGCCTCAAACCCCATCATACGGGGCATCCGTGTTGCTCTTCCTACATCATAGTACTCCTTGAATCCTTTCCAGTAGGCAGTTATATTACCGGCGTTACCTACAGGGATAAAGAGAAAGTCGGGAGCATCACCTAATGTATCCACTATTTCAAAGGCGGCTGTTTTCTGCCCTTCAATTCTGTGGGGATTAAGAGAATTAACCAGAGTAATGGGGTATCTTTGCACCAGAGCACGAACTATATCCAACGCTTGGTCAAAGTTACCATCAATAGAGATAATCCTGGCTCCATAGACTATAGCTTGGGCTAGCTTTCCTATAGCAATATTTCCACTGGGAATTATCACAATAGTATCGAGTTTGCACAAGGCACCATAAGCTGATGCTGAGGCGCTAGTATTCCCTGTTGAGGCACAAATAATAGCACTACACCCTATTTCTAATGCCTTAGCCGCCGCCACCACCATACCCCGATCCTTGAAAGAGCCTGTAGGGTTACAACCCTCCAGCTTGAAGTATAACTCCCCACACCCAAGCTCCTTCTCTAGGGACTGAGAACGGAGCAAAGGAGTGTCTCCCTCTCCTAAGGTAATCAACGAAGTGTTAGAAGTAGTAGGCAGAAAATCCCAGTAGCGTTTCAGAACCCCTAATTTCACACCCCGAACCTCTCAACCTACCTTATCTATACTAGAGGAAATAAAGAAGGTTTCTAACTCACGGTTCTTGCTATCATGCTTAACTTTGAGGTATCCTAGCTTTCGAGAACACTCTTCACACAAACGCCGCACATTCGGGAGATTTTCCTCATCAGTAACATACGCATACCGTTCCAGGTAATCCATAACCCTGCCACATCCATCACAAATCACTCCCTCTACCACAATTAGTCCCGCTACTCGTTTAACCATGTTCTATATTCACCCCAAAGCAGCATTTTCATGCTTCATCTTTCTCGGAACACTTATGCTGGCAGGTGCCCACGAGGGCTTGCCTCAAATTTAGAGCTTATTGAAACCTGGCGTGGGACTGTGGCTTACTCCTTCGTATCTTAGGAACTGTCACTATACGCGATCCAACTCCTCCGCTCTTACGAAGATGTTCCACAGTGTATGGCAATAAGGCAAGGTATCGCGCCCGTTTTATCGCTTGTGCTAAAGCTCGTTGATGCTTGGCACAAATTCCAGTTCTCCGACGTGGTTCAATTTTACCTCGGTCTGAGATATACTGGCGCAATTTGGCAATATCTTTGTAATCTACGACCTTCATCCCATCAGCACAAAAGGAACACACCTTACGCCTAGGAACATATCTCCTCTTCCCATCGGATCCTCTTCCCCTGGCAGTTTTTAATTTGTGAGGCTTAAACACCTATATCTCTCCCATCCTCTTAACTACTGATTTGGTAATCTTGCTCAAAAGGGGAGATTTTCCAATTCTATCTCATCATCCCCATCTGCGAGTGTTCTATCCTCAGGGAAGGGGGCAACCCCCCGTCCACCCAAGAATTCTACCGTACTGGCAATTACTTCAGTGCGGTATCGCTTTTGCCCATCCTGTCCTTCCCAGCTATGAGTCTGCAGTCTGCCCTCCACATAAACCAGCTTCCCTTTAGTCAGGTACTGGTTACAGGTTTCCGCCAATCTATTCCAGGTAACAACATTAAACCACTCAGTTTCCTTCCGCCGTTCCCCTTCTGAAGTGGTGTAACTTCTATTTGTAGCAATAGCGAAACTTGTTACTGGCTTGCCTTCAGGAGTAAAGCGCATCTCAGGTTCTTTACCCACATTTCCAATAATCATTACTTTATTCAAACTCATCACTTCACTCCCGCTTCATTCTATAGTGAGACTTCTTATAATTTACCCTCACCTCTAGCTTTTTACCACCAGAAACCGCAGGATTTCATCATTCTGCTTCATCTTCATTTCCAGTTCTGACACCTGTTGAGGCTCCATCTGAAACTGGACCAGCACGTAGTTACCTTCCATAAGCTTTTTAATTGGGTAAGCTAATCTCCGTTTACCCCAATGGTCTACATTGGAAGCCACACCACCATATTGAGTAACAAGTCCCTCTATCTTCTCCAGAGAAGTACCTATGGTCTCCTCCTCCATCTCGGAATTGAAGATTAAAATTAATTCATAATCTCGCAACCCTTTACCTCCACTTCACTTCCTTTCATTGTAGCATGATAATAGTAGCTACAGCAATCCCCTATCATCAGGGGGTCATTTGACTAATTTCCGTAGCTTATGGTATGGGGAAATTAGCGGATATACCTTCTGTCTCCTCACGTACCTCTTTGGTCACCTTCTCTTCCCCTATATGAGTCAAAACCCTATGAATTAATCTGGCTATCTGCCTCATCTGCGAAGGACCAAATCCCCTTGTAGTAACAGCAGGTGTACCCAGTCTGATACCACTGGTAACCCTTGGTGGAAGTGGGTCAAAGGGGATGACATTTCGGTTGATAGATATCCCTGCAGCATCTAGAGCCTCCTCAGCAGACTTACCCGTTATCCCCTGCTCCCGAAGGTCAACGAGAACGATATGATTATCTGTCCCTCCTGTTACCATACGAAATCCCAGTTTATGAAGCTCATCTGCCAATATCCTGGCGTTTTCTCTTATTGACTGCTGGTAAACTATGAACTCCGACTGCATTGCCTCATGAAATGCTACTGCTTTAGCTGCAATAACATGCATCATCGGACCACCCTGTATGCCAGGGAAGACAGTTGAATCAAGACGGCGGGTAAATTCCTCACGGCACAGAATAAATCCTCCCCGAGGTCCTCGTAGTGTCTTTTGAGTAGTAGAGGTGACTATCTGGGCGTGAGGTAAAGGAGAGGGATGCTCTCCTACAGCCACCAGTCCTGCAATGTGTGCTATATCCACCATCAAACATGCCCCCACTGAGTCGGCAATGTGGTGGAAACGTTCAAAATCAATGATACGGGGATATGAGCTGGCTCCGGTGACAATCAGTTTTGGCTTATGTTCGCGAGCAATCTGCTCTACCTCGTTGTAATCGATTTGTTCTGTCTCCTTGTTAACTCCATAGTAGAGGAAGTGATAAAATTTTCCTGAAAAACTGACAGGGCTTCCGTGACTAAGGTGCCCCCCATGAGCTAGGTTCATTGCCAAGACGGTATCACCAGGTTGTAGCATGGCAAAATAAACTGCCATATTAGCCTGAGTCCCACTATGGGGCTGCACATTCGCGTGCTCAGCCCCATAGAGCTTCTTAACTCGCTCAATTGCGAGACGCTCCGCTTCATCTACCTCCTCACAGCCCCCATAGTAACGCCGTCCAGGATATCCTTCAGCATACTTATTAGTAAGAACAGAGCCTTGAGCTTCACGCACTGCTTTGCTAGCATAGTTCTCAGAGGCAATAAGTATGATCTTACGCTTCAGCCGCTCCTCTTCCCTCTGCAGCACCCTTCCAATTTCCTGATCTTGCTGAGCTAATATCTTTATTTGAACCACGCTTTCTAACATCCTCCTCTCAAGGAAGTTCTGATTCGATTAAGCCATAATTACCACCCCTGCGGCGATACACTAGACTATACAGCCCCGTTTCGGCATTAATAAAAAGAAAAAAGTCATGTCCCAAGAGTTCCATCTGTTCTACAGCTTGCTCGACAGAGAGGGATGTCAGTAAGAACCTCTTCTCCCTTACTATTTCGATTTCTTCTGGACCCTTGCTGGGAAGAGGTTTCTCTCCCCTCCCCTTTCTGTAGAGTTTACCTTTGTACCGTTCAATTCGACGGTCCATCACATCTACTGCAGAATCAATGGCAGAATGAATATCAGCAGCACGTTGCTCATCCCTGAGCACAGTTCCGCTGTGCGTAAGAGTAATCTGTACTACATAGCGCTTCTCTGGGTCTTTAGTCATCTCCTGGGATATTTCTACTACACCCTCAAAAATATTAGGCAGGTGCCTATCCAATTTCCTTAGCTTCTTCTCCAAATACAGAGATACCTCTGGAGAGATTTCCTTGTTCTTACCAATAATCCTTAGCTTCATATAAGGCCTCTCCTTAAACCTCCATTGCTACGGTCAAGCCCCAGACCGATGTGGCACCCGCACGTTTTAGTGCTGCAGCACATGCATCCAAAGTTGCGCCGGTGGTGCACACATCATCAATCAGGAGTATTTGCCTCTGCTCTATCCCTATTGAAGAACACTCAAAAGCATCCGCTACATTGCTCCACCTTATCTCAGCATGATTACTTTTTACCTGGGATGAAGTATCCTTGCAGCGCCGCAATGCTTCTTTATTAAGTGGTAGCCCTGAGAGCCTTCTCAATTCCTGTACTAGGAGCACCGACTGATTATAGCCACGCTGACGTAGTCGGCGCGGGTGTAATGGCACAGGTACAAGCACCTCACATGGCAGAGACCTTACCTCTAAATACTCCCCCATTAATTGAGCTAGAGGGTGAGCAAGCGACTTAAGGTGTCTATACTTAAACATATAGATCACTCGACGCATTATGCCCTCAAAGCGATAAGGGGAGCGGATACCATCAATAGCCATAAAACTTCTTCTTTGGCAGCTCAGGCAACCCCCTTCCACAATGAGTGGCCTACCACATCTTTCACATATAGGGGATAATACCCTTGGAAGGTGATATCGACAGGAACTGCAAAGAAAATCCCCCTCTTTCCCACACCTAATACAATATGAAGGGAATAAAAATCCCTCTACGCCCCTATTGACTCGCACTATCTGACTGCTAAAGCTCACTGCCTATGCCCTATGCAGAAAGAGGTATCTCTACATGTATAAAATGCCCCCACCACTAAAACTAACTATTCCCTCTACTTTGATAGGTCTACATGCTCTTGAGACTTATGACAAACTATTCTCCTAGCGTTCACGAATACTATGGGGACTTCGGGTTAGAATAGGTTCGCCTATATACACATCTCCATTTCTAATCTTTATGTTGAAGCCACAATCAGGATTAGTACATACCCACGCCTTATAGTGGACTGCTGCTCCCTGATTCCCAAAGTCAGACAACGGCACTAACTCACCTATATTACACTTAAGGCATTTAGGAAAAGAACCTTGATTCACGCGCCACCTCCCAACCAAGAATTAGCTTGTAGTATATAACAGTTAGTTGCTTTTAGCAACCATAGTATCTCCCCCTTGTTGATGTTCTATGATTTTGCTACTACCTAGTGTAGAGTTTCCTAAATGACTTGACAATAGAGCGCCCCATGTCATTCCTGCCCCGTATCAAGTACGGGGGTAAACTCCAGCAGGAATCCAGAAGGTCCAGGGATGGATTCCGTGTCAAGCACGGAATGACAAACTGTATAGTTATTACGGTTACACTACACTAGGTTTATTTGTCAGCTATAGTTTGCTTCTTTGACATACTGTGCCTTTCAGATTAACATAGTTGGTATGCCAAGCATGGTATAGAGAGTGTGCAGGTAGTATAGATAATCCACAGGGGAGTCTAATTTGGGAATGGTTTTAGGAGAATAAGGTTTATGAAAGCTGGAGCTATTATTGTGGCTGCTGGTAGAAGCTGGCGTATGGGTGGCAGGAATAAGATTTTCGCTCCACTGAGGGGGCATCCCCTACTCTTTTACACCTTAGATGCATTCCATCAATGTGCCTCCGTGGAACAAGTAGTTCTCCTGGTGAGGGAAGAGAACCTGGGACAGGGAAGAAGGTTAGTATCAGAAATGGAATTTCACAAGGTTACAGGAGTATACGCAGGCGGACAATTGCGTCAGGATTCTGTAATGGAGGGATTACGTCGACTTGATGTTTGTGATTGGGTAGTAATTCACGATGGAGCTCGACCCTGTGTGACTCCTGGTCTGATTGCGAGAGGTTTGCAGGAGGCAAGAGAGAGTGGTGCTGCTATTGCCGCTGTTCCTGTCAAGGATACCATCAAGCAGGTGAATAGCGAGGGAATAGTTCTGAAGACTCCTGAGAGAGGAACACTTTGGGCGGCACAGACCCCTCAGGTGTTCAGTTTCAGCATAGTAAGTGAAGCTTACCGTGAGATAAATAATAAAGAGTTTACCGATGATGCTGCTTTGGTAGAGACATTGGGCTATAAGGTTAGAGTATATATGGGGTCTCATGATAATATCAAGGTAACTACCCCCCAGGACCTGATAGTCGCTGAGGCGATACTTAGGAGTAGAGAATGAGAGTTGGTATCGGCTACGATGTTCACCCTTTAATGAAGGGAAGAAAGTTAATATTAGGTGGGGTAGAGATTCCTTTTGAAAAAGGGCTTGGCGGGCATAGTGATGCTGATGTCCTGGCACATGCTATTATTGATGCTCTGCTTGGTGCTGCCGCTCTACCAGATATTGGCAACTATTTCCCTCCAGATGACCCCTTATATGAGAATATTTCCAGCATGGTGCTTCTGGAAAGGGTGAAAGAATTACTTTCTCTAGAGGGGTGGCAGATAATTAATATAGATGCTACTATAGTAGCAGAACGTCCCAGGCTCTCATTTTTTATTGACCTGATGAAGGAGCACATCAGCCAAGCTTTGGGGATTGACATAGGTCAGCTAGGGATTAAGGCAACTACCACTGAAAGATTAGGATTCGTTGGGAGGGAAGAGGGAGTTGCCGCCTATGCTGTTACTCTAGTAGAGAGTTATGCTGTAGATAACACGGGTACTGCTTTAAATAGAGCGTGAAGCTCCAATCTACCCGTTTGTTTTAACCAATAAACTGTAGGATCTACTACTGAAGGTAAAATATTAATATCTACGAAAAAGCAGTTTACCTTGGACTAGGGTCTAACCTGGGTAATCGGTATCAGAATATATCAAGGGCGATTAAACTCCTCAACAACAGCGAAGTGTACATAAAACAGGTCTCTCCTATTTATGAGACGGAGCCTGTGGGATGTGGAGAGCAGCCTCTTTTCCTCAATATAGTATGTCGGGTAGCTACTTCCTTTAGCCCTGAGAATCTACTATACTTGGTAAAGGATATAGAGACCAAGTTGGGAAGAGCACCTGGTTCCCATAATATCCCTCGTACCATTGATATAGATATTTTGCTCTATGGTAATAAGAGTATTACCACTTCTCAATTAACCATCCCACACCCTCGTCTTAAGGAAAGAGCCTTTGTTCTCCTTCCTTTAGCAGATATAGCTTCACATTTACAGCATCCAGTAACTCAGGAGGGTATAAAGGAACTGGTTCTCAAAGTTGATAAAGGTGGGGTCTATAAGGTTGACAGCCAATGGTCAAGAGGGGAACTCTAAGGCCCCGTGGCTCCCCCAACTGCTGACACCCTGGGTTCTGGAGGCAGAAGGTTGGGGATACCGTCTGTAATAGGATATTCTTGAGCACATTTCTGGCAATAGAGGGTACCAGTAATGACTTCCCCGTTCTTTTCCTCCATAATAGTAAGTGTCAGCTCTGCCTTGCATAAAGGACAGGCGAGGATTTCTAATAGCTGAGGCTTCATACTTCCTCCCATATAATCTCATTTATGTCGAATACTGGTCCATCCTGGCAGACCTGCCTTAAACCCAATCTGGTTTTTATAGTGCAGCCGTAACAGACCCCCACTCCACAACCCATCCTTATCTCAAGTGAAACTTGCAATGGCTTCTCCAGTGACTTAATCTGTGATACCAGAGTCCGATACATAGGAACAGGACCACAGGCAAATACCTGGTCGGTCTGGGAAAAGAACTGAGGGGTAATATCGGTTACCCTTCCCTTTTTCACAACACTTCTACTTCTCCCTGGCAGTCCATCTTCAGTGATGGTAACCATATTAATACCTGAAGGTAATAGAGCTTCAGGATAAAGACACTCTCCTGCCCTGGCTCCGTAGAGAAGTGTTACATCAGCGCCCCTCTCCAGAGCTTTATCAGCTAGAAAGACCAGAGGAGCGATTCCCATGCCTCCACCTATCAGAAGGAGATGCTGAGCTGCTGGATTAACAGAGAAGCCATTGCCCAGGGGACCAAGTAAATCCAATGTATCTCCCTCTTCTCTTTGTGCCAGCCATTCTGTCCCCTTTCCTACCTTATGGAAGAGAAAAGCAATCTGCCCTTCCCTAGCTCGGTGGACACTCAGGGGTCGTCGCAAAAGCATTTCACACCCTTCCCCACAGCGCAGCATCACAAATTGCCCTGGCTCAGCCTGTAAAGCAAGACCAGGAGCATGCAACCATAGAAGATACATTCCGGGTGTAACCTCTTTATTTGAGATTACGGGAGCAATAAGCTGCATCATCTCAAATTCCAGTTATCAGCAGTCCGGTTAACTGCTAATCAATAACTATTAATAGTTCAGTCTATATTCCCCTAGTGGCTGAACGCTGTAGGATTGATTACTATTCGCCAGTACTTCAATAACTGAACGGATGGTATCCAGAGAGGTAAAACAGGGAATACGCTTTTCTTCTGTAGCACGACGAATATCAAAACCATCCCTGAGAGAAGCGCCTTCTCCTGTAATGGTATTAACTACACCATTGACAGTCCCATTGCGAATAACATCCACCACATTGGGGTGTCCTGCATCTAGTTTGTTAGTAGTAAGCTTCACCGGGAGTCCCGCTGCCTCGATTATCGAGGCAGTGCCCTCAGTGGCATAGAGGCTATAGCCCAGAGAGAAAATTCTTCTGATGAGAGGTAGAGCTTCGGCCTTATCTTTATCAGCAATACTGATAAGGATGGAGCCTTTGGGGGGCAGCATTAACCCCGCAGCCAGTAAGGCTTTTGCTAGGGCAGATTCGAAGGAATAGTCTATGCCCATCACTTCTCCGGTAGACTTCATCTCAGGACCGAGGTAGGTATCTACCCCTGTTAACTTGGACATGGAAAATACAGGTGCCTTGACCCCTACCAGGTGCTGTTTCTTCCACAGCCCCGTCTCATACCCCTGCTCCTCAAGGCTCTTCCCAAACATAATCAGAGTAGCTATTCTGACCATAGGAACCCCGGTAACCTTGGAGATGAAGGGGATGGTACGGCTGGCACGAGGGTTTACCTCCAGCACATAGACAGTCGATTGGTCTTGCTTTCGCACAATTACAAACTGGATGTTCATTAATCCTTTAATATTTAACCTGACACAAATCTTTACTGTGTAATCTACCATCGTGCGTACCTCGGTATCTGTCAGACCCAGCCCAGGATATACCGCTATAGAATCACCACTATGTACCCCTGCTCTCTCAATATGCTCCATAATCCCGGGGATGAGCACTCTCTCACCATCGCAGACAGCGTCAACCTCTGTTTCCTTTCCACTGAGGTATCTATCAATAAGCACAGGGTGTTTACTCCCCAGTTCCAGAGCACCAGCCATATAGCGGCTAAGTTCCCGTGGATTATTCACAATCTCCATCGCTCTTCCCCCCAATACATAGCTGGGACGCACCAATGCAGGATAGCCAATTATCTGAGCTATGTTGAGGGCCTCATCTAAAGTAGTGGCTGTTCCTCCTGGTGGCTGAGGAATACCCAAGCGAGCAAGAAAGTCTTCAAAGCGGTAACGGTCTTCAGCAGTATCAATAGTTTCAATCCCGGAACCTATCAGGGGCATCCCGCAGCGGCTCACAGGTTCTGCCAAATTAATTGCTGTTTGTCCGCCAAATTGTGTTATGGTAGGCGGAGAAGTTAGTAATGTTTCATTCTCCAGGATATCCCGTATGCTTTCCTCATCCAGAGGCTCAAAGTAGAGACGGTCACTAGTGTCAAAATCAGTAGAGACGGTCTCCGGATTGGAGTTGACCATGATGCTTCCAATACCTGCCTGCTGGAGGGACCATGCAGAGTGTACGCTGCAATAATCAAATTCGATTCCCTGTCCAATGCGAATTGGCCCACTGCCAATAACTACTGCCTTACTTCCTTCCATAGCTGGAGCTTCATTCTCCTTTTCGTAGGTGCTGTAGAAGTAGGGAGTAGAGGCTTTAAATTCAGCGGCACAGGTATCCACCATTTTATATACTGGGTGAATCTGCCACTCGTGGCGCAACTCTCGTACTTGCTCAGGAAGCCTATCCGCCAAGACGCCGACCTGCTCATCGGAGAACCCCATCCTTTTTGCTTCCCAGAGAAGCTGAGGGCTCAAGGGTTCAGTAAGAAGCCGTTTCTCCATCTCTACTATGTTCTGAAACTTGTATAGAAACCAAGGGTCGATACCAGTGTGCTGTGTCAACTCATCAGGTGTAGCATTACGACGTAGCGCTGCCATGATTGCCCATAGGCGCAGGTCATTAGGGTACAAGGGATAAGATTCCCAGTTGCTCCCCCAGATTGGGTCCTCCCAAAGAAAAGAGTGATTGCCAAATTCCAGGGAGCGAATCGCCTTTTGCATGGCTGCCTCGAAACTTCTCTCGATTGCCATTACTTCACCCGTAGCTTTCATCTGGGTGCCGATAGAGCGGTCACCGGTGGCAAACTTATCAAAGGGCCAGCGAGGTATCTTAACTATGCAGTAATCCAATGCCGGCTCAAAGGCAGCCATGGTCTCCCCCGTTACCTGATTAGGAATTTCATCGAGACACTTACCCACTGCTATCTTGGCAGCCACTCTGGCTATAGGATAGCCAGTGGCTTTACTTGCCAGAGCAGAGCTGCGGCTGACCCGGGGGTTTACTTCAATGACATAGTACCCTCTGCCAGGCACTTCACCTGGACACCACCTCTGGATAACTGTGGGGTGAGGAGCAAGGGCAAACTGGACATTACATCCTCCCTCAACACCCAGAGAGCGAATTATATTCAGACTGGCAGAACGCAGCATCTGGTATTCCTTATCGGAGAGGGTCTGACTTGGAGCCACTACAATACTGTCGCCAGTATGTACTCCCATGGGGTCAATATTCTCCATGTTGCATATTGTGATGCAGCTATCAGCAGCATCCCGCATCACTTCGTATTCGATCTCTTTCCATCCCAGGAGGCATTTTTCGAGAAGTACCTCCCCACTGCGGCTAGCAGATAAGCCACTGCTAACGATAAATTCCAGCTTTTCAATGGTGTAGGCAATACCTCCTCCTGTCCCTCCTAGAGTATAAGAAGGGCGCACAATAATAGGCAGTCCAATCTCACTAGCTATCTGGCGCGCTTCCTCTACTGAGTTTACCGTAGCACCATAAGGGAATGGCTCTCCGATGTCCAGAAGCAATTGTCTGAAGAGAGAACGCTCCTCAGCTTGCTGAATAGTTGCCAGAGGTGTACCCAAAAGTCGCACATTATATTTATCCAGAATACCTGCCTCGGCTAACTGGACTGCCAGATTCAAACCGGTCTGTCCTCCCATAGTAGGCAGTAGACCATCAGGGCGCTCTCTCTGGATAATGCGCTCTACCACTTCTACCACTAGAGGTTCAATATACACGATATCTGCTATACCCTCATCAGTCATAATAGTAGCTGGGTTGGAGTTTACCAGGATAGAGGTAACCCCCTCCTCACGAAGAGCCTTGCATGCTTGGGTACCTGCATAGTCGAACTCCGCTGCCTGACCAATGATAATAGGCCCCGAACCTATAACCAGAACCTTATTAACCTTATTTTTCGTTCTTTGTTCCTTGCCCTTCATAAATCCTCTCTTATTCAACTGATAACTCCGGGGTAACTATTCATCCCATAAAATATGGGGAGGAGGCTCTGCCAGCTTCACCATTATGGACACTTCATGGGATGAACTACTAAGGTTACTGAGATTATTCAATATTTATAATTTAGGCTTCTCTGCACTGTAGTAAACACTTACACTTTAGTGACAGGTAGAATGTACCTCCGACAATGGTTACTCATTTGACTCATATTATAGCACAGAGCTTTAATCCTCACACTCCATGATTCATCTCTTCAATCTTGTATTGCTGTTGTTGACAATGGGGGCTTATAATTGGATAATAGGAAGATGGTAAAAATTAGATTGTGGCGAGCAGGATCAAGGAATAGACCTTGCTACAGGGTGGTGGCGGCTGATGCCCGTGCACCCCGTGATGGTAAGGTGATTGAATTTCTTGGACACTATGACCCATTACCTGAAGTGCCAACTATAGTGATTGATGAGGAGAAGGCTCTGCGGTGGCTCAGGCATGGTGCCCAACCTACGAAGCCGGTATTAGGCTTGCTTTCCAAAGTAGGGATTTGGGAGAAGTTTAAGGCTGGCAAAGATGCTCTACCCTAAACCCTAAACCGAGGAGATGAAATGAAAGAGTTGGTAGAATATATCGCAAGATCTATTGTGACCATACCTGAATCGGTTGTCGTGAGTGAAGAAGTTGAGGGGGGAGTCACTTACCTGAAATTGCAAGTGGCAGTAGAGGATAGAGGGAGGGTTATTGGTAAGCAAGGTCGTATTGCCCAAGCAATGCGGGCCTTACTCAAAGTAGCCGCTGTTAGGGAGGGTACCCGGGTCGAACTAAAAATCGAGTAGAAGGGGAGCTATAACCCCTTCTCTTCTTGTATCTTGTAGTTTTCCGGTTTTCCGCCTTCCTGTATTAGGAGAGGGAAAGATAGTATTTCTAAGCTTCCAACCCTGATAACGAGGAGATTTTCGGAGAGGCTCCTAAGGTACTAAGTGTGCAGTCCTTTACTTTCTCTTCCTTCGTACTGTGACCTTGAGGCGTATTAGAGAGCGGCGTAAGGCTGCCTCGGCAGTAATTATGTCTATCCCCGGAGGGCGAGTCTTTAGTAGCTCCTCAGCACGATGCCTTGCTGCTTCTGCCCGCTCAGCATCTATCTCCTCAGCGCGTTCTGCTGCATCTGCCAGGATTATTACCTTGTTGTCCAGTACCTCCATGAACCCACCGCTCACTGCCAGATATGATTCATCACTGTCTTTCCGTACCAGCAGTTCGCCTGGCTTCAACATCGTCATCAGGGCAGCATGATGCGGTAAGATACCCAATTCCCCTTCAATTCCAGGGGCAACCACAGCATTCACCTCATCTGAATATACCACCCGCTCTGCCGTTATAATCTCAAGCTGCATCATAGCCATTAATATTACACTCCCTCTGGGTTAGGCTGAAGGTAGATGGACTGAAGACTGTTGTGCTATTTCAGCCTTCAGCCTATAAGCTATTCGTTTCTGCTATCTACTCTGCTTGCAACTTCTTTGCCTTCTCTACTGCGTCATCTATATTTCCTACCATGTAGAAGGCTGCTTCAGGGAGACTATCATGCTTCCCATCCAGGATTTCCCTAAACCCGCGCACTGTTTCAGCGATGGGAACATATTTTCCTTCGATGCCGGTAAATGTCTCAGCAACAAACATCGGCTGAGAGAGGAACCGCTGAATGCGGCGGGCACGAGTTACCGTTAGCCTATCCTCCTCGCTCAACTCCTCCATACCCAGGATAGCGATAATATCCTGTAACTCCTTATACCGCTGCATCACTTGCTGCACCTCTCGTGTGGTACGATAATGCTCTTCCCCTACAATAGCTGGGGTGAGAATTCGGGAGGTAGAAGTCAAAGGGTCTACTGCAGGATAAATCCCCAATTCAGCAATGGACCTCTCCAGAGCAATCACCGCATCAAGGTGACCATAGGTAGTAACTATACCAGGGTCACTATAGTCATCAGCAGGCACATAAATAGCTTGAAACGAGGTGATGGAGCCCTTCTTGGTAGAGGTAATTCTTTCCTCCAGTTCACCCATCTCAGTTCCCAGTGTAGGCTGGTAACCTACGGCTGAGGGCATTCGTCCCAGCAGCGCTGAGACCTCCATTCCTGCCAGGATATAACGATATATATTATCAATGAATACCAGCACATCCTGATTTCTCTCGTCACGGAAGTATTCCGCCATAGTAAGCCCGGTGAGACCAATCCGTACGCGCACTCCCGGCGGTTCATTCATCTGTCCAAAAACCATCACTGTTTTATCAATCACCCCGGAGGCTTTCATTTCTCCCCAAAGGTCATTACCCTCTCGAGAACGTTCTCCCACGCCAGCGAATACCGAGTAACCACCGTGGACGGTGGCAATATTATGGATGAGCTCCATGATAATAACAGTTTTACCTACTCCAGCACCACCATATGCCCCCACCTTACCCCCTTTAACAAAGGGAGTAACAAGGTCAATCACCTTGAGCCCGGTCTCCAGCATCTCGACGCTAGTTGCCTGCTCACTAAGAGAGGGGGGAGCACGATGGATGGGCCAGTATGCTTCTGCCTTTACCTCTCCCATCTCATCCAGAGGCTCTCCTGCAACATTAAATAGCCGTCCCAGTGTAGCCTCTCCCACGGGAACTAACAGGGCTGCCCCTGTATCAATGACTTCTACGCCTCTCATCAGCCCATCAGTAGGCGTCAGGGCAAGACAGCGTACCCAGTTATTCCCGATATGCTGCTGCACCTCCATCACGATTTTATCCCCGTCAATGGGAATTTCCACCGCATTGTACAGCGCGGGTAACTCATCAGGAGGAAACTCAACATCTACT
The DNA here is from genome assembly GCA_030612045.1 of Chloroflexota bacterium. GTDB lineage: Bacteria > Chloroflexota > Dehalococcoidia > UBA2247 > JAUWOP01 > JAUWOP01. Next base: position 11,639 of record JAUWOP010000013.1, on the reverse strand, counting down.
ACCGTTCCGATTACCTGCGTTACCTTTCCCTTAGCCATGATATACCTCCACTTCAGATATAGAATCGAGATGGAGACAGAGACCACCTCACCACCCCGCCCTTTTTTATCTCTGTCCCTGCCTATTGGCGTTTATCACTCCAGGGCTACCGCCCCTCCGGTGATATCCAGAAGTTCCTTAGTAATCATTTCCTGTCGTACCTTATTATACATCAGGGTCAAGTCCTGAACCAGGTCGCTGGCATTATCAGTAGCATTACGCATAGCCACCATTCTAGCTGCCTGCTCACTGGCTATAGCCTCCAACAAGGCATGGTATATCTGCATCTCTACAAATCGGGGCAGAAGCTCAGCCATAACCCCCTCGGCATCGGGTTCATAGATGTAATCCACCCCCCTTGGCTCCCCCTCCGGGGGTTCTATAGGAAGAATTTTCTGCAATGTAGGCTGCTGTCTCATAGTAGTAACAAATTGAGTATATCCCAGGTGAACCTCATCTACATCTCCATTACTATACCCATCCGTTACCAACCGAGAGATAGGCAGAATATCTGCCAGAGCAGGGCGGTCGCTGATTCCGGTAAATTCCGCCATGATCTCACGCCTGAAGCGGAGCATAAAGTCTCTGCCACGGCGACCTACTGTAATAACTACTGTGGGAGCCACCGGTTTCGTAAGAAATTCCCCGGTAAGACGGTTCATATTAGCATTTAATCCCCCACATAGACCCCTGTCGGCAGTTATATGTATTATAGCAGCCCGGTTTACCGTTCGTTTCTCCATCAAGGGATGAATAGAATCTATGGACTCAACCCGAGCGCTAAGGTGAGCTAACACCTCCTGCATCTTTTGAGCGTAAGGACGCCCAGCTAAAGCTGCTTCCTGTGTCCGCCGCAACTTGGAGGTAGCAATCATCTCCATTGCCTTAGTTATCTTGGCAGTGCCTTCTATACTTTTGATGCGCCTCTTAATAACCCGAATATTCGCCATTCAGGCTCCTTTTTTGAGTTTATTGAGTTCTTTTTCGACCATATCAAATCCCCCTTAGCCCCCCTTTTCAAAAGGGGGATTTAGGGGGATTATTCCTTTCTTATGTTCATCCCACCACACTTGGCTTAAACTCCAGAATAGCCGCCTTAAGTTTCTCCTCCAATTCAGGTGCAAGGTCTTTAGTGGCAGCAATTTCCTGGTTAATCTCAGGATGGTTCATCTCCAGAAACCTTCGGAAATCAGTTTCCACAGAAGCTAAGTTATTTACAGGAATATCATCCAGGAAGCCGTTAATCACTGCGTGGAGAATAGTAACCTCCTCCTCCACCTTGAGAGGGGTATATTGAGACTGCTTCAGAATCTCGGTAGTCCGCTGTCCTCGCTCCAACTGAGTCAGGGTAGCCTTATCCAGGTCAGCCGTACCAAATTGGGCAAAAGCAGCTAATTCGCGGTACTGTGCCAGATCCAACCTTAATTTTCCAGCCACTTTCCTTATCGCCTTTGTCTGAGCTGCACCACCTACCCTGGAGACCGATAGACCTACACTCATCGCCGGACGGATACCAGCATTAAACAGGTCAGTCTCCAGATAAATCTGCCCATCAGTGATGGAAATCACATTAGTAGGTATGTAGGCTGAGACATCTCCTAACTGAGTTTCGATAATGGGGAGAGCAGTAAGGGAACCCCCTCCATGTGCATCACTGAGCTTGGCTGCCCGTTCCAATAGCCTGCTGTGAAGATAGAAAACATCTCCTGGGTAGGCTTCCCGTCCGGGGGGACGGCGCAGGAGAAGGGAAATCTGGCGATAAGCCCAAGCATGTTTGGTCAAGTCGTCATAGATTATCAGGGCATCTTTTCCCTGCTCCATAAATTCTTCGCCAATAGCACAGCCGGCATAAGGGGCAATATACTGGAGGGCGGCAGAGTCAGAAGAATCAGCCGCAATCACAATAGAGTGTGCCATGGCGCCATATTGTTCCAGCGTACCTACTACTTGAGCCACCTTAGATGTCTTCTGTCCGATAGCTACATAAATACAGATTAAATCACCACCTACCTGGTTGATAATGGTGTCAATAGCAATGGCTGATTTCCCTGTGGAACGGTCGCCAATGATAAGCTCGCGCTGACCCCGCCCAATAGGGACCATACTATCAATAGTCTTGATACCAGTTTGCACTGGGGTATTCACCGGTTGCCGCGCTACTACATTAGGGGCTACTCGCTCCATAGGACGGCTCTTATCACACTTAATCGCTCCCTTGCCATCCAGGGGTTCTCCCAGAGGATTAATTACCCTGCCAATGAGCGCCTCACCTACCGGTACCTCCAGAATACGGTTAGTGCAGCGTGCCTCATCACCTTCCTTGAGTTTAGAAAAATCACCTAAAATGGCTGCCCCCACACTATCCTCTTCCAGGTTAAGGGCAATCCCTACAAGGTCATGGGGGAACTCCAGGAGCTCATTATATTTAACATTGGCAAGACCATAAATATGAGCCAGCCCATCAGCTACCTTAACCACAGTACCTACATCCGTCATAGTTACTGTAGTGCCAAACTCCTCAATCTGCCGTTTGATGACAGAGGCTATATCTTGAGCACGAGTTACCATATCATCATACCTCCAAACCTGCTTCTACCAAACTCCTCCGTAGATTTCGCAACCTGGTACGCACACTACCATCTATAACATGGTCTCCTATCCTTATCCTCATCCCTCCAATCAGCGAAGGGTCAACTTGAGGGATAAGAGAAACCTCTTTATTCAAATTCTGTTTTAGTTCTGCCTGTAGCCTCACCATATCTGCCTCTTCCAGGGGCAGGGCACTGGTTACCTCTACACTCACCTTACCCTGAGATGAATCCATCAGTTGCCGATATTCATTAACCAATCCGGGAAACATACGCAAACGGTTCCTCACCACCAGCAAATAGAGCAGGCTCATGGTCAGGGGATTAATATCAGGAAACACCCTTTCCAGCAACTCTCTCTTGCCAGCAAAAGGAATTTTGGGGTTCTCTAGCCAGGTTCCCAGCTCAGATTGCCGTAGCGCTTCATCTACTGTTTCCAGGTCAGCTCGCCACCTTTCCAACTCATTGCATTCCTTAGCAATCTCAAAGACAGCCTCAGCATGTCGCCTGGCAAATATATTCTTAGCCATTTTCAGTTACGCCTCTGTGATAGACCCTCTTCTAATGTTTCCAGTATAAGAGCCCGATTAGTCTCTTTATCTATAGACTTACTGATTACCTTCCCTGCTGCCAGGACAGCCAGGTCAACGAATTCCTGGCGCAACTGCCCCACCATTTCTTCTCTCTCCCGTTGAGACTCAGACTGAGCCTTAGCAAGGAGAGATGCTGCCTCCTCCTTTGCCCCAACTCGTGCCTCTTCCTTTACCTTCTCGCCAAGTTGCGCTGCCTGAGCCAGAATAGCCTCCCTCCCCTTACGCGCTGCTTCCCTTTCCCGCTTCATCTCACCTTCAGCCTGAACTGACTGCTCTCGAAGTTGCTCAGCCTGTTCCGCACTATCCTTGATTTTTTGGGAGCGCTCATCAAACATCTTCAAGATAGGTTTATAGGCAAAGATACGAAGCAGTATCAGGAGGATTACTACACTGACAATCTCTCCTATCAGGAGCCCAGGGTCGATACCTAAAGCACCGATACCTCCCCCAGATGCCTGGCAGTGTAACGGCACAAGATTAGAAGCCAACCCACTTAATAAGCCTCCCATAAAACCTCCTCTGAAGTCACTACCCAATAGCCGTTAGCCAATAGTCACCAGTCAGCAGTCAAGACTACTGACCATTAATGTCCTGACCTTTGACCTTCTGTGCTATCCACCAATCCCGAATACTATCAGAATCCCGATGATCAATGCATAGATAGCTACCGCTTCAGCAAAGGCAATTGAGAGGATCATATTGGTCATAATAGGACCTCTTGCTTCAGGGTTGCGCCCCAGCGCCTCCATAGCCCCTCGTCCAATCATACCAATACCAAGCCCCGGACCTATAGCCCCTACTCCTATGGCTATCCCTGCCGCCAATTGTGTAAGATCCATGCAGCCCTCCTCTTTTTAGAATTCCAAAATCTTAACCGGGTCTCACCTGCTATTCTTCTGCTCCATGAGGGGTAACAGCAATAACAGCAAAACCCAGGGTTAACCCACCAAAAATAAGAGCCTGGACGAAACCGACCAGAAGCTCCAGTGCATAAAAAGCCAGGGGTATAACAAAGGGGAAGAGGAAAAGCATCGTGAGCAGTAGTATCTCTCCCCCTGTCATGTTGCCAAAGAGACGGAAGGTGAAACTGACGATACGGATGAACTCACTTAACGCCTCCAGCACCCCAGTAAAGAGACCAATAATCGCATTAAGGAATGCACCTGCTCCAGATTTTATCTTACCGGTAAAGATATTCTTCAAGGCACTCAATAATGGGCTGGGGTTAAAGAATCGGCTGAGGTAATTAAATGTCCCCAGAGAACTCATCCCCCAGTACTCCACGAACACCGCAGAGAGGAGAGCTAGACTCAGGGGCACATTAATATCAGTATTAGCATTACGTAAGAAGGGTATTAACGCATCTCCGTGATGCCACCCTATCGCATTAAAGATAGGCAGAAGAGCCAGCCAGGCATTAATCATAACAAAGAGGAACAAAGTGCATATTACCGGAAAGAAACGGCGGGCATCTTCCTTAGTCTCGGCAGCATCATCACACAGGCTAAGCACCCACTCTATGGGCCACTCAGCCAGACACTGCAGCCGCCCAGGGACCAACTTTGCCTTGCGAGTCACCAGCCAGAAGAACAATACAAGTACAATAATAGTAATCCAGGTAGCTATGAAGCAAGCACTAAGGGGAAAACTATAACCCCCCACGAGAGGAATCATCATCCCAGTAACCTCAGCCTCATGGGCACTGGATAACTCAGGAGCGGGCTGGATAGGAGACAGAACATCCCAGGGACTCTCCCCTATAAAGGCTCTTCCCAAGGCGCCACTGACAAAACCGACTGCTAAAAGTGCTACCAGAACAATAATACTTATCGTCAGTATCCTTGTGGAACAGCCTAGTTTAGACATCAGCCCTCCTTATTCTCCTTGCTGCTCACTCACTACCTCCGTTTTCCCCTCCCTTAATATCTGCCGCCGCAAAAACCACATGATAACCAGCGCCACCGGTACCATAACACCGATACCTATAGCACAATACATTACTACCGTAGGACTGAGAAGACTTTCCCCCCTGGCGACCGCTAAGGCACCTATTATTAAGAGAATGCCGGCAAACAGAGCCAAAGCACCAGCTATAGCTACCATTACCAACATTTTTCCTCTCAGCCCAGTCCCCATCACTTCCTCTCCTCATCATCTTTTTCCATTAAGGGCATCACCATTCGATATATCCCCCAACCTGCTAATCCTAACCCTAAAGCGATCCCTACAAAAACAAGTATACCCCCCGTATTCCACTTCCCATCAAGCCAAACCCCCAGCCACACCCCTCCCCCAATACATATCCCTATGTACCACCCTATCCCCGTCAGCCTCCATGCTCGGGACCACCTATCCATTCCACCTTCACCTCAACCCCTTGGGGAGTATAATCCCTCTCTGCCTCCCAGGTCAAGAGGGATTATAACCTGTTTTTTCTTTCTGAGTCAAGAAATATCTACTCTTTGTCTACATTCTTCTTGAGAACTACCGCTAGATTCGGAAGAAACTACTTCCTTTGCTTACCAGACCCTTTGGTTTAATGAACACCTTCCTCTCAGTATCCCTAATTATGTGTCCTATCTGGTAGCCCTCGGTACCATATTGCATGGCTATCTTTATTACCTTATCCACATCTTGTTCTGGTGTGATGATACAAAAACCGATGCCCATGTTATACACACGGAACATCTCCTCATCCACAATGTGACCGGAGCCCTGGATTACAGAAAATATAGGATGTGGCTCAGGCAAATATTCAATTACAAAACCCACCTCAGCTTTTACTCTCGCTAGATTCAGGAAGCCACCACCAGTAATATTAACCAGGGCTTTTATTCGTATATCCGAATTCAGCATTTGTATTATGTGGGGAACATAGATTGTAGTGGGTTCTAGCAATTCCTCACCGGCAGTTCTGCTGAGTTCGGGTAAGAATGTATCAACGCTAAGTTCACCTGCTTCAAATAGGGCTTTCCTCGCTAATGTTAACCCATTGCTGTGAATGCCGCTGCTCCGTAAGCCGATAATCACATCGTGTTCATCAATGTCACTACCTGAAATTATCCTGTCTAGACTCACGATTCCAACAGCCGTACCTGCAAGGTCAAAAGCCATCCCCTGGAATTCATCAGCCAGCATTTCGGGGAGCTGAGCTATTTCACCACCGGGGATTGATATCCTTGCCATTCTCGCGCCATCATGAAGTCCTTTAGCTATTTGTTCAATCAACTCTGGACAGGGTTCTTGCACTGCTAGATAATCGACAAGAGCAATTGGTTCTGCACCTATGCATATGATGTCGTTTACATTCATAGCAACGCAGTCAATACCTATAGTGTCATACTTGTTCATCATCCGGGCTACTAGTATTTTGGTGCCAACCCCATCGGTGGAGATAGCTAGCCCTGACCCTGCACCAAGGTCCAAAACATTTGCAAAGGACCCAATCTCCATTACAGGGGTGCCCATACCTCCAGAGCGGAACTGGTGTGTCTTATCCAGCCACTGCCGCAGTCCAAGAAGAGCGAGGTCTTCCCTTTCGAAGTCTACTCCTGCACCGGCGTAATCTAGCATTCTATGTGCTTTCTGTCGTTATAAATAGAGTATGGTAATCCCATCTTATTCCTCTGAGATTGTTTCGGGGCTTCTCAATCTCTTACGATGACAAAGGTTAAAAGGTTATGAGATTTGAAATAGAGAAATTTCATGCTCTATGGTGGGCGGTACTGGATTTGAACCAGTGACCCCTGCGATGTCAACGCAGTACTCTAAACCTCTGAGCTAACCGCCCTCTTCTTCATTCCTCCACCTTACACATCTTATCAATAGAACAGGATACGGGTCAAGCTATTCCTTCTCTGCCATCCTCCCCTCGATTATCTTCTGAGCAAGATGGGAAGGGACTTCCTCGTAACAACTAAACTCTGTAGTATATGTGCCCCGTCCTTGGGTTATAGACCTTACATCTATAGCATAGCGTTGAATCTCAGCCAGGGGTACATCTGCCTCAATTACCTGACCTCCATCCTGAGGGAACATTCCCAACACCTTAGCCCGTTTAGTATTGAGGTCACTAATGATGTCACCCGTGAAAGATTCTGGTACCGTAACATGGAGGTGCATTATGGGCTCTAGCAGAACAGGTTGTCCTTGGGAGAGACCCTTCTTAACCGCCTGCGTAGCGGCAATCTTAAATGATATTTCTGATGAATCTACCGGGTGGAAGCTGCCATCCACCAGAGTTACCTTTACATCTACTACTGGATAACGTGCCAGAATCCCCTCATGCTGTGCTTCCAAAACACCCTTCTCTACCGCAGGGATATAGTTTTTAGGTACTACTCCCCCTACAATCCGCTCAGCAAACTCAAACCCACCACCACGGGGCAAGGGGTCTAGTCCCAGAATCACATGGCCGTACTGTCCATGCCCACCAGTCTGTTTCTTATGCTTATAGTCCGCCTTTGATGGAATTCTGATAGTCTCCTTGTAAGGGACCTTGGGTAGCTGTGTATCTATCTTCACACCAAATTTACGCTGCATCTTTTCCACAGCTACCTCTACTTGAGTATCACCGATGCCCATCAGGATAGTCTCTCCAGTATCAGGGTCCCTCCGCACCTTGAGAGTTGTGTCCTCTTCTACCAGTCGTGATAAGGCGGTACCCATCTTGTCCACATCCAACTTTGTACTGGGATACAATGCCACACTGAAGTTGGAGGGGGGAGATTCCAAGACTTGGAGACTTAGAGGATATGCCTGAGTGGAGAGCGTATCCCCTGTGGCAGTAACTGATAGTTTCGCTACAGCACCAATATCACCTGCAGCTACCTTATTCACAGCCTCCTGGGTTTTACCTCGGAGCATGTAAATCTGTCCGATGCGCTCAGACTGCTCCTTAGAGGCATTCCATACCTGGGAATTACTCTCGATGGAACCAGAGTAAACTCTAAAGTAGTTTAGCTTACCCACATAGGGGTCAACACTGGACTTAAATACCAGTGCTGCCAATGGTGAACCTACATCAGGTGTTACTATCTCCTGTTGCTGTGTCTGAAGATTAGTTGCAGTTACCTCTCTGGCATCCTGTGGTGAAGGTAAGTAATCACAGATAGCTTTGAGGAGTTGATGCATACCAGCAGGAAGTAGCGCTGAACCTGTCAGGATAGGTACGAGCTTACAACCTCTGATGCCCTGGCGCAGCATCGAATAAAGTTCCTCCGAGGTTATTTCTTCTCCCTCCAGATATTTAAGCGTAAGGTCATCATCCAGCTCAACCACCATCTCCACCAGCTTCTCACGATACTCCTTGATTTCTGTCTCCATCGCAGGAGGAATCTCTATCTCCTCCTCAGTTGCTCCGTAGGCTTTCATCTCAATCAAATCCACCATACCCTTAAAGGTGGTATACGCTCCTATCGGGAACTGGAGGGGTACACACCTTCTAGCTAATTTATCTTGAATTTCCTCTACAGTACGCTGAAAGTTGGCGTTTTCACGGTCCATCTTGTTGATAAATATCAAGCGGGGTAATGTTTCTGCTTCAGCATACTCCCAGACCTGCTCAGTGCCCACCTCTACGCCGGAGGCAGCGCATACTACCACAATAGCTCCATCAGCTACCCTCAAGGCAGCCTTAACTTCACCCATAAAATCAGCGTAACCTGGCGTATCAATCAGGTTAATCTTACTATCCCTCCAGAATACAGGGATGAGGGAAAGATTAATACTGATTTGGCGTTTTATCTCCTCAGGGTCAAAGTCAGAGGCAGTGGTTCCGTCACTGACCTTGCCTAACCGAGTAATAGCTTTGGAGAGGAAAAGTGCTGCCTCCGACAGAGTCGTCTTCCCCACTCCAGAATGAGATATTAATGCCACATTACGAATAGCTTCAGTAGAGTAGTCCTGCATTCAATTAACTCCCCTCTTTGTTGAATCTTGAATTCATTTCTCTCATGAGCTCACAAATCCAGAATATCCTCCGTTTTACATTATGTTTATGTGTGAAGAATTCTCACCACTCTATCAATTCCACTCAGGTCAGGTATTACATCTATATTTTTGCCGCTAAAATAGGCTTCAGCTATAGTTCTTACCCTCCGAGCTTGCCCCAGCCCTACCTCCAGCAGGATGATTCCTGGTGAAGCGAGCTTGTCTCTGGATTGACACAGGAATTCCCGTATCACGTCTAATCCATCCTTACCACCATCTAATGCCATGAGAGGCTCAAACCACTGTATCTCAGGCGCCAGTTGATTTAAATCCTCTTTCCTCACATAAGGGAGGTTAGCCACAATGATATTCACTGGTTCGGGGAGTGGCTCAAGCAGGTTCCCCTTAAGTAAGTGTACTCGCTCTACTACCCTGTGGCGGTGGCGGTTTATGTTAGCTACTTCTAAAGCAGCAGGTGAAATGTCACTAGCATATACCTTAGAATAAGGGAGATGCACAGCAAGGGTGATAGCTAATACCCCACTGCCTGTTCCAATATCAGCAATAAGCATAGGATGTCCTGCAGGAGGGTGATGAGTAGCAAATCTCAGTGCCTCTTCCACCAGCAGCTCAGTCTCTGGTCGTGGGATAAGAGCCTGCTGCTCGATATGATACTCCATCCCATAGAAATAACATTGTTTTAAGATATAGGCAAGCGGCTTATGGGTGAGGCGAGAACTTACCAGTGCCCAGAACTTCCTTTCCTCCATCTGAGTGAGAAAGTCACCTAATCTGGCATAGAGACTTGCCTTTCCTATGTTTAGTACATGCCGTAGGAGATACTCACATTCCAGATGGGCATCTTCAATATGCTGCTCAGTGAGGAGGGATTCCCCCTGACAAATTACTTCCCTGAGTTTCACCGACAAATCTCTTCCAATCGTTTGGATTGCTCCCAGCTAGCCAGAGCATCAAGAAGGTCATCTATTTCTCCCTCCATGATAGCAGAAAGGTTGTGAAATGCTAGTCCCACACGGTGGTCAGTAACACGATTCTGGGGGAAGTTATAGGTGCGGATTTTCTCAGCACGCTCACCAGTTCCTACCTGCTCACGACGCTCTTGAGTTACTTCATCTTGCTGTTTGCGTTGCTCTATGTCCACGAGGCGTGCCAGAAGTACCCGCATCGCCTTCAATCTATTCTGAAGTTGTGACCGCTCATCTTGACAGACGGCTACCACCCCGGTAGGGAGGTGGGTAATACGTACAGCAGTAGCTACCTTGTTTACATTCTGTCCTCCTGCCCCCCCACTATGGAAAATATCTATCTTCAGGTCGTTAGGATTAATCTTAACCTCTTTCTCCTCTACCTCTGGCAAAACTGCCACAGTAGCTGTGGAGGTGTGAATTCTTCCACCAGCTTCAGTAACGGGTACCCGCTGTACCCGATGCACACCACGCTCAAATTTTAGTCTATTAAATACCTCCTTACCCTTAACCTCAAAGACGATTTCCTTAAAGCCACCACGGCTGCTCTCACTTATGTCAATAACCTCTACATGCCATCTCTTTGATTGAGCATATCGAGTATACATTTGAAAAAGGTCGGCAGCAAATAGAGAGGCTTCCTCGCCACCGGTGCCAGCACGAATCTCCATGATAACACTATTACTACCTGGATTTACCTCCCTGGGTAGTAAGCAGAGACGCAACTCCTCCTTCAGCTTGCTGGACTTGGAGTCCAGCTCTTGAATCTCCTGCTGTATTAGGTCACTCAACTCTGTATCCGCTCTATTATTGAGCATATCCCTAGTGTCCTCAAGCTCCTGGCATACTCTCTTAAACTCGCGGTATTTAGATACCCCCTCTTCCAGTAATGAATACTCGCGGTTCAGGCTGTGCCATCGCTCATAGTCGGCAATTACCTCAGGCTGTGCCATGAGGGAGGTTAATTCCTCATAACGCCTTTCCATAGCTGCCATCTTTTCCAGCATAGCTTTAGTCCCTGTTTAGCATTCGACGATTAGCCCTCAGCTTTCAGCTTACTGTTACTAAGAGCTGAATACTTACAATGATTATAACAAATTGCTAGAATACACAACAACTCTGTTGTTGTCCAGCGAAATTGTCACCCCCTATCTATATGCACTTTGAAAGGTCTACGCCAGGGATAGTCTGGGCCGGGTTTGCTGCGATGAGGAATCTTTGGCTGTGGGGTTTTCTTTACCGCGATGATGGGCATATCAAGTTCATCGGAATCGGTCATGCCAGGTATGGCACGAGCATAACTCGACCTGCCATTAGTTGGCATTATCTGCAGTCTATGCTCTCCGAAGCGCACTACATTGTCTGGACCCACCCTGCGGTAATACTTGAAGCAGAACACCTCATCGGGAATAAATCTCTCCCCAGGCTCATGATAGGCTGAGCCATGCTGGACAGCGGGAACAGCGAACCTCTGGCTATACCGGGGCAGAAAGTCCCATAAC
>JAUWOP010000043.1 GCA_030612045.1 Chloroflexota bacterium | reverse complement strand
CCCTGCTTCTTCCCTGTGTCTGTTACTGACCACAGAGGCAAGATCAAGAAAACTTATCCCTATGAGGAGGTGAGTCTTAGTTTGGCATCCCAAGACACTTGTAGAGGGTCATGAAGAGCTTGAGAAAGGGTTTAGTAAATTTACCCTTCAAGAAAGAAAATCGGGGCGAGAGGATTCGAACCTCCGACCTCAGCGTCCCGAACACTGCGCGCTAACCAGACTGCGCTACGCCCCGCACCTACACTACTATTCATATATCATAATCGCTCACCTACTCTTTATATGTCATCCTGAGCCACATGTTGAGATTCCTCGCTTCGCTCGGAATGACATGTCGAAGGGCTCCTCAGATGACATTGGTAAACAATTACCATATATTATACCCTCACACGAGAGGGAAATAAAAGGTATAAGAGACTTCCCCTTGCCTGATTGTTCCCTTCAAGAGGGATGAATTTTATAAGACACTATGCGGGACACATCAAATAAGACAAAGACACCTCCCTACCTGAGGATAATAGTCTCTTCATGATATGTCAGTAGACAGCAATTTCTGGGGAATTTAATCAGAGGAAGGAAGCGGTCTGGGCTGCTGCTCTACCATTTTCTTGCCACAGCAATAGATCTCACCTTCTCCCTGCTTAGTGCACAATACCTCTGTGTTGCAGCTTTCACACCGATACCTTTTACCTAACTCACTTGCCACAAGACTCTCCCTTGCCTTTCTACTTCTTTATCTCCATAGGCTCTCCACAGCATGTCAGAGTTCCCTCACCTCCTCTGGTTACGATGAACTCTGCTCCACACTTGGCACATTTGTAACGCTTACCCATCTGATTTGCCATTTTTTCTCTCCTGAAATCTTCTTCCCATCTTACAGAGCAACTTCTTCACGACCAACTACTCACCACGAAAGTACTATTTCTACGATAAAAACTACAGACCCTCTTTTTTGGACCTTTCTCTTTAGCTTGATACCCCATTTTAATACTACTACAGAGGGATTGTCAAGATAGCCAATTTGAAATTCATGTGGTGAGAGCAATCATAACTATAGATACAGCTTTACTCTTTTTGCCAGAGAGTAAGTTATCCCCTCCACCACGGATATCTCCTCTAGTTTCGCCTCCTTGATGGCTCTTTCTGAGCCAAATTTCTTGAGTAATGCTCGCTTATGCTTGGGGCCAATACCAGGTACGCTATCCAGAATAGATGATAAGGCTGTCTTCGTGTGCAGACGGCGAAAGTAGCCTATAGCAAAACGATGCGCCTCGTCTCTTGCTTGCTGTAACAAATGAAGTGCTACCGAATCTGAGGGCAGGACTACAGGTTCCGTCCTCTGCGGCAGAAATATCTCTTCCCGCTCCTTAGCAATACTGGCAACAGGAATCGAGTTAATACCCAGGTGCTGCATTACTTCCAGCGCTGAACTAAGCTGTCCCTTACCCCCATCAATTAATACCAGGTCAGGAAGTACTACCCATGTGCCCTCAGATCTCCTAAATCGCCTCTCCAGAACTTCTTGGAGCATAGCATAATCGTTAGCACCAGATACAGTTCTAATTCTGAAGCGGCGATAATGAGACCTGAGGGGCTGTCCCTCTTTAAACACAACCATACTACCTGTTGCTGAGGTTCCCTGAATATTAGAAATATCATAGCATTCTATGCGTTGAGGGCTTCGGGGTAGCATAAGTGCTTGTTGTAATTCCTCCAGTGCTGTAGCTATGGTATCAGGGTCAGAGAGCGTCTTCAAACGGAGGTGCTCCAGTCCCTGACAAGCATTCTCCGCCACCATATCCACTAGTTCTTTCTTCAATCCACGATGGGGCACCTGAACTGTTACTACACCTCCCCTTTTTTCGCTCAACCACTTTCTTATCACTACTGTATCTTCTATAAGATGCTGTAGCAATATCAGGTGTGGTATATATGAGGCAGCACTGTAGAACTGGGTTATGAAGGTGCTCATAATCTGTGAAGGTTCCTCATCCTGAGTTCCCTCCAGAATGAAGTTTTCCCTTCCCATAAGCTTCCCGCTACGCACAAAGAAGACCATCATGTAAGCCTGGTTGCTACTCTGTGCCATAGCAACTATATCTAAATCTCCTTCAGGGGCAGTAATCTTTTGGTGCTCACACATCTTCTTTGCTGTCTCAATCTCATCCCTGAGGAGAGCAGCTTTCTCAAACTCTAGTCTCTCTGCCGCCATTTCCATATTACGCTGCAATTCCTGGATTACAACCTCCTGTTTACCTTCAAGAAAGAGAATCACTTGCCCTATCATTTGTCGGTATTCTTCTTGGCTTACGGCACCAATACACGGAGCAAGACAACGATGCAGGTGATAATCCAAGCAGGGGCGGGACTCAGGAACCTTGAGGGTCTTCTTGCAAGTACGAAAGGGAAATATTTTACGCAACAGGTTCAGCATTTGCCGCACCGATTTTACATCGGTAAAGGGGCCAAAATACCTGCTGTTATCTTTTACCAACTGCCGTGTTACATAAATACGAGGCCACTCCTCACCCAAGCTCACTTTGAGATAAGGGTAACTCTTATCATCCTTGAGTCGCACATTATAACGGGGACGGTACTTCTTGATAAGATTACATTCCAGGAGGATAGCCTCTTGCTCAGAATGGGTAAGGAAGAACTCAAAATCACCTACTCTTGCCATCATGCGCCACAACTTCGGTGATAGGGTATGCGATGAGCCAAAGTAGGAGCTAACTCTGTGTCGCAGGCTAGTAGACTTACCCACATAGAGGATGTTGCCTGCCACATCTTTGAATAGGTACACGCCAGGCTTGGTAGGCAAGGATTCTACCCGCTGCCGCAGACTTGATTCGCCAACTGGAGGAGATTGATATATAGTATTCAACTGCCCTCTTTCACTTCCACAGTAATCATACAACTCAAGCCTGAAACAAAATTGTATCATAGTCAAAGTACTATGTTAAAGCCTTGGCTCTGGTAAAACCAGAGGTTTTCGAGAACATGGTGGTATAATAAGGACGGGAATGGATGTAATACAGAAGACTTCTGTGAACCATATGCTACAGGGTGAATCTGGTAGTGGTGGGTATCTCCTCCTGATAGAACTTCCTGAGCAGCGGGATATCAGGGTAGGCAAGCTGGGGTGCATAACCTTCTACCCAGGTTTTTATACTTATGCAGGGTCAGCCCTCAGTGGGTTTAAGAACAGGTTAAACCGCCATCTTACACAAGGTAAAAAACTTCACTGGCATATTGATTATCTTGTGGAGGAGGCATATATCAGGGAAATAGTCGTGGTAAGGAGTAATAGCAAGATAGAATGCCTGCTGGCACAATTCATGAGTAGTAGCATGGTGGGTATCCCTGGTTTTGGATGCAGTGATTGCCGGTGTTATAGTCACCTCTACTTCACTACAGAAGAGCAGGTATTAAGGTACTGCGTGCAGAAGGTATCACAATGGGCAGGAACATCCTTTAGCATATGGAGGGTGAGGAGAGATAAGGAAGAAGGGAAACCTACTGTCCATTGTAAATGCCCAATTCACCAGACACAATATGATGACTCGGTAAACTAACCCCACACCATATAAGATAGGAGGTCTACCTTGGATATGGCAGTGCAGATTGCCCCAGGACATCGGAATGGTCTGATGTTACGAAATCCGGTGATGACTGCCTCCGGCACCTTTGGATATGGAATTGAATATGCTCCAATTGTAGATATTCAACGGCTGGGCGCAATAGTATGTAAGGGAACCACTCTTGAACCCCGCGAAGGTAACCCTCAACCTCGCCTGGCAGAAACCACAGCCGGCTTACTAAACTCCGTAGGTTTACAAAATATTGGAGTAGAAGCAGTGATAAAGGAGAAATCTCCTATTTGGGCTGAGTGGGAAGTTCCTGTGATAGTAAATATTGCTGGTGAAAGCGTCGAAGAGTATGCTCTCCTCGCCACTCACCTGGAGGGAGTAGCAGGAGTAAGTGGAATAGAGGTGAATATAAGCTGTCCCAATATGTCAGCAGGTGGAATGGAATTTGGCAGCACACCACAGATGGCTGCCAGGGTAACCGCAGCAGTATGTGCAGCAACCTCTCTTCCTGTCATAGTAAAGCTCACTCCGAATGTCGGTAATATCACTGAGATAGCCTCTGCAGTGGCAGAGGCAGGAGTTCATGCCCTTTCACTAATTAATACCCTAGAGGGAATGGTCATTGATATAAAGAGGAGGATACCAATTTTAGGCAGTATCACTGGCGGGCTCTCGGGTCCGGCAATAAAGCCTATAGCAGTCGCTATGGTGTATAAAGTAGCAAAGGTGGTAAATATTCCAATTATTGGCTGCGGTGGGATAGTCACAGCAAGTGACGCTCTGGAATTTATCATGGCTGGTGCCACTGCTATCCAGGTAGGGACAGCGCACTTTCTTAATCCAAACGCTGCGCTGGATATTCTTAATGGCATAGAGCAATTTATGGAGCATGAAGGAGTACATGATATTACTGAGATAGTGGGCGCAGCCCATAGATGTGACTGATATCTTATCACAGAGATTGTTTATTAACTCCTCCTTGACATTCTACATACAAAACTCATATACTACCTATACATAATCTTGCTATTTCGAAAGATATAGTCCTACTCTTTTATACCGAAAATAGACTGACCCACATTTGTCATTGCGAGGAGCGTAGCGACGAAGCAATCTCGGTAACGAGGGATGAGATTAGCTTGTGTCTTCGCTTTGCTCACAATGACAATAAGAGAGGACTATTTTCATGGTTCGATGGTGGGCAACCGCCCATGAGGGTTTATACTGGAAATGCCTTCCCATGATAGGCTTTATAAGAAAAGGGTAGAGTTTAGTTACAAAGGTTTGGGGCTACACTCTACTTTTGATTTGAGTAGAGGGCGTGAAGGTTACGGAGAGAAAACCCCTTATACTATCCTATGAGCCACATCTTAATTCTCCTCGGCTTATACTTGCTTGGGAGCGGATAGGGTATGTTGGTATACGCTCTATTAGCTACCTGAAGGATAAATTGGCGGCAAGGGAATTCGGAATATTAGAGCCTTGCAATTTCTATAATATGGAAATCCCAGTCAAAGAAGGAATTATAGAACTGCCAGAATCCCGGCAAGGGAAGTTCTACTACTGGGAGAATACTAATGGAGCAGATCTCATATTCTATGCAGGGGGTCGTGAGCCACCAAAGAAGAGATATGAATATGCTAGTCTAATTCTAGAGGCTGCGGAGAGGTTAGGTGTAAGGGAGCTATACACTGTGTGTGCTATTGCATCTCCTGGTTTTAAGAAAGATGACCCGAAGGTCTATGGTGTGGTGAATGATGCTAGTTTGAATCATACCTTGGAAGAATATCAGGTAATTCCCCTGGAAAGTGTGGGGCTCACCAGGGTATCTTTCTATGAGAACAGGGGAGCATTAAAGGTGGTTCAGTACCCTATGCCTGAGAAAAAAATGAGCCTTACCAGTATGAATGCTCTTCTGCTCAGTTTAGCTAAGGAAAGAAAACTCCCCGGAGTTTACCTCCTAGCGGAGATTTCCCCTTACGCTCTTAATATATCAAATCCGGGGTCATCCAGAGCTGTTCTCCAGGTTTTGACTAATATGCTGAACATCACTCTTGACCTGACTGGAATGAGCAGTTAAACTAAGAGAATAGGTGGTAAGATGAATAGCTTTCCCAAATCAGTTCAATTACATGCAATCCCACAACTTAGAGACCCTATCCTCGTGGCAACCTGGCCAGGGATGGGGGAAGTAGCTGTTACGGCATCTCAGTACTTGATGAATAAGCTAAACGCTGAGGAATTTGCTGAGATTAGCCCATATGAATTCTTTGAACCTGGACCTGTGGATATAAAGGACAATATTATCGAAGGGCCTGAGTTTCCCCAAAATAAATTCTACTTCTGGAAGAATAGTAATAGTAATGGTAATGACCTCATCATCTTCTGTGCTGACACCCAGCCACATTCCAATAGCTATCAGTATGCTCATATGGTAATGGATGTGGCACAGAATCTTGGTGTCAAGCGAGTGTATACCTTTGCCGCAACACCATCTCACATTCACCATACTCGAAAACCAAAGGTTGTAGGGGTAGCTACAACGCATCCTTTGATAGCAGAACTACAGGAATACGATATAAATATAATGGGGGATGGGGTTATTAGTGGAATGAATGGTCTGATGCTTGGTATTGCCAGCATGCGTAATGTGGAGGGTATCTGTCTTCTTGCGGAAATCCCAATATATATGACCGATATGTCCAGCCCCAGGTCGTCTAAGGCAGCATTGGAAACACTGGGACATCTGTTGGGCATCTCTATCGATATGACAGAGATGAATCAGTGGATCAGAGAAGCAGAAGAGGAGATGGAGAAGAATATCTTCCAAGTTATGACCTCCCAGGGTGAAGGGGCAAGAAGACTACTGGACTACCTTGACCGCCTGAAGCAGCAGTCAGACCAGGATGGAGCTACAGAGGAGATACCAGAAGGTAGTACTGAAGAACTGCTGAAGGAGATAGAGCAGTTTCTAAAAAAGGGAGGGGGTCAAACAAAGGAAAGTTAATATCCTGGGTCTAATACTACTACTGGGGGAAAACATCCAATGGGTCTCTGGAAATATGGCAATAAGGAAGTAAGTCAAGAGGAAATTAACAGGGCAGTTAAAGCCTTGCAGAAAGATGTTTGCTTCCATTGTGGGATCGGCAAGCACACCGACCAGTGCCCTATCTTCAATTTAATAATAGAGATTAATAATCTAAAGTCAGCAAATCAGCCCCCTGATTCTGAACATTAGTGTGTTACCGGAGGATTAATATGGAGACGAAGGTTACCTCGCATACCCTCGCAGAATATGTTCACCTACCTCAAGATAAGGATATAGGACCTGATAACAGAAACTACCGCGGGAAAGAGGAGATAATAGAATACAAAGGCAAAAACCTGCTCTATCTTAAGGTGGAGTGTGGGGGGGATTTACCTTGCTGCTGTTGTGGTCGTGGTGCCTATATATCTCATCTAGAGAGTGTTATGATACCCGGATATGTGGTCAACTGGCAGGTTCGATACAGTGATGAAGATGGTTCACCAGTATCCGAGGTAGAACCTGTTGCTGGTGTACATGAGCAGGCTGAAATCAGAGACATTATCAAGCAAAGAGAAGGACTCTTTGATGTTCACTTCCTGTGAAGAAACTGCTCATTACCTGATTAGATTCCTACGTACTCTCTGTAGCGGATGCTCACCCGCTATCTTTGTGGCTCAATAATTATCTTAATGGAATTTTGTCCATTGGCAACAAGCTGAAAGCCTAATCCTGCCTCTGCCAGACTCAAGCGATGGGTAATCATATCCTTCACACGCACGCTGTGAGCGCGAATCAGTTCCAATGCTACCGTATAGTCTGCTGGGCTACCTGCATATGAGGTAGTGAGTGTTATCTCATTGCGCCAGAAGATGTCATTTAGTGAAAGTGGGATAGTGACACCCTGCATTGTCGGAGCAAAGAAGAGAACAGTGCCTCCACGCTCTACTGACTGTAATGCCTGAGTAATAGCTGTTGTGGCACCAGTACACACTATCACTACATCAGCTAGCCTGCCATCATTGGACTGGCGCAAACGGGCAGGCAGATCTTCCATAGCATGAATAGCAACATCAGCTCCAAAGTGGCGCGCTACCTCCAGGCGATAGTCAGTGATGTCTGTTGCCACCACCCGAGCTGCTCCCAGAGAGCGAGCCATCTGCATATGAAGCAGCCCTGCAATACCGCTGCCAATAATGAGCACAGTATGACCCGGCTGTATATGTGCTATCCTTTGTCCACGCACAATACATGCCAGTGGTTCAGTAAATGATGCCTCTTCAAAAGATACATCGTCAGGTATCGGGAATACCCCTCCCTTCTCTATATTGATAGCTGGTATGCGAATATACTCCGCAAAGCCACCAGGGTCGAAATTCGTACGACGGAGGGTATCACATGCGGTGTGATGACCACCAAGGCAATAACGGCAAGTATTACAAGGGACATGATGAGCTGCAGAGACCCTATCACCTTCCTTATAGCGTTCTATCCCTTCCCCTATGGCAACAACCTCACCGGCAATCTCATGGCCAAGCACCAGGGGTGCTCTATCAAGGCGATACCACTCCATCACATCACTGCCACAAATACCACTGGCGACCACCTTCACCAGTAATTCGCCATGACCAATTTGTGGTATAGGCATCTCCTCTAATCGTACATCCTGATTGTTGTACCACATTGCAACACGCATCATACCCCCTTTATAACAGGAAGGCACACATTGGCATGCCCTTATACCTTTGCGGAAATGGCCTCTGCTTTTTCCTTTTCCTCTGTAAATATATCTTGAGCTTCTTGTGGGGAGGCATTCTCGTGAATAATGGCACGAAGAGCCTTAGCTACAGCCACCGGATAATCATGTTGCCAAATATTTCTCCCCAGAATTATTCCTAAGGCTCCCTTTTGCATACCATCGTAAACGAAATCGAACACCTCTTTTTCCGTATCAACCTTGGGTCCACCTGCCATTATCACGGGGACGGGACAGGTTTCTACTATCTTCTCAAATCCCGGGCACCAATAAGTCTTTACAAACTTAGCACCTATCTCGGCAAGAATGCGGGCGCTTAAAGAGAGATAACGAACATCCTGCATCTTTTCCGCCTCTGCACCTACAGCCGAAACCCCCATTACCGGGATACCATACTCCTCGCATTCATCAACAAGCTTTCCCAAATTTAATATACTCTGACGCTCATGTTCTGTCCCAACGAAAACGGAAATTCCCACTGCCGATGCATTCAATCGAATAGCTTCTTTAATCGAGGTAGTGATGCCTTCATTATCCAGTTCGTGCTTCCTTGCCATGCTAGTACCGCCTGAGACCCTGAGGATAAAAGGCTTGCTGTGCCCAGGATCCACTACCGAGCGCAAAACCCCTCTAGTAATGAAAACTGCATCATAATAAGGGAAAAGGTCTTTTACAACCTCACCTGGCTTTTCCAGCCTCCTGGTTGGCCCTTGAAAATATCCATGGTCTATTGGCATGAACATACCATGCCCATCCGATTGGAATAGCTGTGCCAGGCGGTTCTCCATTCCCCAATCCATAATAGTGACTCTCCCTTCTATATTTATCCCGTATTGCGCAAATATGCTTTTATGTCATCCTTTAATTAAACTATACTCTCCTCCTATAGTTTATGAGTCAGCTTATGTTTTGTCAAGCAAACGAATTGACTTACCTCTATATCATTATTTGTCAAGGATGAGAGAAAACTTGGAATCTGGAGGAATTATATGGTATAAGAATTGAAGGAGTTTGAACTTACTATGAAGGAACTTATTAAATATGGGCAGAAAATGGTAGAGGGTGGACTGGTATGGTCACATTCTGGCAATATGAGTAAACGGCAGGGAGATAAGATGCTTATTACCGCCACAGGGAGTATGATGGATGAGCTTGAGGGGAATATCGTCGAACTCCCTATCTTCGAATTATCAAGCAAAGATACTATTGCCTCTAAAGAAGTCCTGGTACATCGAGAAGTCTACAAGAAAACTCCTGCCCAAGCTATCATACACACCCATTCACCCTTCGCTGTTATCATCTCCCTTATCTCTGAAGGGGAAGTCACCCCTGAGGAAATCGAAGGTCTCTATTACCTGCGCCATATCCCAATAGTGAGTGGGAATCCTGGCTCATCAGAGTTAGCAGAGAGGGTTACCCTGGCGCTCTTTGAGTACAGGGGGGCTATCATAAAAGGGCATGGACCAATTGCGCGAGGAGATACTGTTGATGAAGCATATATGTTCATCTGTATTATCGAACATGCCTGCAAGGTTAAGTACTTCGCTGACATATCCCGACAACTCGGGCTCCTCTTCAACAATATAAGTGTTATGAAAAAGCAGAAATGATAAGATAAAAATTATGTCTTGGCAGCGAAAAACAATCCCCTGCCTCACTATCGCTCTGGTAGTGCTGGCAGACCAACTCAGTAAGATGTGGATTAGGGCAAATCTCGCTATAGGAGAGTCATTATCTCAAGAGGGGTTCTTGCGGATTACCCATGTTACCAATAGTGGTAGCGTCTTTGGGCTCTTCCCAAATCAGATTGCCATACCCATCATCTTCATCTCTATCTTGCTCATAGTTGGCATTCTGTATCTCTACTATCGAAATTTACTACCACGCAAGGAAGTGTTTCATCTTCGTAATACTTACGCTGTAACTATAGGGCTACTCATTGGCGGCATCATAGGAAATCTCATAGACCGACTTTCTATGGGATATGTAACCGACTTCATTAGCGTGCACCTGTGGGGAAGCTTCTACTGGCCCACCTTCAACATTGCTGATAGTGCTATAGTCATAGGAGTAATCTTGCTGGCATATTATCTATTGTCAACTCATGGAAAATATTCGTAACATTGTACCAGACAGGACGACTCATACTCTCCACTTAGTAGTGGAAGAGAAAACTACACGACTGGACAAATACATTGCTAATCATTATCCCTTGATGCTTTCACGAACACAGGTCCAGGGTTTGATTATTAAAGGTTATGTTACTGTCACAGGGAAATCAGCCAAGCCAAGTCTTAGACTCAAACATGGCGATGAGATAAGTATTGTAATCCCTCCCTCACCCCCTCTCATTCCTGAACCTGAGGACATTCCACTCTCTATTGTGTATGAGGATGATGACCTGATGGTTATTAATAAACCCCCTGGTCTCATCACACATCCGGCATCGGGACATCCCAGCCATACTCTGGTTAATGCTATTCTCGCTCACTGCCCCCATCTTAGTATCGACGAGCCTTCGGTGAGACCAGGTATTGTGCATCGACTGGACAAAGATACCTCAGGTCTCATAGTAGCAGTAAAGAATAATAAGGCACGCTTAAGCCTGGTGCAGCAGTTTAATAGTCGTGCTGTGTTCAAACAGTATCTGGTTCTGGTAAAGGGGCAACTTATACCCCCACAGGGTACTATAGACCTTCCTATTGGAAGAGATGCCATTCACCGCAAAAAGATGAGCATAGTTTTTGGAGGTAGACAAGCATACACTCACTATCGAGTAATTAGCTACTATGGCGATTATACTCTGGTAGAAGCAACACTGGAAACAGGACGCACCCACCAGATTAGGGTTCATTTTGCCGCACTAGGATACCCTGTGGCAGGAGATGCCACATACGGGATAAAGACTCCCTTTCTCACACGGCAATTTGTACACTCCCATTCTCTAGGTTTTCTCCTTCCCAGCAGTGGTGAGTATCGAGAGTTCCATGCCGAGCTAGCCCCTGACCTGAAGGAGGCAATCGAGTACTTATCTTCTTCTCACTAGTATAAGGTTGTGAGAGATTCAGAATTGACGGCGGTGTTCAGGTAGGATACAGTAAGCTGGTATTGCATAAGCTACTACAGACATAAGGAGTTAAGTGGTGAGGATTTCTAATACACTTTCAGGACAAAAAGAGGACTTTATACCTCAGGGAGATACCGTCAAGATGTATGTCTGTGGCATTACCCCCTACAGTGAATGTCATATCGGACATGCTATGAGCTATGTCGTTTTTGATGTTATTTACCGCTACCTTGAGTTCAAGGGCTACAAGGTAAAATATGTGCAGAACTTTACTGACATTGACGATAAGATTATCGGGCGAGCAAATAACCTGGGAATTGCTCCTCGAGAGCTGGCAGAGAAGTTCATTACCCGTTACTTTGAGGATATGGATGCGCTAAATATCAAGCGGGTTGACATCTACCCTAGAGCTACTGAGGAGATACCCCAGATTATCACTATGGTTCAGGGACTTATGGATAAGGGGTATGCCTACTCTACGGATGAGGGGGTCTATCTGCGGGTGCAGAGTGTCCCCGGTTATGGGAAGCTGAGCCACCAGAGCATTGACTCACTCCTAGCAGGAGCGCGCATTGAGCCGGGTGCTGCCAAGGAGCACCCCCTGGACTTTGCTTTGTGGAAGAGAGCTAAGCCAGGGGAACCATCATGGGAGAGCCCCTGGGGTGAAGGTAGGCCAGGGTGGCATATTGAGTGCAGTGCTATGTCCCTTAAGTATCTGGGAAATTCCCTGGATATTCACGGTGGGGGGCAGGACCTCGTCTTTCCTCACCATGAGAACGAGATTGCTCAGTCAGAATGCTTCAGTGGGGTGGTCCCCTTCGCTAAATACTGGCTGCATAATGGACTGGTTCGGCTGGGAGAGGAAAAGATGAGCAAGTCGCTGGGTAACCTCATCACGATAAGGGAGGCGCTGGAGCAGCATACCTCAGATGCCATCAGATTATTCATCCTTAGTTCCCACTATCGTAGTCCGCTTACCTATAGTGAAGAGGGACTGGAGGCAGCGGAAAAGGGAGCCGATAGGCTGCGTCAGGCGGCATGTGTGAGCCAAAGTAGCATTCCCACTCCCAGTGTAAAAGAGGAGGAGAGAATTCTCTGCCCTATTGGTAGTGATTCCTTTCGGCAGAGGTTTATAGAGACAATGGATGATGACTTTAACACTGCTCAGGCAAGTGCGGTGCTATTTGACCTGGCTCGAGAGATTAACCGTGCTGCCAGTGAGGGGTTTGGGGTGGAAAAGTCCCAGCAGACTCTACGGGAACTGGCAGGTTTGCTAGGTTTGACCCTGGAGGAGAGAGAAGTCCACCTTGATGCTGCACCATTCATTGACTTACTGGTTTCCCTCAGGAGCGAGTTGAGGAAGGAGAAGCAGTGGAAGCTATCGGATAGAGTCAGGGACTCTCTATCGGAAAAGGGAATTGCACTGGAAGATACCCCCCAAGGAACAGTATGGAAGGTGAAGCGAGCGGGGTCTAGCTGATACACAGATGGTAAGCGTTCACCTGCTCCTTATATGTCACCCTGGGCACTTCGCCCTCTTGTCATTCTCACGAAAATAGAGTGTGTCATTCCCGCCCCGTATCAAGTACGGGGTAAACTACGGCGGGAGTCCACACCCACTCCACCTGGATTCCTGCTTCCGCAGGAATAACAGGTGAGGAGTTTTCTTCTGATATAACCCGCTCCGGTTCAGAGTGGGTCGGATGCTTGCAATGATATTATTGATTCAACTGATGCGCCAGGGTTGTAGGGATAGACCTTTAGGTCTGTCCGCTAAATTCAACGGACAGGTTTAAAAACCTTATCCCTACAGACTCCTTGCTATGTTACATACAAAGTTGATATTGGGGAAACATACAGGGGAGGACACGCATCAATATAGTAATAAGTTGGGCTTCCAAGCGGGGCATCAATCCAGCAAGTGAAGGGATGTGGTCTTGTGGCAATACCTAAGGTCTTTATCTCTTATTCTCATGACACCCAGGAGCACAAAAAGTGGGTGTTAGATCTTGCAACAAGATTAAGGAACACGGGGGTTGATGCAAGAATTGATCAATGGGAATTGCAGCCTGGTGATGATTTACCTCACTTCATGGAAACACAATTGGCAGATTCTGACTACGTGCTAATGGTATGTACGGATCTATACGTCAAAAAAGCCAATTCAGGTGTTGGAGGTGTTGGGTACGAAAAAATGATTATCACTTCGGATTTGATTGAGAATATTGACTCCAATAAAGTAATACCAATCATCAAGCAACGAGGCACACACAATGTCCCGACTTTTCTTAAAACAAAATTATTCATAGATTTTTCTCGCACTGATGAATTTGAGTTCAGTTACGACGAGCTAATTCGGACTCTGCATAACTCGCCGTTGTACGTGAAGCCTGAAATTGGAAATAACCCATTCACTCCAGTTGAAGATACTCGGCCTGAAAAGGCTAGTGACTCTCTTAAAACATTAATGACTGTCGTAATTCAGGACTATGAAGAAGGAAACAACTCCTCAAACTACAGAGACATCGCTCAAAAAATCGGAATTTCCAGGATAATGTTTGAATTTCTTGTTCGAGAAGCCCTTAAAAAAGGGCTCGTTATTCAAACCCTAGACAACAAAAATCTTTTCTTAACCACGAAGGGGAAATTTTACGCTATTGAGCACAAAATAATCAATGCATAACAAATCACTGCAGCTAACCGCACGGTATGGCCGCAAATCTAGTCTTGTTTTGCTATCTGGGGTTTCACGGTGACCAGGGGCTTATCGGTATATCACTCTGTCGGCAGGTGAGCTTGTGTCGTTAGGTGCAAAATTGCATAAAGGAGTTAGCTATGTTTGAATGGTTTAAATCGTTGCTTAAGGTTCCTCAACCGGATGGCCCCCCACAAGAGCTACGGTCCTTCACGACATCGGACCCCACACTCACCCAGGAGTCGATTGCTCCGGAGGAGGGCGTTTGGTGTGTGAATGTCGCAGACCAACAGACGATTCGCCTTTTTGAAATTGCGGATCCTGGGGTAGAAAAGTGCATGTTGACTTACCGAGCACAACTGAAGACCAGGGATGTGCAAGGGAAAGCCTATTTAGAGATGTGGTGCCGATTGCCCGGACGGGGAGAATTTTTCTCAAAGGGTTTGCGCAACACCGTCAAGGGGACAAACGAGTGGGCCTCGTATGAAATCCCCTTCTATCTTAAACAGGGTCAGAAGCCCGATATGGTAAAGCTCAACCTTGTGGTCGAAGGAAGTGGCACAATATGGATCAAGGACGTACAGCTACTTCAAACGCCTTTGAAGTAGGGCCTCATGGCAGAATATGCGAGCTGCGTTCGCATATAGTTGGGGATAAACAAGGAATTTGGTGAAAGGTAAGGGGGATTTAGGGGGATTCCTCCTCGCTACGCCCTTCGCAACGACATGAGAGTGGGTGAACGGTTACGCGGAATGTGTAACGACGGGAGGGAGGCAAAAGCAAGTTTCACTGTTGTTGTCCAGCGAAAATGTCACCCTAACTGTTCAGCGAATTTGTCACCCCCTATCTATATGCACTTTGAAAGGTCTGCGCCAGGGATGGTCTGGGCCGGGTTTGTTGCGATGAGGAATCTTTGGCTGTGGGGTTTTCTTTACCGCGATGATGGGCATAGCAAGTTCATCGGAATCGGTCATGCCAAGTATGACACGGGCTATATTCCTGACCCTGAGCACTGGAGCCTCTAGTGGTGCTGGTTTGGCAGCCAGACACTGTCCCTGGTAATATACTGCCAAACTGCCATCCATCCTCTCATGCACCTCCACCCTGGCACGAGCATAACTCGACCTGCCATTAGTTGGCATTATCTGCAGTCTATGCTCTCCGAAGCGCACTACATTATCTGGACCCACCCTGCGGTAATACTTGAAGCAGAACACCTCATCGGGAATAAATCTCTCCCCAGGCTCATGATAGGCTGAGCCATGCTGGACAGCGGGAACAGCGAACCTCTGGCTATACCGGGGCAGAAAGTCCCATAAC
>JAUWOP010000058.1 GCA_030612045.1 Chloroflexota bacterium | reverse complement strand
TAAGGCAAAGAATGGACAGGGATTATGGAGTGAAGTGGGAACAAGCGATGGGATTACTGTTTCTGACATCACCCCACCAACCACCCCTGTAGTAACTGATGATGGAGATACAACCACCAGCACCACCCAGCTCCATGCTACGTGGACTTCCTCTGACCCTGCATCTGGCATTGCCGAGTATCAATATGCCATTGGCACCTCGGCTGGAGGGACTGATGTGGTTCCCTGGACATCGGCAGGCATAAACACTGAGGTAACCCATACTGGCTTGAACCTCACCGTAGGAACGACATACTATTTTGCTGTCAAGGCACAGAATGGACAGGGACTGTGGAGTGAGGTGGGAGTAAGCGATGGCATCACTATCACTGATTCCACTCCGCCAACCACTCCCGTAGTAACCGATGATGGGGATACAACTACCAGCACCACCGAGCTCCATGCCTCCTGGAGTTCCTCTGATGGCGAATCCGGCATCGCTGAGTATCAGCATGCCATTGGCACCTCGGCTGGAGGGACTGATGTAGTTGACTGGACATCGGCGGGCATAAACACTGAGGTAACCCATACTGGCTTGAACCTCACCGTAGGAACGACTTACTACTTCGCGGTGAAGGCAAAGAATGGAGAGGGATTGTGGAGTGAGGCGGGAGTAAGTGATGGGATAACTGTCGGAAATCATTCCGTATCAGATGGTGATGAGGGGAAAATAGCAGGGTTGCCTTTCTGGGGTTGGATTGCCATTGGCGTAGTTGTTGTCCTCATTATAGGTGTTGTGATAGGGCGCCGTTTGGCTCACAAGCGAGTTTAGCTGTATGCCCTGGTGGCTGCGGGGCAGTTCGTTCAATCTGGTTGGATAACTGTTCACTTATTCTTGTGTTATTGCGAGCCGAAGGCGAAGACGCAAAGCTAATCTCGGTGGAGGGGAATAAGATTAGCTTGCGTCTTCGTCGCTGGAGTTTACACTGAGCGAAGCGAATGTGCTCCTCCTAAGGAACTCAGAGTTCCTTTCTGATATAACCCGCCCAGCGCAGCGGCGGGTCGGATGCTCGCAACGACATGGAAATGTAACATCATCAAACTAACAAGGAGGCGATAAAATGAGAAGACATGAACGGATTGAGTTTAATCCAGAGATCATGTTTGGGAAACCTGTTATCAAAGGGACTCGGATCACTGTGGAGCATATCCTCCGCAAATTGGCGGGAGGCATGACCCCTGAAGGAATCATAGAAGACCATCCTCATTTGAAACTCGAAGATATTTTAGCCGCTCAAGAATTTGCAGCAGATTATTTGGCGCAAGAGGAAATTGTTTTTGCTTCAGGAAGTAAGCTGTGAAATTTGTTGCTGATGAGTGTTGCGATGTGGTGTTAGTTTCACTATTGAGGTCTGAAGGGTATGATGTAGTTTATATAAAGGAGTTTAGCCCAGGTGCTCTGGACAAAGAGGTTCTCAAAAAGGCGTTTGCTGAAGACAGGACATTGATAACCGAGGATAAGGATTTTGGTGAACTTATCTACCGTCTTAAGAAGCCGGCGTATGCTGTAATCTTATTACGATTTGAGGTTCATGAAAGTCACTTAAAGTGGCCTCGGTTAAGGCAACTTATCGGTGAATATGGCTATAGGCTAGAAGGTTTTTTTGTTACCATTGACACTGAGAAAGCTCGTTTTCGCTCATTGAGGTGAAGCAATCCCCCTCCTACCACCGAGATTGCCACGCCTTCGGCTCGCAATGACAAAAAGGAGACTCTTCCCCTTCACCACATTCAGGGGTTAGTGTGGCACTCAGTAAGTAAGTGAACGGTTACGAGCAAGGGGAGAGAGTGCCTGAAGAAGCAGTTAGTGAAAGGGTAAGCAGTATCAGGATGACAAAGTTGCCAGAGCTTTAAATAGACTGGGATTCCAGGAGGTTTTTGAGGGCAGAGGAAATGAGCGAGATATATCTTGAAGGCTTGGGGTGATATTATTAACCACATTACCAAGAGCTTAAAAACAATCCTGTGGCGGAAGCACGCACGTGTAGAGGCTGAGAGTGATAACATAAGTGAGTCGGATTTAGAGGATGTACTCAGGAGAGAATTTACCCTGGTTGAGCACTACCCTGATGACCCTTACGGAGAAAGCGTTTTAGTTTTAGTATTTATTGGCGGACAGCCGATGCATGTAGTATTATCTCCACGGGAGGAATTCTGCTATTTGGTAACGGTATATGTGCCAGATTCGGGAAAGATGGAATGGAACCTTTACCGAAAGGGAGGAGAGGGGGGAATGAAAGAATATTCTTGCCGCTGTGGCGGGAGCACATGACTTGAATTCAGAGATGAATGTACGAAGGGTGTCCTGATAAAGGATGTGCCCTTATTAGTTTGCACCAGGTGTGGAGAGGAATGGTATCCACCAGGGGTTCCCAGGATGGTCGAGGGGATAAGGGAAGCAGCGGATAATCTGGATAAGGTCAAAGTTTTTGCCGAGCTAACGAAACAGCCCTAAGATTCTATATGTGACGATACAAGTATTTGCGCATAGGATATATGAGGAATCTCTAAACTCTAAGCAAACATTCATGGGCGGCTGTCCACCAACGAACTATGAAAATAGGCTGTCATTGCGAGCATCCGACCCACCGCTGCGCTGGGTGGGTTATATCAGAAAGGAACTCTGAGTTCCTTAGGAGGCACGCAGTGCCGAAGCAATCTCGGTGGGGGGAGTGGCGATGAGATTGCTTCGCTTCGCTCGCAATGACAGGGGGAAAAGGCGAGCAATGACAGGTGTGGGGGTGAGTCTATTTTCAGAATAAATTCAAATGACCCAAATCACAATCTCAAAACCAGCCATAGCCGCATCTTTTAGGGTACGTTAGTTAGTGGCGTTGCCACTCCCGTGGACGCTATGCTAACGAATAATCGTAACATCCCAGAGGATGTTGTCCACAGAGAGGTAGAGGTAGGGTGGCTGCAGTGCATGGGATAAGGAGGGTATGCCATGGAGATGATAATCAAGAAGGCATGTATCTCTCTTAAGCAGGGTGATATAACCAGGGAGGCTGCTGATGCGATTGTTAATGCTGCTAATTCCAGCCTGATGGGGGGTGGTGGGGTGGATGGGGCAATCCACCGTGCTGGTGGACCCCAGATTCTGGAGGAGTGTAAGCAAATTAGAAAACAGAAGGGGTGTCTGCCTACCGGCGAGGCGGTCATCACTATGGCAGGAAATATGAAGGCACACTTTGTAATTCATACTGTGGGACCTGTCTGGCATGGAGGAAATAGCGGGGAAGCTGACTTGCTTGCCAGTGCTTATAGAGAGAGTCTGAAGCTTGCTGTAGAAAATAACCTCAAGAGTATTTCCTTCCCCTCGATTAGCACTGGCGTCTATGGCTACCCGGTGGGAGAAGCCGCAGAGATAGCCTTGAGAGCTGTGGTGGATTTCCTCCAGGGACAGGATACTACCCTGGAAGAAGTAGTGTTTGTTCTTTATGATACGAGAACATATTCAGCTTATGAAAAGGCACTCTCGAAGCTATGTGCCAGTAAGTGAGTGGCACAACCGGGTAATGAATAGCTGTAGAAAGGTTTTCTGTCTCAAGAAGGAGAGGGTAGTATGTGGGTAATAGTATGGGAGAAATCAAGGAACACCTCTGAATTATAGGTTTCTATCTTACCCTCGTCACAAAGCCTTGCTAGCTCAGAATCCAGAGGCACCTGTCCCAGGAGGGGTGTTTTGGCAGCCCGAGCCATCTCCTCTCCCTTACTCTTACCGAAAATTTCTATCTTCTTTCCTGAATCAGGTAATAGGAAGTAGCTCATATTCTCCACTACCCCTAGGATAGGGGTATTCATTTTCTCAGCCATGTGTACTGCTTTCCTCACTATCATTGCTGTAAGGTCTTGTGGAGTAAATACTATAATCACGCCGAAGAGGGGTAGTGTCTGCATCACTGTTAAGGAAGCATCTGCAGTGCCGGGCGGTAGGTCTACTATCAAATAATCGAGCTTTCCCCAGACTACATCCTCCCAGAACTGCTGAATAGCCTTGCTAATGAGTGGACCACGCCAGATGACAGCATCATCCTCCTGGGGGAGCAGGAGATTTATTGACATTATTTCAATACCTGAGCTTGAAAATACCGGCAGAATACCTGTCTCACCCCCACCGGGGCGGTCTTTAATGCCAAACATCTTGGGGATACTGGGGCCGGTGATGTCGGCATCGAGAATGCCTACCTTGCAACCCTCACGATTCAGGGCAACGGCTATAAGTCCGCTCACCAGTGATTTGCCTACCCCACCCTTGCCACTCATCACGGCAACGACCTTACTAATCTGGTTGAGCTCTTGTGGCTTCTGCTCCACAAACTCCACCTCTATCTTATCGTCGGGATTAGCTCCCTTAATAGCCGTGTGTACCATAGATTCTACCTGTTCTCTGGAGTTGGGGTCGAGGGCTGTAGATGCCAGGGTAACCTTTACTCCCTCCCCTGTAGCTTCAATCTTCCTGACCATACCCATCTGAACAATGCTACGGCCTATACCCGGGGCATAAACATCCTCCAGAACCTTCTCAACGCTCTCCTCTACTGACACTACAAATCCTCCTTTGTATTGAACTACTCAAAACTTCCTACCATCTTGTAATCTTCCTTGGTGGTAATCCCCATCCGTCTATCTCTTTCCCTTCAGTCAGCTTCTGATATACTGGGGGCATCATGGGTAGAGGACTAATCTGAGCCCCACAGTAAGAAATGGGATAGGTGATACCCTGTTTATAAAGCTCTTTCAGATTTCGCTCTACCTTTGCTATCTGGTTCGGTGGTAATGCCATTACTAGCTCATCATCCTGCACATGACCATATCTTCTCTCACCATAGCAGGGTATGCTAAGCGATGGTTTTCCCGATAGATAACACTGAGCAATGGCATCTGAACAAGAGCTCTCCCCCACACAGAAGAACTGAAGTCGTTCGTAATCCTCAAACTGAAGGGCATTTATAATTAAAATCATCTGGGCAGGGTTAGCATATATCAATACTATATCTGGCTCAAAGGGGTCATAGACCAGTGGAGCCAGCATCACTGCCTTATATTTACCTGTTGGTATCTTGGGTATGGAATCCTCGCATCTCTTCGCATCCTCCCTGGTTTTACACCAGACAAAGCTTCTGAATGTGCCATCCTTTACCACTTCAGGACATTCAGCAAGCCCGATAATGCTGGCACACATGGGGAAAAGGAAGTCCTCTGCAGTAGCCCCCACAGTCCAGTCAAAGGTGCGGACAATAGAAATAAGCTGACACAGGGTGAGCTTCTCCGTAGGGCGACGCGCCCACCTATTTTCCTTCAGCTCTTGCTCACTTTCCAGAAGCTTGATAGCTACGGGGAAGTTTTTTAGTCTTAGAAGAGCCTCAAGATGTCTTACCAGTTCCCCCCACTTTCCCCTTTTGGTAACGCTTACACCCTCCTGTGACACTTCTGCCCTATCATGAGTCGTCATGAATTACCTCTCCTCAATAAATTATATATCCTCTCTACCTCTTCCTTTGTATCTTCAAGGGAGCCATTATTGTTAATGATGAAGTGGGCGAACTCCTTTTTCTCCTCCATGGGGAGTTGAGAGTTTATTCTTTTCAGTGCTTCTTCCCTATTGAACCCCCTGCCCGCCAGCCTTTTTATCTGGGTCTCCTCGCTGGCATAAACAAGGACCACCTTATCTACAAGTGTGTAGGCAGAAATCTCAGTCAATAAGGGTATATCTTTGACAATTATAGCCTGGGGGTCACGCTGCTTGATCTCCTCGGTGGCTCTGGCGTCCTCCTTAAATATCTCCGGATGCACTATGTCATTCAATCTCTGTAGTTTTTCAGGGTATCCAAAGACCATTTCACCTAACTTGGGGCGGTTAAGGGTCATGTCCGGATTCAATACCTCTCTACCAAAGTATTCTACTACCCCCTCCCATGCTTTACAGTGAGGATAAACCACCTCTCTGGCGAGCACATCCCAATCAATTAAATAAGCTCCCAGCTCTTGGAAAAAGCCTGCCACCAGGCTCTTCCCTGAAGCAATGCCACCGGTGAGCCCAATAATCATCGTGCTCTCCTCAGGTTATCAACGGTAAACCTTCCTGCTTTTAGTTCGGTGATAAGCTCAGCTTCATTTCTTATTTGATTCTCAAAGATAGTCACCCCACATGCCAGGCCCTTCAGCGTATGGGCATCACTTCCTGCTGTTCCCTTCATATTCAGGAGCTGACATACCTCCTGAGCCAGGTGAGATTCGCTCTTGGTCACCTTCCCACTGTATATCTCCAGAGCATCCACACCTTGGAACACCATCCTCTTAGCTGCCTGTTCGGGCTTCAGGTTTAGTTCAGGACTACCAAACATGAGGAACCCTCTGAAGGGATGGGCAGCAATCATGAATCCTCCTGCCTCTGCTACTCTCTGACGGAGTTCCTCTACCGAAAGAATGCTGTTTATATCTTCGTGGAGACCAAAGACTAGGATATGCCCTTCTCGGGTATCTACCTCCATACCTGAAAGGACAAGGAAGTCCTCTTTCTGGCTCAAGCGGAGAATCTCCTCGGTTTTCCACACCTTGTTGTGCTCTGTAAAGCAGATACCATCTAACCCCTTCAGCTTTGACACCTGAATAGCCTCCTCAGGGGCAAGGTCACTGCATGGTGAGAGTACATTAGTATGAACATGAAGGTCAATAATCACTGTTGTTTGTAGTTACTCATAGCTATTTTGGTGTTGAATATGCCAGACAGTCCTTATGTAACAGGGTCATTTTCTCTGCTTGCCTGCGGTGGAGCTCTTCATCTTCCAGGTCACCTCCGGTCTCTGCTTCTCTCAGGGTGGCTGCCCTGAGAATGGTATCACAGCACTCTAGCAGCAAGGTAGCAAAATGGCGGCATCCCTCTCTTCCCACCCTCCTGTTTACCTTGGAGGTAAAATCTTCATCAGCCAAGCTCAACCCTACAGCATTCTGTAGCTTTGGAATAGCCTTCCAACATTCTGGGGTAGTTATTCTCTTCATTACGCCATTAATACGAACAATTTCAAAATGGGGTGCTTCCACCTCCACATCGAGTTCCATACTATAGATATCATCATCCAGCACCCCGTGAGCAATAAAGAGATTCTCCCGAGGGTATTCGACACCTACCAATTTATTTCGGGCAAAGGTTAGCTTCTCATGAAACACTATCTTAGAGTTCTACCCCCTCTCGTATTAGGCTTCCCTCAGCAAAGGCGACACAGTTATCCGCAAGTCTGGGATTCCGACGCAGAAACTCCCTGTGGCCCTCCATCTGTTCCTCCTCAGTAGGCATAGCAAGAACCTCTGCTATAGGTCCTACGGTGAATCGCAGGATAGGTTGGTCACAGCACTCCAGGAGCAGCTCTGCCAGGCGGGGACAACCCTTACTTCCGCCCACCAATCCGTTGATTATCTTGATTATCCCAGGCCCTACTTTGAGCCCTGCTACTTTATTTACCAG
Organism: Chloroflexota bacterium; assembly: GCA_030612045.1. GTDB lineage: Bacteria > Chloroflexota > Dehalococcoidia > UBA2247 > JAUWOP01 > JAUWOP01. The sequence goes on along the minus strand of JAUWOP010000058.1, from coordinate 2,071 downwards.
TGGGAGAGCCTCCGCACACTGCTCACACATCATCCGGCTCACCTTAGCTTTAACAGATGTAATCTCCAGGTCGGGGAGGCTCACTATCATCTCTACCTGGGCAGCGAAGCAGGTTTCCTCAACCTGAGCCTTTACCAGTAGGGAACCATCTTCCCTATCTGTGACACTAGCATGCTTATTCCTGGAGTAGAATAGAACCATCTCAGTCCTTAGTCAGTAGCCTGGAAGTGTAGCTAGCTGCTGATAGTTAATTTTTAACTCTCTATGGCTCGCCTTGATCTGTTTTATTGTCTTGAGGAGTACTCATCATGACACAGACATTATATACTACTTGAAGGTTATTAGCCATACAGAAGCTAATAGCTCTCTCACTCTCTGCTCCTGGTTGAATCCAGATACGCTCTAGCCCCAGGGCTTTACATTCCTGGACTACCTTCTCAGTTACCTGCGGTGGAGCTGCAATATCTACCACATCTATCTTTACTGGAGTATCGGCAAGTGTGGGATAACATTCCATCCCATCAATCTCTTTAAGTCGGGGATTTATCGGATAGACCTCATAGCCTCGGTCCTTCAGGTCGTGAATAATGCGATGACCATACTTTTGGGGGTTATCGCTCGCTCCTACAATAGCAAATCTTTTTGGGGACAAGAATTCATCGATGAGTTTCTGCATTGCTATCCCTTTACTCTTCTGCTATTCCAGTTTGCCAATGTGACGCTGAATCTCCTCTAGTTGTTGACTTAGTACCCGAGCCTGCTCCTTAAGCATCGCTACTTCCTGCTCTCGGCTAACCATCTGGGGGGGGTCTGCTGGGGGAGGAGGCACTATGCCTATTCCCCTGCCGCCTCCCATACCCATGCCACGGCCACCACCCATGCCTCGACCCATACCACTTCCTGTGCCGGCGTGAAGTCCTACATTAGGCTGAGAAATACCCTCTGATTGCCCTGTTCTATATTGCTCTAGAGCATCCCTTACCCTGCCGGTAGCTCCAGTTATTATCTTAATGCCGGCGGCAGTGAGGGTCTGATAGGCATTAGGTCCACAATTACCTGTAAGTACTACCTCGACTCCCTTACTGGCTATGAGCTGCCCGGTGGCAATGCCGGCTCCCCCTGCAGCTCCACTGCTGGAGTTCTCTATAGCCTCAAAGCTCATAGTTTCAGGGTCCACTATAACAAAGTATGAACACCTTCCAAAACGAGGGTCAACCTGAGCATCCAGGTTGGGAGCCTCTGCTGATATTGCAACCTTCATCCCATACCTCCAATTAAGATTAAGAGTTCTATGTCCAGACTTAGAGCCTGGAACTTCTTGGCTTCCTGTTACCATCGTCCATTGCGGTGTCTTCCCCTGCCCCTGCCGCGGTTGCAACCCATCAGCCCCGGCTCTACAGGGAAGATATGAGGGCTCTGGCAAGCGGGGCATACCAGAGGGGGCTGTTGTTTCATCGTCTCGAAGGGCACCTCCCATTCGTGACCATCATTATCACATCGGAAGCGGTTTGTGTCCATGGCGAAGTTCCCTCCACTGACTCGGATTGCTTTACCGTGTATCAGGGCATCAGCCACCTTCTCACGGGCTAACTCCAGCAGTCGGTGGAAGGTAGGGCGCGAAATGTGCATCCGCTTGGCACACTCCTCCTGCTCCAACTTCTCTACATCCTTCAGACGGAGGGACTCCAGCTCCTCAATCAGTAGATACACCTCTCCTTGTGAGCTGGGAGGCACTCCCGCAGGAGCGAAGTAGGTTACTTGAGGCATATAGTTTACGCAGCGCCATTTTGTTGGTCTTGTCATGGAGTTCAACTTTACTGGGGATTATGAACATATGTCTATAAACTATCATAGCAAAGCATCCTTGGCTTGTCAAGGAGGAGTCTCTGTCAATACTTTTAGTGCTCCTGGAAACTTTAGAATAGGATAGTCTCTTCTTACGATTAGCCATTGTAGCGCCGATAGCCATTGTAGCGCCGAGGTTTATCCGGTTATCGTAGCGCCGAGGTTTATCCTCGGCAGGGGTGGGGGACAAGTAGTTATTGTAGCGCCGAGGTTTACCCTCAAGCAG
>JAUWOP010000012.1 GCA_030612045.1 Chloroflexota bacterium | reverse complement strand
GACAACAATTTCAGCTTTTCTACGCTTGTTGGGGACATTGTCATCCCTAACCTTGCTCATTCTTTGCTGGGGATGAAAACATCCCCCCTTGAGCCAGTTAGAATTTTCATAGTAGCGTGGGGGCTTGTCCCCCACCCCTGCTTGAGGATAAACCTCGGCGCTACAATGGCTATCGGCGCTACAATAGCTAATCATAAGAAGAGGCTATCCTATTCTAAAGTTTCCAGAATCACTAAAAGTATTGGAAGAGACTTCTTCTTGCCAGGAGATGCCCTTTGGCTTATACTTAGGAAAATTTTTTAGAGGCACAGATGAAACAGCTATTTGTAGTTATCATTATCCTTATCTTGCTCTTAGGAGGGGTAAGCTGTAGCACTCCACCCTCAATTACGAATGTCTATGTCTCATCGCAAGATATTACCGAGACTACCGCTATCATCACCTGGACAACTGATAAGCTAGCCACCAGTCAGGTGGAATATGGTGAGGCTACCACTTATGGCTCAACTACTCCTTTAGACGAGAACATGGTCATCTACCGTAGCGTTACCCTGACTGGTCTTGAGTCAGGCACTACCTATCACTTCAGGGTGAAATCCAGGGATAGCTCTGGCAATGAGGCTGTATCCGAAGATAACATATTTGCTACACTTGAGACCACAGCCCCCACAATCTCAGAGATTGATGTCTCCGGTATCACTGAATCTGATGCCACCATCACCTGGACAACTGACAAGCCAGCCACCAGCCAGGTGGAATATGGTGAAGCCACCGCTTATGGTTCGAGCACTACCATAGATGAGAACCTGGGCACCAGCCACACTGTTACCCTAAACGGTCTTGAGCCAGATACTACCTACCACTTCAGGGTGAAGTCTAAGGATAGCTCTGATAATGAGGCTGTGTCTGAAGACCATGACTTTAAAACTAAACCGTGCGGCTGAGGAGGCTAGTCTCCGAGCGGCCGTGGGCCGATGTCCCAGTATGTTCATAGATAGCACCACTAGAGGCGCCAAGCTAGTGTAGTGTAGTGTAATCGTAATAGCTATACAGTTTGTCATTCCGTGCTTGACACGGAATCCATCCCCTAGACCTTCTGGATTCCTGCTGGAGTTTACCCCGTACTTGATACGGGGCAGGAATGACATGAGGTACTCTATTGTCAGGTCATTTAAGAGACACTGCACTAGTAGATGTTATCATGACAATGTTAAATTAGGTTACGGACGATGAAATTCCACCTGTCATTGCAAGCCGAAGACGAAGCAATCTCGGTGGGGTTGAAGAGATTGCTTCGTCGCTTACGCTCCTCGCAACGACACGGAAATGTAACATTGTCGAGTTACTACTCAGCCGACAATTGATAGCTTTCTACCTCCTACATTGCTGGCTTTGTGCCATGGCTGAAGAGCCTGCCTGCTTAGCCCAACAATTCCTACTTGACAGGTTTATGTAAGTGGAGTAATATCATCATTATGATGTACTTGCTCATAAAAGGATGGCAGTTGTGAGAATTTCTACCAGGGGACGCTATGGAATGATGGCAATGCTTGACTTGGCTCGTCATTATGGGAAGGGCTCCATCTCTGTAAGAGATATTGCCAGAAGGCAAGGAATCTCTGAGCGATATCTGGAGCATCTGCTGGCTTCGCTCAGGGTAGCAGGGATGGTAAGAAGTGCCCGTGGAACAGGAGGAGGGTTCACTTTAGCTAAGTCACCCTCTCAAGTAAGGCTCAGCGAAATCATCCAGGCTATGGAAGGTTCTATGGCTCCCATAGAATGCCTTGACAATCCTGAGGCATACCCACAAGCGTCTCTTTGTGCAATCCATGATATCTGGGTAGAGGTGAAAGCAGCTATGGATGGTATATTGGAATCTACAACTCTGCAGGATTTGGTCGAACGGCAAGCTGAGAAAGAGGCAACTGCTACAGTATTGAGAGGGGGTGATAAGAATGGACTGCCCGTATTGTGGGTATGAAGGGAAAAGGCGTGAGTTCACTTATTTATCAGGTGGGGGTGGTGGCTGATGTTCTACAAAGGTGCGGCAATGTCCCACCTGCCGCAAGTCTATTGCCTGTAAGATTATTGATGAGCGAGATGAAGATGAACAAGAGTTGAAGAGTTTGTGTATGCAGCTTAACACCCTTGTCAATTCAGGGAAGCTTGAAGATGTCCCCGGAATTAGAAGGGAAATAGTTGAGCTCAATGCGAGCCTTAATATAGAATGGGCGAGTAAGTTCATACGGTATATTGATAGCAAGCTGAGAGAGGCTCGAGTGCATTCATGAAATTCTGGGGTAAGAATAGAGATGAGCCTTACAAGAGGAAATGTAGGGTGAGAGGGTAAGCTATGCCAATCTATGAATATCGATGTATTCAGTGTGGTGAACGATTTGAGGTTCTTCAATCTATAGGGGAAGATGGTTCAGGACTCGGTTGTCCCAAGTGTCATGCAGGGAATCCTAAGAGACTCTTCTCTTCATGCTTCATTCATGGTTCGAGTGATGGTAAGACTTCGGGAATAAGCAGTAGTTCTTGTAGTTCCTGTAGTTCTCATATGTGCAGCACATGTGGGTTATAAATTGTAACCGTTCACCTATGTCATTGCGAGCCGAAGGCGAAGCAATCTCGGTGGGGTAGAAGAGATTGCTTCGTCGCTATGCTCCTCCTAAGGAACTCAGAGTTCCTTTCTGATATAACCCACCCAGCGCAGCGGTGGGTCGGATGCTCGCAATGACATGAGAGTGGGTGAATGGTTACTATAAATTAAAGTAGGGAGGTTGAATTATGCGAGAGAAGGTAGAAGCAGCTCTAGCGCAGATAAGACCTGCTTTGATGGCAGATAGTGGTGATGTGCAGCTAGTAGGTGTCAATGATGGTGTAGTCACAGTGAGGCTCACTGGTGCCTGTCATGGCTGCCCGATGGCAGCTATGACATTACAGCATGGAGTCGAGCGAGTACTTAAAGAGCAAGTGCCTGAGGTCAAGGAAGTAGTAGCTGTTTAGACAGTAAGCAATGTTAGAGGGTTTTCTTCCAAGCAGCGGGTGGGGCTAATGAGGGCTCTAAATTCTAGAAGAGAGGAGATGTAAAAACGTGGAAAAGATCGTAAGCCTGTGCAGCGCATCCGGGGGATGCTGCCCTGTAGTCAAAATAACGGACACACAAGTGGAAGTAGGGGAGAAGGACAACACCTGCATTCTCACCAGGGAACAGTGGGATACCCTGAAAGAGAAGATACTGGAGAAAGAGCTTTAAGCCAGGAAAACCCAAAGCCCCACCCGCTCAATGTTTGGAGATAAGAAGACGAAAATTGTAAGTAAAGTAGCAGAGAAAATCTTGAGCCACTGCAGCACGTGTGGAGGCTGTCCCATAGGTAAAATAATGGATACGCAAGCGGAAACGGGAAGACGGGATAGCCCCTCTATCCCAAGCAAAACCCCGCAAGAGATTTCTAAAGAGAAGGTGCCAAAAGTCCAAGGCGAGGCGGAGTCAAGCCCATAACCTTACTATACATAACGCATTAAAAAGTGCGTGTAGTTAGAGAGTGATTGCATCAAAAATCTATCGGCAGGTTGAGCTTGGTAGTTGGGCAATGATAAGGTGTCTATATCCGTAATTGTTCCCTCTTGATATAGCATGGCTTCCGTGCTACCCTGATAGAGGTGATTCGGTCTTTTAAGAACGCTGGCACGGAAGCCATCTTCAACGGTGAGAACACTAAGGCGGCACGAAGAACATGCCCGCAGATATTGTGGAAGATAGCTATCCGTAAACTTGGGCAGATGTTGTTGAAATCACTGACTATCATTGAGATAGAGAGATAAATCGGAGTCAATTGGAACGGGGAAAAGAAATGGTTCGTGTACCTACCCATCGAGCACCAACACATCCCGGTGAAATGTTGCTGGAGGAATTCCTGATTCCTATGGGGCTCACGCAACGAGAATTGGCAAAAGCCATCTGTGTTCCTTACCAGCGCATCAACGAAATCATTAATGAGCATAAGGGCGTGACTCCAAGTACAGCGTTGTGGCTGGAGAGGTTCTTTGGGGTCTCAGCAGACTTCTGGATGAATCTTCAGCTGCGCTGGGACTTGTATCGTGCTCAGCAATCAGAAGCGCAGCAGTTGGAGGAAATCCGTCCCTACAAGGAAGTAGTAACTGTTTAGACAGTAAGCAATGTTATAGAGATAGAAGGTGGGAGTAAACAGGTTGCCATCTCGGCAACTTAGGGGGTGTTATGAGATGGGATTATCTCTTCCTCCACAGGATTTTCTGAATATCACCAGAGATAAATTTAAGAAGATAGCAAGGGAATCTAAACCTCTCATGTGCTGGATTAGCCTTACCAAGGAGTGTGACCTGCACTGTAAGTTCTGCTTCGACGATTCCAGCAAACCCTTGAAAGATGAACTAACTACCCATGAGATGTTCCGTCTCCTGGATAACATTGCCAAGGCGGGCACACGAGCTGTAGTGTTTGGGGGTGGGGAGCCAACATTAAGAGATGACCTCACGCAAATTGTGCGTTATGCTGCCAGAGAGAAAGACATGTTCGTCGCCCTTAACACTCATGGTCAATCACTTGTTGACGAGAAATATGTACAGGCATTAGCAAGAGCTGGACTTTCCCAGGTAAAAGTTAGTGTGGATGGACTACAGGAAAGCCACGATTGGAACAGGGGAGCCGGTACCTATGAGAATTGTATCCGAGCGCTACGGAATTGTGTAGAAGTAGGCATTCCCAGTGTACACTGGATAACCACTGTTTCTCAATTGAATTACGATGAGGTTGCCCAGATGATAAAGCTAGCTATGGATATGGGGATAACTGCTACACAGGTTCAGCTTCTCCTCCTGGGGAGGGGCGAGAAATATGAGAATCTATTATTAACTAAAGAGCAGACCATGGAATGGCAAAGGTATATGGCAGAACAACAGAAGATTTACGGGGTTAGTAGGATAGTATTTGAAGACCGTTACCAGATAAGTGAAGATGAATATGCTCTAAGGGTAGCCGCCAACCCTGGTAGAACTGGTGGATTTACTGATACTCCTATAGGATGTATTACTGGCATATGTCAATATTGTGTGAATGCCTCCGGAAAAGCGCTGGTGGGGGATGTGATGACCGCCCCTGAGCTTGAGATATGTGATTTAAGAGAGCAGAGTCTAAGTGAGGTATGGCACACCTCTGAGTTAGCCAACCTTCTGAGGGACAGGGATAAATTGGGAGGCAAGTGTGGCAAATGCGAGCTAAGGTTTGTCTGTGGAGGATGCCGCAGGGCAGCTTATAGTGTCAGTGGAGATATTATGGGGGAAGACCCACAATGTTGGTATGAACCATTGTTGATGGCAGCAGAATAGTGGCAGGGACAACCTGTTGTTGATTGCAAAGAATTCTCCGCAATTCATTCTCATCTAAACTCTTAAGAGGGGGGATTTGTGCGAAGATTTCTGCAGGATGCTATAATAAACGAGAGGGTTAGAGGTAATGAGATATAACGATATTATAGAGGCAGTAGGACATACACCCTTGGTGGAGATTGCCCGTATGAGTCCCAAGAAAGAGGTGAGAATCTTTGCCAAATTGGAGGGATATAATCCTGGCGGAAGCATAAAGGACAGGACAGCCAGGCATATGGTCCAGAAGGCAGAAGAGAGTGGTGAACTCACGCATGATAAGACAATTCTGGAAGCTACAAGTGGCAATACAGGTATTGCGCTGGCAATGATTGGGTGCAGGAAGGGATATCGGGTCAAGATAGTAATGGCTGAAAATGTTACCTCTGAAAGGAAACAGCTTCTGGATGTTTATGGAGCAGAGGTCATTTTCTCTGATGGGAGCAGGGGAACTGATGGGGCGATAGAGCTGGCTGCAAAATTGAGCCATGACAACTCGTACTATATGCCTAATCAGTTTGCCAACCCGGCTAACCCTGCGGTACACTATGAGACTACCGGGGCGGAAATTCTGGAAGACCTTCCAGGGGTAAAGATAGATGCTTTTGTTGCTGGGATTGGAACTGGTGGGACCCTGATGGGAGCAGGGAGAAGATTGAAGGAGCATAATCCAGATATTCAGCTAGTAGGAGTTGAGCCTGACCTGAATGACCCTATAGAGGGTTTGAGACGTATACTTTCAGGATTCACACCTCCCATTCTGGATGTCGGATTTATCCAGAAGAGGGTTATAGTCAGTAACAAAAACGCTGCTGATGCTACCAGGGAGTTGCTTGAAAAAGAGGGAATTTTTGCCGGAATTTCATCAGGGGCTACTGTCTACTGTGCTTCTCAACTTGCACATAAGATGGAGAAGGGCACTATTGTGGTCATTCTAGCAGATGGCGGCTGGAAATATCTTAGTACCAACCTCTGGTCTGGACAACCATCTAATAAAGCCTCATCATCCTCTACAGCCCGCAGGTTTGTCTCCCACCAGTAGATTAGCTTAGATAAGAAAGACGAGAATCATGTCGAAGGTAGCGGTGGCTATGAGCGGCGGTGTGGATTCATCCATTACCGCCGCTTTGCTTAAAGAGAAGGGTTATGAGGTCATCGGCATAACCATGAGAATATGGGGTGGGGAAGCTCTCAATACAGAGGGGACTCACCATGGTTGCTATGGTCCATGGGAAGATAAAAATATAGAGGATGCCCGTAAGGTTACTCAAATTCTAGGGATTCCCTTCTATATCTTTGACCTCAGAGAGGAATATAAAATTGAGGTACTGGACTACTTCCGTCGTGAGTACCTATTGGGAAGAACACCCAACCCCTGTGTCAGGTGTAACCGCAGGGTCAAGTTTGATGCACTGGTTAAAAAAGCATGGGAGAGCGGGATTGGATTCGATTATTTCGCTACCGGTCACTATGTACAGGTGGAATACGACAGAAGCAAGCAGCGTTACTTACTCAAAAAAGCCAGGGACTTGAAAAAAGACCAGTCTTACTTCCTGTTTTCTCTATCCCAGGAGCAGCTTAGCCGCTCCCTATTTCCCCTGGGCAACTATCTCAAGGAGGATGTGAGAGGAATGGCTCGCTCTATGGAATTGGGCATTAGTGACAAGCCAGAGAGTCAGGACTTTGCTACGGGAGATTATCCCTTCCTTTTTCATAATACTCATACTATGGAGGCAGGGACAAGACCAGGACCAATACTGGATAGACAAGGGCACATCTTGGGAGAGCACCATGGAATCCCATTTTATACCATCGGGCAACGCAAAGGGCTAGGTATATCATCTGGGGAGCGGTTATATGTGACAGCCATCTATCCGGAAAAGAACACTATTGTGGTGGGCACTAAAAGGGAGGTATATGGAGACAATCTCATAGCCTCTGGGCTAAACTGGATAACCATAGGGGAACTGAGACAGCCCATTGAGATAAAGGCAAAGATAAGGTATCTTCATAAAGAGGCTGAAGCAGTGGTAACTCCCCTGGGTGGAGATAAAGCCTGCGTAAAGTTCAAGGAGCCCCAGATGGCAATCACCCCCGGTCAGGCGATAGTATTTTACGATGGGGATATAGTAGTGGGTGGGGGGACGATAGAGCAGGCAGGGAAGTGTGGTCACATGGAATGTTAAACTCAAGAGGTATATATACAGTTGGGCATAGCAATATCAAATTTGAGGTTTTCTTAAATTTACTGAATAGCATCGGAATTGGTGATCGTTCACCTGTGTCATTGTGAGCGAAGCGAAGCAATCTCGGTGGGGCGGCGATGAGATTGCTTCGTCGCTAACGCTCCTCGCAATGACAGGTGTGTGGGTGAGCCTATTGCTCAAATGAGTTATACCTCAACTAAGTGTGACTGTTTATTTTTTGAAATCCTCTGGTGATTAAGAATTGCATTCTTAAAAGGGGAAGCCGCGTTAAGATTCATTCAGAGCGCGAAGTGTCCTGCCGAAGGCTGCAACAGTAGCTCGGATTTCCTCATCTCCGTGGGCAAGGGAGACAAAACAAGCTTCGAACTGAGAGGGGGGTAGATAGATGCCCTGTTCCAGCATATGGTGGAAGAATCTCCCATAGAGCTCAATATCAGCACACCTGGCTGTGTCATAATCAATCACAGGTTCTGAAGTGAAGAAAACCGTGATAATTGAGCCTACTCTTGAGATAGATACAGGAATCCCTCCTCTAGCTACTAGGGTATTATTACAAGAAGAAGCAAGTCCCTTTTCCAGGAGAGATGACTTTTCCTCCAGTTGAGTATAGATGCCATCTTGACTTAAGATTTGGAGTGTCTCAATCCCTGCTGTCATGGCAAGTGGATTACCTGCGAGGGTTCCTGCCTGATAGACAGGACCCGATGGGGCAACTAAGCTCATAATCTCCTCTCTTCCGCCATAGGCTGCCACTGGTAGCCCACCGCCAATGACCTTCCCCAGGCAGGTTAAGTCCGGGATTATCCCGTAGAGCTCCTGTGCCCCTCCGTAGCTTACCCGGAAGCCGGTAATTACTTCATCGAAAATGAGTAGTGCCCCCGATTTCTGGGTTAAACTCCTCAGATGTTCTAGGAAGCCTGGCTGAGGTGGTACTACACCCATATTAGCTGCTACTGGTTCTACAATTATTGCCGCTATCTCCTCAGCATGGTTTTCAAATAACTGCTCTATTGCTGTAGGGTTATTGTATGGAGCTACCAGTGTATTCAGGGCATAACCTGGGGGAACACCGGGAACATCAGGTATTCCCTCTTCATTTTTCATAGTGCTGATGCTTTGCTCACACTGGGTAGCTACCCCAGACCCTGCTCTCACCAGCAGTCCATCTGAGTGACCATGATAGCCACCGGCAAACTTTACTATCTTATTTCTGCCCGTGAACGCTCGAGCCAGACGCAGGGCACTCATAACAGCCTCGGTACCTGAGCTAACGAAACGAATCATCTCTACTGAAGGCATGGCAGAATGGATTATCCTTGCCAGGGTAGTCTCCAATTCAGTAGGTGCTCCGAAGCTGGTGCCACGCTCTACAGCCCGTTTTAATGCCTCTACTACTTGTGGGTGGGAATGTCCTAGAATCAGCGGTCCCCAGGAACAAACATAGTCTATGAATTCATTATCATCTTCATCATAGATGTGGGATCCCCTGCCTCGCTTTATGAAGATGGGTTCGCCACCAACTGCCCTGAAGGCACGCACCGGGCTACTCACGCCACCGGGCATATAGTGTAGTGCCTCTCTGAAAAGTTCTCTCGAATGCTGCTGTTTCATAATCATGAGAAAAGAGCTATGGTAAATACTTAAAAAATAGGCGAAAGGACTCTACAGAGTCCCTTCGCCTATTTCCACCTCACACCCTTCCACACTTTTTACTTCTTTCTACTAGCTAGCTCTACTTCTTCCCCTCTTTAGTTTCCTTCTTCCTCTTCTCTTCTTCACTTAGAACTTCTCCATACGCCCCGGCGGCTGCGCCATCATGGCTTCTCTCTTTTCCCACCCACATGCCTTTCAGAGCTTCCGCATCTGCCTCTACCGTTTCCCGACCTGAACCTACACTGGGTGCTTCCTTTGTATCCGCATATCCAACCCAACCTGACTTTTTCTCCATGTCTACCGCAGGCTTATCTTCAACCTCACCATATACCCTTAATCCTGGGTGATACCCATACTGATACCCATCGGTTACTACCTCTGTCTTCATTGGCTCGAAGAAGGGGCACTTACTCGCATCTGTATTATATCTTACGGGGAGAGGTTCATTAGTCTGCCTTCCCCTTCTATCTTTCTGAAACTTCTTGAGGCAGATTCCCTCCATGGAACCAGCGCTGGTATAGGCAGAGAAGTATTCACACAAGCTGCATATCTTTTTATCTGCCATATCCTACCCCCTTATCACTCAATTTTCCCGGCTTGCCTCAAACGAGGGAGGAAGGCTCCTGCCACCCTCACAGAATATACACAAACCTTCCCCCCAGCCTTTTAATAAACAGAAGACTATAGCTCGTTCACATTCCTCTGTATGATAGAATCCTGACAGATCCTACTCAACTCAACAAAAAGAGCACTGTATCCAGCAACCCTTACCACTAGCTCCTGATACTTCTCAGGCTCCTTCTGTGCTGCTCTGAGGGTTTCGTTATCCACCATATTAAACTGAATGTGGCCTACCCCCAGGTCATACCAGGTCTTCATGTAGTTCACCCACATTTGGAAGCCCTTATCACCCTTCAACTGGGCAGGATTCAATCTCTGATTAAGGAGAACTTCCTTAATGCTGGAATAATCTATCTTGGAGCAAGACCTGAGTAAGGCAGTGGGACCCCTCTTATCGAACCCTGCTCCGGCTGAGCAGCCACCATCATATAAAGGCTCACCCCAGCGCCTCCCATTAGTCAACGCACCTACTCTTAAGGCGTAAGCTATGTATGTAGAAGCATTCTGCGGCAGGGCGGTGAACTTCTGTCCACACCACTCTATATTTCGCTCTATGATCTTCTCCATTCTATCGTAGGCGTAGACACACACCTCATCCACCGCATCAATATCATTACCCCACTTGGGAGCATTGATCATGTCCTTACGCATATCATCATAGCCTTCCCAATTAGCCTTGCACGCCTCTACCAGTTGTGCCATGGTATACTTCTTATCCTCAAAAATGACCTTCTTCACTGCATACAGGCAGTCACCCACGTCATTGGATACAATTAGTGTAACCCACGGATTACCACATTCACCGGAGGCGGGGTCAATACAATTTATTCCACTTTCTACACACCGCCTGAAGAGGGTAGATGTCATGGGCATCGATACCCAACGTGCCTCTACAAAGCGGCAGATATTTCGTGTCCTGGTAGAAATCGTAGCAGAAAAATCATACTGTCCTTCCCAAGCACGAGCAAACTCCTCGTAGGTCTTAAATTCAGCAGCATTACCAGTGTGAGGTCCCAACTGTACCTTGGAGACAAGCGGGTCAAAACCGTCGTAGAGAGCAAGCTCCACACACTTGGTTGCTGATATCATCGAATTCGCATACCTTACTCCCTGGCTGCGCCCACCTATAGAAGGACAAGGCGACATGCATACCACATTACACCAGCTCCTCGCCTCTTCCAGAGTTATACCCGGCGACTTGCTCTCGGTCGGGACTATATTAAGTGGTCCAGTTCGGGAATCACCGAACAGGTTCATCAACGAGTCTATACAGGTCTTGTCGTTATGGATTGACGGGCTACCCATACCTTCCTTTATGCAGCCAAATACTGCCTTTACCGTCTCAAGCCTGGCATTGGGATGCCACCGATACATCAGAGAAGGCATGGAAACCCTTACCGACCTCATAGAATCACAGATAACATCAGTCAGCTCATTACATGCATCACTGCCGTCTTCCGGCTTTACTCCTCCAATAGTAATTACCCAGGGGCCAACACCCCCCATGATAATCTCACGGTAGAGGCGAGCATTAGTCCGGTCAAGCTCCCATGTCCTGATCCACATCTCCTCGATATACTCCTGGGCTTCTCTTCTGGTCAGGGTCTTATCCTCCAGGACATCTTTCTTATAGTAGGGCCAAAGCGTCTGGTCCATACGATAACCCCACCCTGTCATGGAGCGCTCCATGAGCTTATGTGCAATCATTATGAGGTGCTGCTTCTGCACCGCCTCACGGAAGGTTGCAGTGGGCTCTGCAATTGCCCTATCAGCACATGCTGCCAATTCCAGGAGCTCTTCTTTACGCACTGGGTCGGTCTCAAAGTTCTCAGCGACTATCCTCGCTAGCCTGGCATACCGCGCACCCCAATGAAGCGTCCACTGAGCCGAAATTGACTGTGCCTCCCACTCATCAATCTTCTCCAACAGAGGGTGCGTATCTGGTGTAGCATGTCCACTGCCCAGTTTAGTGCGCGCCGCTTCTATATTATCCTCTATTAAATCCCATATCTTGTTGTAACCCGTCTCATGCACCCACTCATACTCTGGCATGGCACTGGTAAAACCATCGATATATATCTGACTTGTGACCTGGATACCTAGCTTGGTAATCTTAATCTCCTCAGGTGACAAATACCGCTCAGCCCAGTGCTGGAAATCCTTATCCCGCCACCAGTCAAGGTCCGCACGACCCCACTCTTTGTCTCGCTCATTCTCAACATATCCTACCTTATCATACCAGAGGTCATCTGACATGAGGTGGCTTATATCCTGCATCCAGCACAGCTCATATGGCCTGGACTCAATATACCCATATATCTGAGAATGGTCTATAATAAAGAGCGGCATATGTTCTGTCCATAATGCCATCGCCTTCGCTCTTCTTACACCCCACGGAACACTCTGGTCCTCCTGGAAGGCTCGTGTCCACCAGAATAACCTGCCCATCCCAAACTTAACACCCGCAGGATAGTTACCGCCACTGGGACCCTTCGAGTATGCTGCACCCCTCAGGTAATTTATCCTGTCAGTCCTGAGCTCTCCCGCCAACTCCCAGTACCGGAGCTTATCACCAGCTAGCTCTTCCCTTTCATCATCTGTAACTACTCTCCCTACATCCCTTTCAGCCATTTTCCACTCTCCTCCTTTCGCTTCCTTTATGTGACAATACAACACAATTCCACTCTTTTGTCAACTCTGAGTCCCTGCCGACCCCAATCCAGCTAGGAAGCATAACCTATACAATAGGAGCAATATAATCGTAATCTTCAAGGAACTTACGACCCTCTTGCGCCTCTTTCCAAATCAGGTCTAGCCTTTCACAAATAGGACGGTCAGCATCACCAAGGTCAGCAACCTGCTTAGTGGGGTCATCCCTGGCGATAAACCGGGGACACTCTAACGCATCTCTCATTGCTTCCGTAGGCTGTGTTAACCAGTACTCACTCTTTATGTCCTTGCACCTTATCACACAATCCCCCCTCATTGGGTCATCTTCCCACTCAAAGAAGCTCTTACACTCATCGCATGTTGGCATTATTCACTCACCCCCTTTCTATAAATATTTTAAACCAACTCATTAGGTAACCATTCACCCACTCTCATGTTATTACGAGAAGCATAGTAACATAACAATCTTGCTAAGCGGAGGGCGAAGATTAGCTTTGCGTCTTCGCTTCGCTCGTAATAACACAGGTGAACGGTTATCTTATTTACTATGAGGTATTCTGTTTCTTCTTACCATCCAGCCTCATTCCTAGTATCTTACTACCCCAAACCTCTACATTTCGGTTCTCCTCATCCTCGTCAAGGTCATTAACATACACTGGCTTCCCACACTTGGGACACTCTCTAATTGAAATAGCCGTACTACCATCACCACTCATCATCCATCTGAAATCCGCTCTTGTTCCTTCAAATCCACAGTTTAGACACTTTACCATAACACTCCCGTATCTATCTTAGTTATCCTCTTCCTCAATAATCAGCAAAAAGCCTATCCCTCCTTGGGAATGGAGTAATAGCGCAGTCACACTTACACGCTTATAGCATCTCTCTTACTTGCTTCATCCTGTCTCTTATCCTGGCTGCCTTCATATACCTCTCTTCCTTTACTGCCCACTGCAAACGGGCATACAACCTTCTAAATCGCTCTGCTGCCTTTGCCACCTCTACCTCATGTGGTTCCCCCTTCTTTGGGAATACATAAAGCTCACCTACACTGAAACTCGCGCGACGCATGTCATGAGAATAGCTCTCCTTAGCAGCCAACGAAACCTCCCTCTCTAAATAACCCCTACCTGGAGCACACAACTCCAGCCAAGAGCTTGTTTTTAGCCACCTATTGTAGTTTCAACACCATAAGACTTCACAATCTCATCCCACTGAGCCACATCTTCAGGTGCCAAGCTATCTATAGAGGCCATAGACCATTGCATCCCCAACTGCTCATACTTAGGCATGCAATAGTTATGGAAAGGTAGTATATCTATCCCCTCAACACTGTCACCCAGAGACTGAGCCAGCTCACCTACCTTCCTGAAATGCTCCTCATTATCGTTGAATCCCGGAATTACAACACAGCGTAGCCTCATCTTGGCTCCCCTCTCAGCCAACCTTCTGATATTCTCCAGGATTAATCTATTAGATACTCCAGTACGAGCAATATGCTGTACATCATCCATATTCTTCACATCAATAAGAAAGAGGCTGGTCAACTTTATCAACGGCTCAAGCTGCTCCCATCTGGTATAGGCACAGGTATCCACACAGGTATGGACACCCAGACGACGCGCCCCCATAAGCAATTCCTTCACAGCATCTATCTGTGTTGTAGGCTCACCTCCGGAGATTGTAAGTCCACCCCCTGAATTAAGATAAAATGGATACTCCCTCCTTACCTCATGGAGTATCTCCTCTAAAAGTACCTCACTACCTACTACAAAAAGAGCTTCATTAGGGCATACCTCCACACACTTCATACACTTATTGCACCGCTCCAGATCAATCTTGTAATATGTGCTCCCCTCCGCCTGAGCTTCATCTGGAGGAATTGGGGGACTAATAGCATCCTCGGGACATACCTGAAGACATGTACCACATTGGGTACACTTCGCTTTCCTCCACTCTATCTGTATTTGCGGGTAAATACACTCAGGGTTATGACACCACTCACACCTTAACGGACATCCCTTAGTAAATACCGTCGTTCGGATACCTGGACCATCGTTGACAGAGTAACCCTGTATATTTGTTACCATCAGGGTTGTTCCATCCGTTCCCACGGTACCACCTCCTTTTTTTCTCTACTTACTATCTTCCGTTTTTATATCTTAGGCTGCTCCATATTCTCACACATCATATATTGCAAACAGGAGCACCACTCATTCCCAAAAACAACATTATTCTAACATGAATTTCGTATTCTGTCAACCCCCAGACTCTCTTTTTGTTGTAACTCTATGATAATGTCCTCTTTCCGAGAAAAGGAGTTAAATAAGAGGCAACTCAGTAGGAGGTGTCTTGATGGAAGGAGGACTTCTGGTGATGAACCAGAGAGAGCGCTCACGCATTGGAGAAAGTTCAATCTACAATCTGTTTCCAAGAGGGTACCATCAACAGTGTGAATCAATCAGAGGTCATTTCTAATGGTAACCGTTCACCCAATGTCATTCTGAGGAGCGAAGTGACGAAGAATCTCGAAGACCCTTCGCGGAGTTTACCCTGAGCCACATGTTGAGATTTCTCGCTTCGCTCGGAATGACATGGCAAAGGGTTCGGAATGACATGGCGAAGGGTTCAGAATGGCAGGAAGCGAAGGGCTCAGGGTAACATATAAAGAGTAGATGAACGGTTGCTTCTAATGAGTCAAGAAAGGAGGACATTTCTAAAGAGTCTTGACACCAGTGTACTGAAACTGTTGGCTGCCTGAGGTGTCTTGGGGGAGACACGGTGGGAGTTATCCTATCTATCTGAGCGAGATCAGTTATAGGGAATCTGCGGCTAATTATAGTGGGTTGCAAAGTAGGAGGAAAACTACGATAGCTTACATTAACTAACTATAGCCGACGAGGTTATACATTATTTAGGATAGAAATAGCCCCTTGGCAATGACCTATCTTCCCAAGGAGTCCCCCCCTCAGTATTGTTGGCGCTGAGGCGTTTCACTTCCGTGTTCGGGATGGGAACGGGTGGTTCCACCTCGCTCTGATCACCAAGAGGCAAATATCTCTATCTCAAATCCTTTAGAGGTATTATATTACCCTGAAGTAAAGGATGTCAAATACTATGAATCTGGATTTGTGGTATGAGTTCAGGTGCTGAATAGTGATGACTGGAGGCTGAATATCATCTTAAGGGTAACTCAAGTTCTTTATCCTTTCAGATAGCTCATCGAGGGTGGGGATGCCTTCTCTGGCTCCTACCCCATTAAGACAAAAGTGACCCATTAGGTCGCCCAGAATCCCACATTCATGCAGGTCTTTTCTATGAAGGAGACCGTAGAGAAAGCCTGCCGCAAAAGCATCACCAGCCCCGGTGGCTTCCTTAATCTCATTGGGCTGCAAGGGGATTCTTGATTCAACTCTTAGTTCGCCTCCTTTGTGGAGGATAAAACAGGCGTAGTGTGGGACTTCAGAGGCATAAGTGTTGTGAGAGAAGGTCTGTAGCGTATTTTCTGCGGGTTCTCCCTTACCCAGGGTAATTACTACAATTTGGCATCCCATCTTAAGGCACTTTTCTGCTCCAGTGGGGAGGTCATTCCCTGTCAATTGCCTTAGCTCTGTCCTGTTGAGAAATAGTACACAGGTTCTCTGTAGCATGTCACTTAGCTGCTGGAATCCTCTGGCGGCATATAATGCCCCTGGAGCAAGGCTGAGCTGAACTGCAGGGTCGAGTTTCTTGAGCATCCGCTTCTGGAGTTCAAATTGCTGTTGCTGGACGAAAGCGGAAAGGTGCAGAAACTCTGCCTGATTAATATAATCAGCACAAGCGTTGCTAAACAGGTCTATATCTGCATCATGTAACAAGTTGTTGGCTCCTGGGGAAACATAGATAGAACGTTTCCCCTCTCTATCACTAAGGCATAGTGCCGTACCTGTTTTCGCTTTTGGTTTAACCTTAATGTGTGAAGTATCTACTCCTATACTCTCAAGGTTTTCTATCAGTATCTTACCCTCTGTATCATTACCTACAGCACCTATAAATCCAGTATTTACTCCCAATTTTGCTAGGGCATAAATAGTGTTGGCAGCCGAACCGCCAGGGGCATACCTGAAATTCTCTACGTGGGTCTCACCATCAGTAATTAGGCGCTCCACCTGGTATATCTGGTCGAGGTTCATCGCCCCCATACCTATAACCTTTTTCCTGACGCTTGTGCTGGGGATAGGGTCATAGTTCTCCATTGTTACCTCATCCTAGCTTCGCAGCATTTTCTCTTACTAAGTAACGGATGCGGTGGTGAGTTTCCAGCAACTCCCCCAAGTTACTGCATCCTGCTAGCCAGTGAAAGTGTTTCCTATCACCGCTGCCACCGATTATCTCATTTTCCTTAACTACTTTCTCTACAGCTTCTATGCCGCCCTCTTCCCATGCATCCAAGATAATCTCCAAATCACTGAGGTTAGTAGAAGCTAAGCTCATAGTAGCATAAGGCAGGGCATACTCATTAGCATTAAAAGCAATAGCAAGTCCACCGGCGGTGTTGACCGCCTCTAACATCTTATAATCAGTAATACTATCGCCTACTACAATGAAGTCATGAAGGGTAGCACTTTGCCCCTTTTTTGTGACACTTGTGCTGGCAAATTTTCGTAATGCTGCTACCTTTCGGCTGCCTCCCACGGGAACTACCTCCCGCATTGCTTCTCCAAGTGGGGTCGAGGGGATTTCTGTCCAGAAGAAGTGGTCTAAGAGGGATTTGAGTCTTTCATCATCATCTTTTTCATAACGCTTACACTCTAGGAGCTGTAGTATTTCTCGTTCTATGTGTTTTACAGCACCTATACTATATGAGCTTTTGTGCCAGTGTTGTATTGGTAATAAGGTAGAGGCAACATGTTCTGGCATAATACCTAACCTGCGGGTAATACCCATCGCATATTGTTCATAGCTGGTACTGATGCAAAAGACCTCCCATTTCCGTAGATGGGCTAGTGAGATAAGCTCTGTAGCGCCATCCACTAGCTTTGCCCTTAGTGCCATATCTGTAATATCTGATTCGGTGACTCCGTAGTAGATAAGAAAGGGCACAATTAGAGACAGGGTGTCTCCTGGTTCGTATCCTTCTCTCCCCTCCAATGTCAGCAGGTCATCGTAGCGGCTGAGAGCTTCAAAGACTTGCCTTCCTTGAAGGGTGAGGCTCATCAACTCATAGGCATTATCCTGTGGTGACAAGGGTCCTTCAAGGTCGAAACAGATAAAGCGATTCATTGCTCCTCTTTTCAGCGGTCAAGGTAGTCAATAATCAGGAGGTGGGGCTAACGATAGCTTTCTCTATCTCATCCGTCAGGTCGTAGCCCTTGATGGGTTCTCCCATAGCATTGATTACCCTTCTATTATGTATCCTGATTTCCCCTTTGCTGAATGATTTAAGGGTACTGACAATAAGTGGGAATTCCCGTTTTAGCCCATGCTGACGAATGAGCTTGAATAAGGGATACTCCTCACCTGCTTCTCTTTTTATCTCCGCCAATCCCCCTAAATCCCCCTTTTCTAAAGGGGGACTAAGGGGGATTCGCCCTTCCGTATCCTTCCAGTGTTTATCAAAAGGCTCACCCCGAATGGGATAGGTACAGTAGGTTATCGGGGGCCCCTTATCTAACTCTGGGGTCACCAAGTGCATCATCACACCACTCTGGGTAGCTCTTGCTTCAATCAACTTCCAAATGACCTCCTGCCAGGTGCCGGCGGGACCGTTGGGAAGGGCAGGGTGGAGGTTGATAATATCATATTCATAGCACATTTCCTCCCCGATGATGAGCATGTATCCAGCCATTACACAGAGGTTAACCTCTAAACCTCTCAACAGGTTCATCACCTCTCTATCGTAGGTAATACGCCACCGAGCATAAGCACTATGAAAAGTAGGATGAGCTTCTCTTAGTTCAGGTTTGAATCTTGAGGAGGATAAAGTGAAAAGTGGGATATTGTATTCCCTTACCAGATTAAAGAAGAGGTTACTTTCGTGAGATTCATCGGGCTCACGATTGCTAAAGACAAAGGAAATCTCTGCAGGCAGACTTGAGGTAATGATACTCTGCTGCACTACCTTCAACAGGTCATGGGCTGCTTTATCTCGCCCTGTGGAAAACCAAGCAATCTTATACATCTTCTGTAAGAACTGTGAGGACAACATTCCTATTACGATTTGTCACAGTCCTGAGATTACTCCTACAAATGGTTTTAGCTCCCCTCTGGATAGTAAGTTACCCAACTTTGGGGGGATTCACACACCTGAATGCTGGAGATAGAGACAGGTTCACCCTGGAGCCTATTTTTCAGCTCTTGGTAAATGAGCCTGGCAATGTTTTCTGAGGAGGGGTTAAGATAGTCAAAAGGAGCTGCATCATTTAAGCAGGTATGGTCGAAGCATCTGAGGATTTCCCCTAAATGGTGCCTTAGTTGAACGAAGTCGTAAGACAGCCCAAGCTCATTGGTTTCCTCAACTTGGACAGTGGCTACAACTTGAAAACGATGCCCGTGGAGGTTCTCACACTTACCTTGATAGCCTCTAAGATAGTGGGCAGCGTCAAAATGCTGGCTACTAGAAACCTGATACATCTTCCTTCTCTCTTGATTACTTCCGGGAGCCGGGGCCATCTGGACAAGGTAAGGGTCTGTCCCAATTCCTGCTCAATTTACCTGACTAGAACTGATAACTCAGGGGATTCCTGCTATAGTCTCTTTTAGCACCTCATCTATATATTTCACGAAAATAAATTGCATACTTTCCTTTATCTCTAACGGAACCTCCTCCAGGTCATTCTCATTATCCTTGGGCATAATTACCCTTTTGATTCCGGCACGATGTGCCGCCAGCACCTTCTCCTTGATTCCCCCTACCGGTAATACCTTGCCCCTCAGGGTAATCTCCCCAGTCATGGCTATATTCTTGTTTACTGGTTTCATGGTCAGTGCTGAGACCAGAGCCACCGCCAGCGTAACCCCGGCAGAGGGCCCATCCTTGGGGATAGCCCCTGCAGGAACATGAATATGTACATCATTCTTTTCATAAAAATCGGAATCAGCCCCAAGGGAATTTGCCCTGGAACGAATATAGGTGAAAGCTGCTTGAGCTGACTCCTGCATTACATCACCCAATTTGCCTGTAAGTATCAGCTTACCTTTTCCTGGGATTAAAGATGCCTCCACAAATAGTATGTCCCCCCCGGCAGGTGTCCAGGCTAAACCTGTTGCTACCCCTACTTCATTAGCTTCGCCTGCTAACTCGTAATGAAAGCGACGGAGACCCAAATATTTAGATAGTACGTTGGGGGTAATCGTAACTGCTTCACTGAACCCATCTACCACTTGTCGTGCTACCTTACGGCAGACTGTGCCTATCTCCCGCTCCAGATTCCTTATCCCCGCTTCCCTGGTATAGTCGCGGATTATAGTAAGTACAGCTTCATCACTAAATGAGAGCTGTCCCTCCTTAAGTCCGTTCTCGTTAATCTGGCGAGGGATAAGGAAGTTTCTGGCGATAAATAACTTTTCATGTTCAGTATAACCGGGGAGTTCAATAGTTTCCATCCTGTCTTGGAGAGCAGGAGGAATAGGGTCGGCAAGGTTAGCTGTAGTGATAAATAGCACTTTAGAGAGGTCGAAAGGAACATCCAGGTAGTGGTCAGCAAAGGAGTAATTTTGTTCTGGGTCTAGAACCTCGAGTAGGGCAGAGGCGGGGTCACCGCGGAAGTCTGCTCCGATTTTATCAACTTCATCTAACATAAACACCGGATTATTAGATTCAGCACGGCGTATCTCTTGAATAATTCTACCCGGAAGGGCACCCACATAGGTACGGCGGTGACCTCGAATCTCAGCTTCATCTCTCACACCACCCAGTGATAATCGCACAAATTTACGTCCTAGAGCACGGGCAATAGAGCGTCCCATAGAGGTCTTCCCTGTTCCCGGAGGTCCCACGAAACAGAGTATAGGACCCTTCCTATCTTCCTTTAACTGACCCACTGCCAGGTAGTCCAGGACCCTCTCCTTTACCTTCTTGAGGTTGTAATGGTCCTCATCTAGAACTGCCGCAGCATGCTTAATATCTCTGTTATCCTCAGTGCTCTTTGTCCATGGGAGATTAATAAACCAATCCAAATAAGTTAGAGAGACTGTATACTCGGCAGAAGCTGGTGGCATCTTGGATAGACGCTCTAGCTCTCGGTCTGCCTCCTTCTGTGCCTCGGGGGGGAGCTGAGCTTCAGCCAATTTTTGCTTGAGTTCATTGATTTCAGCCGTATGTTCATCGGTTTCCCCAAGCTCCTTTTGGATTGCCTTCAGTTGCTCTCTGAGAAAGAATTCCCGTTGCTTCTTATCCATCTCCCCTTTCATTTGAGATTGAATCTTGTCACCTAGTTCCAGGAGCTCTAGTTCGCTATTCATGTAACCGATCAGCTTTCTGATGCGTTCTGCTACATTTAGAGTCTCTAAGATTCCTTGCTCTTCATCAGATTTGAGGTTTATATGGGCAGCAATAAAATCAGCTAAAGTTCCTGGCTCAGGGATATTAAGCGCTGCTACACTAATCTCGGGTGAGAGGTTTGGGGCAAGTTGGACTATCTTCTGAAATAGCGACTGCAAATTACGAGTCATTGCTTCTAGCTCGGTAGTCCTCTCGATTGTCTCCTTAGCCACCTTCACTTGTGCCTTATAATAAGGTTCAGTCTGTGTTATTTTTTGTAACTGAATCCTGGTAATACCCTGGAGGAATACATTGATGGAACCATCCGGCCATCTAAACATGCGGGATACCATAGCTGCTGTGCCAATTTCTCGAAAGGATATTGTTTTATCTGCATCCACGCCATCCTGTATAGAGAAGATACCTATAACCTTATTACCCGATGCTGCATCATCAAGGAGATGTACAATGTTCTTTTCACCAGTGCTTATAGGCATGATGATGGATGGGTAAAGGACGTGCTCTCTGGCAGGCAGGATAGGTAACTCATCCGGAATAGGAACTGCAAATTCACCTGTATCCTTTTCATGCTCTGTTGCTACCATATTCCCTTCCTCGGATAGGATGTACAAGTAGTTAACAACTATCTTCTGCTCCTAGGTTATTAGGAAGCAAAATAAAGCAACTTTGCTATCATCTCTTTGATACTGAGTAATTCTGAGGTTGCTTCATCGTTGTACCCCTCACAATGATTCTAGGTGAGCAGAAATCTGGCTATTATTTGGAGTCTCCATGCACACAGGAATGATGGATTATATGCTAGTGCGCCACTCGATATGGACGACCTGCTCATGCTTTACTTTAGGCAGAATAATCTTCAAACAGCCATCTTCCATCGAACTCACCGACCTACTCTCGTCAACCGGAGCAGGTAAGAGGAGATTCCGCTCAAATAGCCCTTTGCGAATCTCCATATAATGGTAAATTCTCCTCGAATGGTGTGCTCTTTCCTCTCTGACTCCTCTGATGGTTAGCATCCTTCCATCTAGTATAATTCTTACCTCGCTGGGATTTACCCCTGCTAGTTCTACTAGTGCTACAATCTCATCCTCCGTTTCGTAGACATCTACAGCAGGTTCCCACATGCTTGGTGCAAAGTGGGCTATTGGTGGCTTAGCGCCACCCATATATTCCAGTAATTTCTTCATCTCCTGCTGCACATCGTATACCTCTGCCGACCGACTATAGTAGAACTCAGCCATCCTCTTCTCCTCTTCATCAGAGATTGTCTGGAGCCTATGAACAAACTATTAACTATTATATCTTTTGATTAGCCCTGTTGCAAATTATGAGAGGAGGAGTTAGAATCGCTCACAGTTTTGTTTTCGAGAGGTGTTATAAAGTATGATATCAATTCCGGGAAAAGAGAAAGCAAGGCTAAGTCGGCTTTATACTAAACAGGCTATTGCATTGGCAATAGAGGGGAAATGGGGGGATTCTATCGCTGTCAATGAGGCTATATTAGAACTCTCCCCTTCTGATGTCAGTGCTTATAATCGTTTAGGTAAATCTTGGATGGAACTTGGGGATTATCACAGGGCAAGAGAGGCATACACCCAGTCACTGAGATTAGACCCACATAATAAAATTGCCAAGAAGAACCTGGATAGATTAGAGTTTATGAGTAGCTCATTTCCTGAAATGGGGGTTATATCCCGGGAGGTAAGTTTTGGCCAATTTTCCGAAGGAGTAGGGAGTGGAGAGGAAGTAAAACTGATTTGCCTGGCACCCGAGGAGATTCTGGCAGAAATGTCTGACAGTGATAAGGTATATCTCCATGTTGATAATCAATGTCTGATGGTGCAGAATGAGCATGGTGAGTGTCTAGGTGAGATTGAACCTGAGCTTGGTGCTTATCTTATAGGTAAAATTGGAGAGGGAAGTGAATATGAGGTAATTCTCTCTAGCCTTGATAAGGATAGTGTGAAGGTAATCTTTAAGGAGGCGCATCAGAGGGTATTGAGGCAGGATCCTCTTTTTATTGTTCCAGATACAAATGATAAGCTTGGGTGTTGTGAGAAGATAGGGGAAAATGTCCTACTGGCAGGAGATAGGAAAGCCTTTCTGGAAGTAGAATCCCTGGAGGTGCTTGCTCCTGAAGAACCGGTCTCAAAGGGAAACTATTATGGAGAAGGTGGTGAAGATGGAAATTGGGAGAGTTAAACCTATTAAGATTGAAGACGAGGTAAGTACCTCTTATTTAGCCTATGCGATGAGTGTCATTGTTTCTCGTTCTCTTCCTGATGTACGGGATGGCTTGAAACCGGTACAAAGGCGTATTCTCTATGCTATGAATGATATGGGATTGCGTCATACCTCTTCTTTTAAGAAGAGTGCACGAATTGTGGGAGAGGTGATGGGAAAGTATCATCCTCATGGTGATGCCTCAATATATGAGACTCTGGTACGGCTGGCACAGGACTTCTCCATGCGATATCCTCTGGTCAAAGGGCAGGGCAATTTCGGTAGTGTAGACAATGATCCTCCTGCTGCTATGCGTTACACTGAGGCAAAGTTGATGGATATTGCTCAGGAAACCCTGGTGGATATTGAGAAAGAGACTGTAGACTTTGTTTCTAATTTTGATGATTCACTTAAGGAGCCGTCTGTATTACCCTCCCGGATTCCAAACCTGCTGATTAATGGGAGTGCAGGTATAGCTGTTGGTGTAGCTACTAACATTCCACCGCATAATCTGACGGAGATATGTGATGCTATCTGCTATTTGGTTGATTCCCCTGAGGCAACCATTGATGACTTGATGGCATTGGTTCGGGGTCCGGACTTCCCTACGGGGGGAATAATCTGTGGGAAGGAAGGGGTGCGAAAGGCTTTTGCCAGTGGACGAGGTAAGGTCATAGTTCGGGCAAAGTTAGAGATAGAAGAAGTAGTGAAGGAACGGCGCAGGATAGTAATAACGGAGTTGCCCTATCAGACTAATAAAGCGGAATTAGTGGCGAGGATAGCTGAGCTGGCAAAAGAGGGGAAGCTTTGGGGTATCTCAGAGTTACGGGATGAGTCTGATAGACATGGTATGCGGATTGTCATCGAGTTAAGGAAGGGAGCAGAACCTCAGGTAGTAGTGAATAACCTTTATAAACATACTGCTCTACAGTCTGCCTTCTTTGTTAATATGCTTGCTCTGATAGATGGTGAACCTAGGGTGATAAATCTCAGAGAAGCACTTCAGACCTTCATAGACTTCCGTTATCAGATTATAACCCGCCGTTTTCAGTTCGAGCTTCGGAAGGCAAGAGAACGGGCTCATGTACTTGAAGGATTGAAGATTGCTCTGGAACAGCTTGATTTGGTGATTAGCATTATTCGTCAGTCCTCCAATGCAGAAGCAGCATGTAATGAACTGATGCAGACGCTTGTTCTATCACGGATTCAGACACAAGCTATCATTGATATGCAACTGCGGCGGTTAGCTTCTCTGGAGCGCCAGAAGATTCTCGATGAGTATGTTGAGGTTTTGAAGAACATTGTCTATCTGGAGAACATGCTGGCTGACCCAATAAAGATTCGCTATGTGATTAAGGAGGAGATACAGGGATGCAGGACCAAGTATGGAGACCCCCGCCGTACTGAGATTATGGAGGAGGAGTTGAGGGAAGTTACTGATGAGAGCCTGATTCCCCACCAGCGAATGGTAGTTACCATGGGGAGTAGGGGCTATATCAAGCGTGTTAATATTGATTCCTATAGGTTGCAGCATCGTGGTGGTAAAGGACTTACTGGGGTAACGCTTAAGGAGACAGAATCCGCTCACATCTTCCTTATCGCTGATACTCATGACTCCATATTGCTATTTACTAATAAGGGAAAGGTGTATGTACTCAAGTGTCATGCTATTCCCCAGGAGTTTACTCGGACATCTCGTGGGGTGCCTCTTACTAACCTGATTTCCATAACTGAGCAAGAAAAGGTTACAGCAGTGATAAGAGTGTCTGAATTTGAGCCCTCCCTTTCCTTGATTCTGGCTACACGCTATGGCTCAGTTAAGAAGATTATGCTTCAGAAGATCGCCTTTGCTCGGAGTAACGGCCTCATCATCATGAATTTGGCTGAGGGCGATGAATTAATATCTGCGAAGGTAGCAAGCTCAGGAGATAGTGTTATAGTAGTGAGCTGCGAGGGAAAGGCAATCAGGTTCTCTGTAGATATTCTACGAACAGCCTCTCGCACTAGTGGTGGTGTGAGGGGTATAAAGCTGGATAAGGACAATTTCTTGGTTGGCATGGATGTTATTATCCCTGACAGCTATCTACTTACTATTACCGAGGGTGGGTATGGTAAGCTTACTAAGGTAAGATTGTTTACCAATCAAAATCGGGGTGGTAGAGGAGTGATTGCTCATAGATTGTTGAATAAATCTGGTAAGCTTATTGCCAGCAGGGTCGTTGACCTTTCCATGGAATTGATGCTTCTCTCCACCCAGGGAATTGTTATTAGACTGCCGGTGAGAAATATTTCGGTTCAGGGTAGAGGTGCCAGGGGGGTGGGAGTAATGCATTTGAACCGTAATGACACTGTCACTAATGTTTCTTGTATTCCTGCCGAGGGTTTAAGTGACACCTCTGACGGTGATTAACCCAACCTTGTTACATCTTGTTGACAACTGAGGACTGACGATTGACAGCCAATGAATATTGCTGATTTCCCTCATTCATTACTATTGGCTTTTCTGCCTCTCTTTGTAGCTATGGATGCAGTAGGCAATCTGCCCTTTCTTCTCTCCCTTACTGATACGATGGAGACTCGAGAGAGAATGAAGACTGCTCATATTGCTGTCCTCACCGCAATGGGGTTGGGATTATTCTTTTTCGCTGTAGGAAAGTTAATTCTGAATGTGCTGAGTGTTGAAATAGCTGATTTCCTGGTGGCTGGTGGAATTATCTTACTGGCACTAGCCCTCAAGGACCTGGTCACGGGTAAAATGGCAGATGTGCCTTTAAAGTATGAAATGGTTGCAGTTGTCCCTATTGGAACTCCCCTGCTGGTGGGTCCTGCTGTTCTTACTACATTGCTGCTGCTAATGGACCAGTATTCACTGGAGTATTCCACAATGTATACTGTGATAGTCATATTGGTAGCCTTTCTTCTTAATTTGCTGGTGGCATGGATAGTCTTTATTCAGGCTAATCGAATATCCAGACTGGTAGGTGAAAGTGGGTTAAAAGCAGTTTCCAAGGTAGCCAGCCTGCTCCTGGCAGCAATTGCGGTAAAGATGATTCGCCTGGGTATCCTTGAGATGGTCACATCATCAGGATAATGTGACTACATACTTCTGCCATATACTAAAAGCCATTTTATTTCAGGTAATTCAATTTATACGATTGACTTTTCCTCTGTTCGATGTTATCATAAAAAGGCTAAAGTGTAATTATTCATTGTAGAGGACACTGGGATAGCTAGGGGGTGGTTTCCTTTGTAGGTCGAGGGGGTTTTATGTGGAAGTTTACACTAAAGTGATGTCTATATGTAATTGGGGGTAGAAATTAATGGTAGAGTACGTTAGTGATGTGGAAGTTCCAGCGGAAGATGCTCACTTTTTTGCGCGGGATGAAGTTATAACCTTTATGGATAGAATAGAGAATCTATCCCAGAGACATCCTACTAATATTCTTATTACTGGAAAGCAGGGATGTGGGAAATCCTCCTTGGTAAGGCAATTTGCGGCATACTATAACCGTCCCTTGGCTACTTTTCAGATAGGTCTTCTTTCTGAATCGGGGCAGCTTTTTGGTGAACAGCAACTTAGGGATGGGGAGACCTGCTACCAGCAGTTTCTGTTCCCCAAGGCTATTACTCTCCCTAGATGTGTGATTCATCTAGAGGAGTTAAATAGGCCAGAGCATCCTAAGGCTCTCAATGAGCTATTTTCTGTTCTATCAGAGGACAGGCGTATTTGGGTAGATCAACTTGGTCTGGTTAAGGTGGCAAAAGGGGTTGTTTTCTTTGCTACACTGAATGAGGGTGATGAATTCATTGGGGCGGAAGAACTCGATGCTGCTTTGAGAGATAGGTTCTATGTCATCCAGATGGATTACCTTCCTTCTAATATAGAGGAGAAGGTATTGGGTTTGAAGACTGGGGTTTCTGAGGAACAGGCGAGGAGTATTATCCGAGTTGTTAATAGGTTGAGAGGTAATACCCAGATGCCCCTTTCAGTTTCTGTTAGGCATAGCCTGATGATAGCTGAATTGGTTTCGGTTGGGGCTTCAATAAGAGAAGCAGTAATCTATAGTCTTCAGTTGAGCAGAGATTTGTTAGAGTCCTTGCTGCTTTCGGTTCATATGGAGACAGGAGATAGAGAGGTTAGGGCAGATGGTTACAGGATTTTCTGGCGTAACCACTAGGAGTGGAGGAGGGGAAGGGAGAGGGTATTCTGAATATTGGAGGATAAATAAATCTGCTCTGGAGCCCTTGGAGTTAGCTAATGCCCTCAGAGCTTTAAGGAAGATAGTAGGGTATGTAGGAGCAAATGTCAAGAGTGTGGAGTGGTGTGGGATGTCTGAGCCGGAACCAGGGAAGCTTTATGTACCTCCAGAGGTGGCACTAGGAAGATACCCTATTCCCCCAGGAAGGATGGATATTCTGGTGGGGTTAGCTGCTAGTGAGGCTTTACACTGTAAATATGGGAGTGACTGGATTTGGGTAAAGATGGCAGATGTCCGGGAGAGGTTGCCTCTTAGACATACGGGGTATCTCCAACGTCTGGTGGAGACAGGTGAGGATATTTATGTAGATAGGATTATTAGTGGCAGTATTCTAGGGGATTATGTACATAAAGCACGAGTATGGCGCCACTCTCAATCACAAATGATGGCTCATCCCTCAATACCTCCCACAGCAGAGAATCTTTTCCATATCTGGGGGAGGTATGTGATAGATAATCAGCAGTATGAGGATATTCACACCGATTACTTGGAACCGCTGGGGCTTCTTCTTTCTCGTACTGATGAAATTATTAATGGTGGGGGCGGAGTTTCCATTTCAGATAAGATCAGCTATCGGAGTAAAGTCTATAGCGAGCTTTGGAAAGCTATTCAGAAGTTTTTTATTAAATGGGATATGGAGAAGATAGTAAGGCGAGTAAGAGCCTTGCCTACTGAGACCTGGGAATATCATAGTATGGGAGCCCCAGGTGGTGGAGAATCAAGTCCCTTATCTCCTCGGATATCTGAAGAGGTGCAAGAGATACTAGCTTCCAGTGGAGAGGATATAACGGCTCTCATTAGACTAGCGGTGAAGGGTGAAAAGATAGATGTGATTCCTACTAATTTCAGAAATGCAACCCAATCATGTGTAGTAGTGCCGGATCCTCATATGGTGTGGAAGTTGAGGCAGGTATTCCATGCACAATGGGAACGGGCTATGAGAGTAAACCGAGGGCTCAGTAGCGGTAGGCTTGATGGAAGGAGATTATACAGGATTCCTATCACAAAGAAGGTCTTCCTGCTGAAGGAACCTGTATTAGAGAACGCCTGGAGTATCACCATCCTTGTGGATGCCTCTGGGTCAATGGGGGGAGGAAAACAGCGATTAGCCGAACATGTCTGTGTTACTCTTGCTAAGGCATTGCAAGGATATAAGAGTAGACTGGAGGTATTTGGTTATAATGAGCATTTTGGAGTATGCTTGGTTTATCAAATGTTTCGCCATAATAGACTGTTTACTGTTCCTGTAATGGGGCGTACCCCTGCTGGTGAGGCAATAATTGCAGCCGCTTTGAAGATGCCTGCGGGTAAGAGAAGACTCCTTATTCATATCACGGATGGAGAATCAAATTGTGGAGTGGGTGTAGCAGAAGCTAAAGCATTTTGTGCTGAAAAGAATATAGATCTAATAACTTTAGGCTGTGGCTATGAGAGAGTCTCCCAGATGCGGGAACAATATGGGGAAAGCCTCCAGATGGTTAGGCTTGTTAATCAGCTACCCCAAGTTATACATGAATTGCTTAGAAAAAAGTTGTTGGGAAGGCGAGTCTCTGTCTAGGGTTAATAAAGTATTCTCTTATTAGAGACCACTGAAAAAGGTGTCACCAGGTACTGCTACTGGCAGCGAGCTTTTCTTCTTCTCACCATGAAAATGATAACACCAATGACAATTATACCACCTACTATTGCTCCCACCAGGATGTAGATTCCTGTGTGACTACGGTGATAGTTATCTATGGCTGATATTGCGGAGTTAACTGTCCAGGAGATTGCATCCCCGGTGGACCAGTCACCAGTCCAATCACCCTCTACCGAACTGCTTATGCTCAGAGTTGAACCAGAATCTACCCAGTCATTCCATGTGGTAGAAGTAGTTGAGTCATTTATTGCTCCATACTGCATGAAGGTTATTGTAGCTGGATGGGATGGGTCTAGCCCTGTAGTGGCTATGGTTACCTTGAACTGATGAAGGTAGTTGATTGTTTGCATTAGTGCTGAATTTGCCACCCAAGATATTGTATCTGAGGAATAACATCGCTCGGTTGAAGAAACCGTAACGGGATTGGAAATGGTTAATGTTGAACCGATGTCTGTCCAATCTGACCATGAGCTGTAGGTGGTTGGAT
Organism: Chloroflexota bacterium; assembly: GCA_030612045.1. Taxonomy (GTDB): domain Bacteria; phylum Chloroflexota; class Dehalococcoidia; order UBA2247; family JAUWOP01; genus JAUWOP01. The sequence continues at coordinate 2,565 of JAUWOP010000012.1, read as the reverse complement.
TATCTATTAGTCCATTTTGCTCCACAGTCAATGTAGCAGGATGGGATGAACTCAGCCCTGTAACTACAACTGTGGCTTTATACTGTTCCCAGTAGGTAGCAGACCTTGAGCTGGCATTGTTTATAATCCAGGAGGTTGTCTCTGTATACCAGCGGTGCGTGGATATTGAGGCTGAGGACGGATTGGATAGATTTGCGGTTGAGCCTATATCAATCCAATCGTTGAAGCTCTGAGCATCATAGAGTTCAAAGGTTGTAGGTGAACCATTGCAATAATAACTCAGGGTGGCATAATTTGTGGAAGTTAGGTTTGCACCGATGGCTGTGACACAGATGGTGGGTTTGAACTGCTGATAGTATGTTACTGAGTGTGTTGCTGGCTCAGTTACTGTCCAAGAAGGTGTGTCTGATGTATGGTATCGCTCGGTTAAAGAGACCGTAACAATACTATCGATGCCTAAGGTTGAGCCACTATCTGCCCAGCCTGACCATAGAGCATAAGTGGTGGGGTGGTTTATTGTCCCACATTGCACTACATTGATTGTAGCGGGATGAGATGGATTTAGTCCGGTGGGCGTAATTGCAGCCTTGAACTGATGAAAGTAATTGACTGCTTGCGTTAGTGCTGAATTTACTACCCAGGATGTTGTATCTAAGGAATAATATCGTTCGGTTGAGGAAACTGTAACAGGATTGGAGATGGATAATGTTGAGCCGATATCTGCCCACTCACTCCATGTAGTAGAGGTGGTTAGGCTATGTGGCTCTCCATATCGCATGAAGGTTACCGTGGTGGGATGGGATGGGCTTAGCTCACTGAGTATAACTGTGGGCTTAAACTGCTCATAATAGGTAGCAGACCTTGAGCTGGCATCATTGATAACCCAGGAGGTTGTCTCTGTATACCAGCGGTGCGTGGATGTTGAGGCTGATGATGGATTGGATAGAGTTGCAGTTGAGCCTATATCAATCCAACCGTTGAAGCTGTGAGCATCATAGATATTGAAGCTACAGGGGAAGCCGAATTGCTGATATGTCAATAACACATAGTTTGCGGCATCCAAATCAGTATGGCCGGTACCTGCGGTTATAACAGAGATATTAGGTTTAAACTGTTCCCAGTAGGTAGCAGACCTTGAGCTGGCATCGTTTATAACCCAGGAGTTTGTCTCTGTATACCAGCGGTGTGTGGATGTTGAAGCTGAGGATGAATTGGATAGAGTTGCAGTTGAACCGGCGTCAATCCAACCGTTGAAGCTGTGACTATCCCAGAGGTCAAAAGTTGCAGGCGAACCTTCGGAGTAATAAGTTAAGGTGGCATAATTTGTGGGGCTCAATCCTGTAACTGAGATAGTAGTCCTAAACTGACGATGGTATGTTACCCAGTATGTTGCTGGCTCAGTTACTGTCCAAGAGGTTGTATCGGTGGTATAGTATAGCTCGGTAGAGGAGACAATAATACTAGTAATACTCAGCGTTGAGCCATAGTCAGGTGTGCCGTTCCAAGTGTCATAGGTTGTAGCTGTTTTATCTACCCCACCCTCCACATAATAAATTGTTGCTGGGCATGAGACCAGACCAGAAGTATTTATAGTTATGACTGTTAGTTGGCTGCCACCAATACAAAGTGTTGGGTATCCCAATAAAGTCATCCCATAAAACCAACGGCAATCATCCAGCGTATAAGGTGATTGGCTAATAAACCACTCTTCAAAGGACTCGCCAAGATTCTTGCCTTCTCCTAGAGGAGTGTAGAAATCCTCAAATTCCTGCATACTTCCAGTTTTAGTGCTGCCTATGGCTGCTAACCCATAGGTGTCCGCAAACATATACCAGCCCCCTATATAGTCACTTTCAACATATCGGCAAGCTGAGCAGGCAAAAAGATTGTAGAAAAATGCCTTGGGATCGATGCTTTTAATATCAGAGGAGTGAACATATGACCATCTCCCATTCTTCTCAAAGGCGTGACCACCTGGCCAAGAATGAGCCATTACCTGAATCCATTCATAATTGTCGGTGAGTCTATTCTTATAGTCACTGGCAGTGGTTGTCTATTCTAATCGAATAATGAGCCTGAAGGATAGTGGCAGCAGTAATAATCCCTTCTTTCTTTGTGGACAGTGGTGGATATGGGGATAAAAGAAAGGAAGCAGCTTCAGGCAGCTCGGTTAGCGAACCTGGTGATTTGTTGAAGGAGATTGGAACGAGCTTTCACCATCCTTTCTGCGAATTGATTGTCGCTCATTTGATTGGCGACTGCTTCCAGACTTTCAAAAGTAATGCCGGGACGCAGGCAGTTCTCAGCTTCGGACAACAATTTCAGCTTTTCTACGCTTGGTGGGGGCATTGGTACCCCTAACCTTGCTCCTTCTTTGCTGGGGATGAAAACATCCCCCCCTGTGAGCCAGTTAGAATTTTCATAGTAGCGTGGGGGCTTGTCCCCCACCCCTGCCGAGGATAAACCTCGGCGCTACGATAACCGGATAAACCTCGGCGCTACAATGGCTATCGGCGCTACAATAGCTAATCATAAGAAGAGACTATCCTATTCTAAAGTTTCCAG
>JAUWOP010000014.1 GCA_030612045.1 Chloroflexota bacterium | reverse complement strand
GATGGCTATTGGGACCTTTCCCAATACCTAGATAAGAAAGAGAACTGCCAGAGGGCAATCAAAGCCTATGAGGAAGCTCTTAAAGTCTATACGAAGGATGAATTTCCCACGGATTACGCCATGACTCAGAACAATCTTGGGTTTGCATACAGCACACTTGCGGTGGTAGAGGCAATGGCTGAGAACTGCCAGGGGGCAATCAAAGCCTATGAGGAAGCTCTTAAAGTCTATACGAAGAAAGATTTTCCAGAGACTTATCAGTCAGTAGAAGATAATCTTAAAATACTCCTCAATTTCTGTGGGGGTGAATAAATCAGGAAGCCGCTAAGCGGAACGCTATCTGCAGCATTACTTGAGGGAGAGATAGATTGCAATGCCAGGGTTGACTAATGAGCCAAACTGAGTTTCAGCCCCTTCTCATGGTTATCTCAGGACCTTCGGGGGTAGGGAAAGACGCTCTCTTAAAGGAAATGAAGCGAAGAAGCTCTGAGAGGGTCTCTAATCTCATGGTATGCTATGTAGTTACCGCTACCACCAGGCTACGCCGCCCGGAAGAAGTTGATGGGGTTGATTATTACTTTCTCTCCGAGGTGGATTTTCGCCGCATGATAGAAGAGGGAAGGTTTCTGGAATGGGTGGAGGTCTATGGTAACCTTTACGGTGTTCCTCTCTCTGAGGTAGAGAATGCCCGGGTACAGGGTAAGGACTTAATAGTAAAAGTAGATGTGCAGGGGGCAGCCACTATCAAAAAGCTCTTCCCCCAGGCAATACTTATATTCATTGCTCCCCCCTCAATGGAGGAGTTGACCAAACGATTAAAGCAGCGGCGAACAGAGTCACCTGAGGAGATTGAACTGCGCTTGAGAATCACCCAACAGGAGATGGAAACCCGTCCTCTCTTCAGCTATGTGATAGTAAATCAGGATATAGATGTAGCTGTATCTCAGATAGAAACAATCATCACCGTGGAAAAACGCCGTAATCCATACTTGCCATAATCTCCCTGGTGTAGTGTTTCCTAAATGACTTGACAATAGAGCGCCCCATATCATTCCTGCCCCGTATCAAGTACGGGGTAAACTCCAGCAGGAATCCAGAAGGTCCAGGGATGGATTCCGTGTCAAGCACGGAATGACAAACTGTATAGTTATTACGGTTACACTACACCAGGTGGATAGGCTGAAGACTGTTAGATTACTTCAGCCTTCAGTCTAACTACCTCTGTATATCGTTTGTATATGCGTTGATTTTGCCGGTAGCTTACCCCCTTATTATCAAATCCCCCTTTAGAAAAGAGGGATTTAGGGGGATTATCCTTTATAGCCATCGCCTTCTCCCTTACCCTGGACATCATAACCAGGCGGGAGCGCTCTCTCTGGTTCATCACCAGAAGTCCTCCTTCCATCAAGACACCTCCTACTGAGTTGCCTCTTATTTAACTCCTTTTCTCGGAAAGAGGACATTTCTATTGAGTTATATAGAGGACATTATCATAGAGTTACAACATTAGGAGTACACATAGTTGACACTGTGTGCTCAGCAAGATAAAATAGGTTGTGATAAGTAAGTAGGATTTCCGAATTTTTTAAGAGGGGTGATCTCGTGTGGCGGAAGTAATGGCTGAAAGAAATGAAGATTTTGAGAGCTTGTTGAAGCGGTTTAACCGAAGGGTGCAGCAAGAGGGTATACTGGCTGAAGTGCGGCGGCGAGAGCATTATGAGAAGCCTAGCATAGTGCGCAAAAGAAAAGAGGCAACCAAGAAGCGCAAGAGTAGGCGACGTTCAAGAGGCTAAGCTCACTATTTAAGATGTATTGAGGTGAGGATGAATCTCCAGCAAAGGCTAGCAGATGACCTTAAGCAGGCGCTGAGGGATAAGGATAAGAGCCGGCTTGCGGTGATTCGGCAGGTGATAGCAGGAATCAAGAATGCGGAGATTGCCAGTGTAGGCATTGCGGAGAAAGGAACCCCCTTGGGTGATGCTGGGGTAGTTGGTGTCATAGTAAGAGAGGTCAAACGACACCGCGAGAGTATTGATAGTTTTAAGAAGGGGAATCGTCCTGACCTTGTTTCCCGGGAGGAGGCAGAGCTCAGGGTTCTTCTGGAGTATCTGCCTCAGCAGATGTCTCATGGAGAGATTATTGCTGCTGCCCGCCGGGTGATTGATGAGGTAGGAGCGCGGGGACCTCGTGATAAGGGAAAGGTCATGTCTCATTTGATGCCTCAGTTGAAGGGCAAGGCTGAGGGTCAGGAGGTAAATGAGATAGTTTCTGAGTTGCTGGTTGAACTTACTGACAGTTAGCTGGAGAGATTGTGAAGATGGGAGAGGATGAGGTTTGGTATAGTTATCTTCCCAGGCACTTGGAGTGACAGAGATTGCTATTATGTGCTGGATGGAATCCTGGGTCAGAGAGTGGACTATATCTGGCACAAGGATACAGATCTATCTACCTATGACTGTATAGTACTTCCCGGAGGCTTTTCCTATGGGGATTATCTACGCCCTGGAGCTATTGCCCAGTTCTCCCCAATAATGGCTGCTGTGGGTCGTTTTACTGCCACTGGAGGACTGGTCATTGGCATTTGTAATGGTTTCCAGATTCTATGTGAGGCAGGTCTTTTACCCGGAGTCTTGATGAGGAATGACCACCTGGAGTACCGGTGTCAATGGGTAGATCTCCGTGTGGAAAATGCTGACACTCCTTTTACCTCTCGGTGTCATGAGAAACAGGTGCTACACATTCCAATTTCTCATTATGAGGGGAGCTATTATGCAGATGAGGCTACTCTTGAGGAACTAGAGTATAACAAGCAGGTTATTTTTCGTTACTGTACCCCAGAGGGGGAGGTAACTACGAAGATTAATCCTAATGGCTCAAGTCGCAATATTGCTGGTATCATAAATAAGGAGGGTAGCATCTTGGGGATGATGCCTCACCCTGAGCGTGCTTGTGAGGGAATCTTGGGGGGAAGTGATGGTAACTTTTTGTTTGAATCTATCATTCATTCTCTCTTCACCACGGTGTAGTTGCCCTGCTTATTGAGCTACCTTTGTGACCAAACCTCACTTGGTGAATCAGGCAAGCAGCAAGGAGTAGTGCCTATGCCTGTCTCTAGGGAAGTTCTTGATACACTAGCCTTAGGTGAAGAGGAGTATAACCTTATAGTAGAGCGGCTGGGGCGGGAGCCTACAGAGGTTGAATTGGGAATGTTTGGCTCGCTGTGGAGTGAACATTGTGGTTATAAACATTCCAAGCTGCTGCTTAGACTCTTCCCTACAACAGGCAGGCGAGTGCTTACCAGAATAGGTGAGGAAAATGCTGGGGCGGTTGACCTGGGGGGTGGTTTATGTCTGGTAATGAAGATCGAATCTCACAATCACCCTTCCGCAATTGAACCCTTTCAGGGAGCAGCTACAGGAGTGGGAGGAATTGTAAGGGATATTTTCACTATGGGAGCATACCCTATAGCTCTACTCAACTCTTTACGCTTCGGTCCTCTGGAAGAACCAAGAAATCGTTATCTCCTCAATGGTATAGTGGGAGGAATTGCTGCTTATGGCAATTGCCTTGGTATTCCTGATGTTGGAGGGGAGGTCTACTTTTCTTCTACCTATAGTGGTAATCCCTTGGTCAATGCTATGTGTGTGGGTATTGCCCGGACAGACCATCTGGTTGGTGCTGGAGCTGGTAGTAGTGGTAATTCCCTCATCTTGGTGGGAGCAGACACCGGGCGAGATGGGTTACATGGCGCTTCAGGGCTAGCGTCACGAACATTTGAGGACAACAGGGAACTGCGTCCTACTGTGCAAGTAGGAAACCCCTTTCTGGAGAAGCTGCTTATTGAGGCGTGCTTTGAGTTGGCACAGACTGATTGGATTGTAGGAATGCAAGACCTGGGGGCGGCAGGATTGACCAGTTCTGTCGTAGAATGTGCTGCTCGAACGGGGAGTGGTATCGACATTGATGTTGCCCATGTTCCTCGACGTGAGGAGGGGATGACCCCTTATGAAGTCATGCTCTCCGAGTCTCAGGAGCGAATGCTGGTAGTGGCGAAGAGAGGCTATGAGGATAAGGTAAGGGAGCTCTTCCATCGATGGGAGCTTCGCTCTGATATAATTGGTGAAGTCACAGATGATGGCATAGCGCGTATTAGAGATGGGGGAAGGATAGTAGCGGAAGCCTCAATAGAGGCTCTCACCACACCTCCACTTTATCGTGTTCCATGTCGTAAACCAGCTTGGCTGAGGAGACTTCAGCACCTTGACTTGGGTGCCATCCCTGATCTCTCCCCCACCGAATGTAATGCGGCTCTCCTTAAGCTCTTGGCTTCACCCAATATTACCAGCAAGGAATGGATCTACCGTCAGTATGACCACCAGGTGCAGTGTAACACTGTAATTCCTCCCAGATGTGATGCTGCGGTGCTCCGTATCAAACTGAGAGCTGTTGAATATCACTTGTCAACTATCAGTAGGTTAGCAGAGTATACCTCTAGTTTAGCTCTACCCCTGGTTGAAGAGTGTGAAAAGGGGATAGCTCTCACTACCGATGGTAGCGGGCGGTATTGCTATCTTGACCCCTATAGTGGTGGTGCCATTGCTGTGGCGGAGGCAGCCCGCAACCTATCTTGTGTAGGTGCCACTCCCGTGGCGCTCACTGATTGTCTTAACTTTGGCAATCCTGAGGATGCTGACGTCTATTACCAGCTTAAAGAGTGCATCAGGGGGATGGTAAGGGCGTGTCGGGTATTGAAAATTCCAGTAGTCAGTGGCAATGTGAGTCTGTATAATGAGAGTTATGGTAGCGCTATCTATCCTACCCCCGTAGTAGGTATGGCGGGTTTGTTGAGTGATGTCCGCAGGCACTGTACTATGGACTTTAAGGATGAGGGAGATGTAGTATTCCTTCTTGGTGATGATAGAGAGGGATGTCTGGATGGGAGTGAATACCTTGAGGTTCAGCATGGGGTAGTCAGAGGGAGACCTTCTATCGATCTCAATCTCGAGAAGCGAGTACAGGGTTGCTGCTGTCACCTGATAGAATCAGGGGTAATCAAATCGGCACATGATTGTTCTGAGGGAGGGTTAGCAGTAACACTAGCTGAATGTTGCATTGGTGGGAATCGAGGGTTTCAGGGGGAAATAGTAAGGGGTAAGAGAAACGATGCCTCGCTATTTGGTGAGCTTCAATCAAGAATTATAATATCTACCATGCCAGGAAGAGTAAGGATGGTAGAGGAAGTAGCAGCCCAAATGAGAGTGCCTCTAACGAGATTGGGCATAGTAGTAGGATGTGGGAAGATAGTTATCGATGGCCTTATTAATCTTCCCTTGAAGAGTTGATGGGTTCTAGATTTCAGGTATAGGATTTAGGATTCCCGAACAGTCCCGAACAGACTGATACGAGAAGAGCGATGTTTGAGTTATTATCGGATAAGATAGGTAAGGTATTCCACAATCTGGGTGGGAAGGGCAAGCTCAGTGAGAAAGATATTGATGAAGCTCTGAGACAGGTGCGCCTGGCACTTCTTGAGGCTGATGTCAATCTCAAAGTGGTGAAGAATTTCACCTCTAGAGTAAAGGAGCAAGCCCTGAGTGCTGGAGTCCTGGAGGGACTGAACCCCACTCAACAGGTGGTAAAGATTGTTCATAAGGAGTTGATTACTATTTTGGGAGGGAAGCAAATCCCCCTTACTCCGGCACGCTATTCACCATCGGTGATAATGCTGGTAGGACTTCAGGGAGGAGGTAAAACTACTACCGCAGCAAAATTAGCTCTCCATCTGCGACATTCAGGACAGCATTCCCTGCTGGTAGCTGCTGATATACGTCGCCCTGCTGCTATTGAGCAACTTATCACTTTGGGGAAACAGTTGGACATCCCAGTCTACAGCGAAGGCACAGATAGTGCCCCTACTGTTATTTGTACCCATGCTCTCAAGAGAGCCAGAGAAATAGCTGTCAACTGGCTTATTGTGGATACTCAGGGGCGTCTTCATGTTGATGGAGTAATGATGCAAGAGCTGTCGGACCTCAAGCGGGTGCTTCAACCCTCCGAAGTAATCTTGGTAGTAGATGCTATGACAGGACAGGAGGCAGTGAAGGTAGCTGAGGGATTCCACTCGCGAGTTGGTTTGACAGGGTTAATACTTACTAAAATGGATGGTGATGCCAGAGGAGGGGCAGCTCTCTCTATAAAGTCAGTTACTGGTGTGCCTGTAAAGTTCATTGGGATTGGTGAAAAACTAGATGCGCTGGAAACCTTTCATCCTGACCGTCTGGCATCCCGCATACTGGGAATGGGAGATATGCTTACCTTTATTGAGAAGGCAGAGAAAACTCTTGATGAGAAAAAAGCCAAGGAGCTGGAAAAGAAACTGCATACCTCCAGCTTTGACATGGAAGACCTCCTGGATCAGTTACAGCAACTCAAGAAGATGGGGTCGTTAGGTCAACTCGTAGATATGATTCCTGGCATCTCTACACTGAATCGCAAGATGACCCGTGAAGTGGATGATGAGCAGTTGAAGCGGGTGGAGGCAATAATTTACTCTATGACCCTGGAAGAGAGGCGTAATCCTAACATTATTGATGGTAGCCGCAGACGCCGTATTGCTCGAGGTAGCGGAACAACGCCGCAAGAGATTAACCAAGTCCTTAATCAGTTCCGACAGGCTCAGAAGTTGATGAAGCAGATGAGCCAGGGAAAAGCTCAGCACTTTCTCTCAATGCTAAGATAGCTAATAGCCGATTATCTCCTGGTACCCTCAAGGGTTAATTCGCCATCATTGACTATAATCTTGGTGAAGTTAATATCTATCTCTGAGGTAAACTTAGTAAGCATAGTCTCTGTAGGTACGATATTATTGAGTATCCAGTCCTTGTAGGGTAAGGGTAGGCCCCCTGCCAACTTCAATCTTTTCTATCAGAATCTTGGGCTGATCGTCATCTCCTGCCTCTATCCTCACCTCCATCCCTATACTGGCTTCCACTCCCACGTCTACCTTGGCTAGAACTAGTACCTTCCCATCTTTAAAATTAATGTTGATCTCTCTCACTTCAGATGGGATGTTAGTGTCCTCTCCCCCTTTTTGTATCTCAAGCATTATCCTGGAGGTTACCTCCTCTAGCAACTATTCCAGAAATTCCCTTAGTTTCTTACTCCGGCTGGGGTGCCGCAATTTGCGTAATGCTTTGGATTCAATCTGTCTGATGCGTTCCCTGGTCACACCAAATTCCTTGCCCACTTCCTCCAAGGTACGGCTCCTGCCATCATCCAGCCCAAATCTGAACCTTATTACACTCTGTTCTCGTTTGTGTAGTGTGGAGAGCACCTCATCAATCTGCTCTCTAAGGAACTGGTGAGAAGCAATGTCAATGGGCATGATCACACCACTATCTTCAATAAAGTCTCCCAGACAGCTATCCTCATCCTCTCCTATGGGAGTTTCTAAGGAGATTGGCTGCCGTGCCACTTTAATAATCTCATCTACCTTCTCAGGAGAAATCTCCATTGTCTTCGCAATCTCCTCATAGGTTGGTTCTCTCCCATATTCCTGTACCAGGCGACGGCTCACCTTAAGGAGGCGATTGATTGTTTCCACCATGTGAACCGGTATTCGGATGGTGCGAGCCTGGTCGGCAATAGCCCGAGTGATTGCCTGACGTATCCACCAAGTTGAATAGGTGCTGAATTTATAGCCTCTTCTGTAATCAAATTTCTCTACCGCTCGCAGAAGTCCAATGTTACCTTCCTGTATTACATCTAGTAGTGACATGCCTCTCCCAATATATTGTTTGGCGATGCTCACTACCAGGCGCAGATTAGCCTCTGTGAGGTGCTTTTCAGCTATTGCACCCCTATCTTTAATAGTATTTATATAGCCGCGGAATGTTTCCTCGAAAGGATAGAGGGAGTCGTAAAACTCAGGGAGAGGAAAGAGTTCTTCTATTTCCAGCAAGGATTTACCTGCTAACAACCTAGATACTTCAGGGGGTAGAAGTCGGATTGCTAGGGAGAACTCTCTTATGTTTAATTCGGTCTGCTCAGGATCTTCCATGAGGGTGTGTGCCAGAACTTCTATCATTTGCGGTTCACTACTACCATCGAGTGTAACTCGCAACTCGCGTTGGAAAATCCGCTCCATAAAGCTACCCGTTGAGGGCAGGGCAAGTTGTTCTTCTAAGGCTTCCAACAAGGGGTATAAAGAACATAAACGATCTACCAGCTTAATCACGATATTACGGGAAGAAGGGGTTCTACCTGATTCTTGGGAAAACTTCTTCTCTACTCTCTCGATATATCTGCACTCTTCTAGTCTTTTGGCAAGGCTTTTTTCCTCATTGGCGGTAAGGAGTGGAACTTTCCCAATCTCCCGCAGATACATGCGAACTGGGTCCTCTGTTACTTCCAGTTCTACATTTCCCCATTCAACCCCTTGGGTCCCTTTATCCTTGGGAGGTTTTCCCTCCTCCTCTAATATCCACGCGGGTTCCTGCTTCTGCCAATCAGGGTCGTTCTCTTTAGTAATACCGACATCCTCTTTCGCGCGTTCTCCCAATACAGTGTCAGCAAGATTTTTGAGGATTGACTCCCCCCCCTGTAGAAAAGAGAGCTCCTCGTTATCCTCTTTCTTTCCTGAACCCACTTGCTTATCCTCCAGTTAATAATCAGAGCGCTCAATGGCAATTATTGGCTGTTAACTAAAAGTTATCTCTTTCAGCGTTTTTCCCTGCTGCCTTGTGGTGAAAAATCTCCCTTAGTTGCTTGTTAAGTTCCACTTGGGTGGACGCTCCTGCAGACTGGGCTTCTGCAGTTAATGTCTCTTCACTTACTTTTAACAATCCCCTCAACTGTCGCTCCTTCAAGCGTATAATGCAAGAATCCAATGCCTCTTTGCGTTCCTCCTCATTCATGGGGGGAAATTCACTCCGGATTAATAGCTCAAGGTAATCCCTTAATACATCGTCTATCTTTACCCTTAACTCCTCGATATCATCATACTCATACCATGCTCTGAAGAGTTCACGATTTTCACTCCCCTCGAAGTATTCAGGAGAAAGAGTATCTATATGGTTTTTTAACACGGGGTTGCGGAGCAGCAATGAGAGGCAATACCGATCCAGTGAGTTGCTGATGCCCATTACAGGAAGGGTCTCTTGGGCTTTTTTTGTAATACTTACACCTGGGTGGTTTGCGCTTAATTTTCCTACTCCAGAGGGAGACCTTTTTCGTAAAGTTTGTGCTTGTCTCATAATCTCCACCAGGCTTCGTTCATCGACATTCACCAGACGAGCCAGTTTCTGTAAGTAGTATGAACGCCTCACCTTGTCCTTAATCTCGGCAATAAGGGGTATCACTTTATTAACAACTGATGACCTTGTCTCTAATTTTGCTAAATCCTGTCCAGCAGTTACCATACTAAAGGTATAATCAATCACTGTGGGAGCACTTTCTACCAGAAGTTTCCATTCTTGAGGGTCTTGTTTTATGACTTCGTCAGGGTCTTTACCTTGAGGCAAGCTAATAATTCTTATCTCTGCATCTAGAGAATTCTCGTACCTCACTATGCCCTGTGAACTTAATACTGGAGTCACCTTGTAATCCAAGGACTGATATGCTGTCTCGATACCCCGTAGTGTCGCCATTTCCCCGGCAGCATCGGCATCAAGCGCCAGAGTAATATTCCTGCTTATTCCTTTAAGGACACCTATCTGTTTCTCGGTGAGAGAAGTGCCCATTGAGGCAACTACATTATCGAAACTATTTTGATGTGCCATTATGACATCCATGTAACCTTCTACTATTACAGCAAGGTCATTACGGCGGATAGAATCCCTGGCATAATTAATACCATAGAGTGTGCTGCTCTTATCAAAAAGGTGAGTTTGGGGGGAATTGAGATACTTGGGAGGAGAATCGTCCATTGTACGAGCACCAAATCCCACCACCCTGCCCTTGACATCTCTTATGGGGAACATTAGTCGTCCCCAAAAGCGGTCTCGATATTTACCTGTCTCCTTCTTTATCACTAGTCCTGCCGAGACCAGCTCGTCTGGCTCATATCCCAATCTGTGCAAGTGGTCTAATAGTAAATCTTTACCCCTCGAACTGTAGCCTAGAGAGAAATTCACAATAGATTCATAGCTTATGCCTCGTGATAGCAAATATTCGCGGGCAAACTCTGTTTCTGTAGAATGAAGAAGATTATCGTGGTAATACTCTGTCGCAAGCCTGTTCATAGTTTCTAAATGGTGAGCCTTGGATTTGGCACCATCTGAAACTACCTCAGTGGTAATAGAGACCCCAGAGCGGTGGGCTAGAAGGCGTAATGCCTCCCCGAATCCAATACCCTCTTTCTTCATTACGAAGGAGAATACATCACCACCGGTAGCACATGCCCCAAAGCAACGCCAACTCTGCTGTTCAGGGAAGACAAAAAAGGAGGGAGTCTTCTCAGAATGAAAGGGGCAAAGTGCCTTAAAGCTACGCCCTGCCTTCTGGAGAGGGAGATACTCTGATATTACCTCTACGATATCAAGCCGCTGTTTGACCTCTTCAATTAAACTCATCTCTATATCTTAATGATACCTCGAAAATAGGGGTGTTGCAAATGGTGGGAACCAAAGTTTTGCTTGACTGGAGCTTAATTTCTGATATAATATTTTGAGGGTTGATGATGCATGTTATGGGTGGTAAGATAAAGGGGCGAAGGTTAATGTCGCTCAGAGGGCACTCGGTGAAGCCTACCACAGGATTGGTGAAGGAGGCTATTTTCTCTATCCTGGAAGCAGGTGGTGTAGAATGGGACAGGGTGCTTGACCTTTATGCCGGTACTGGTGCTTTAGGTATCGAGGCTCTCAGCCGGGGAGTAGAGTGGGTGGATTTTGTAGACTATAACCAGCGATGCTGTGCTATCATTCGGGATAACCTGGAACGAAGCGGATTTAAGCATCAGGCACGTGTTCATTGTTGTAGTGCTAGTAGAATCGTTGTTGTGCTGGAGGGGAAATACGACATAGTACTGATGGATCCTCCATATAATGACTCTTCCTTAATTCGCATCTTGGGGAATCTCTCTAGTTCGAAGCTTGTGGAATCGGGTTCAACCATAGTAGTCCAGCACTCTTCCCGTCAGTTACTGCCTGCTGTGGCAGGGTGTTTTCAAAGGGTGAAGAGTAGCCATTACGGTGATACTGCCCTCTCAATCTATCAGTAGGAGGAGAATGTTGGTTTATGCTCTATATCCCGGTAGTTTTGACCCCATGACTAGTGGGCATGCGGATATTGCTGTCAGAGCGTCTGCTCTTTTTGATCAATTGGTAGTAGGAGTGTTTGAAACTCCCTCTAAAACACTTCTGTTTAGTGTTGAAGAACGAGTGGAGCTGGCACGCCAGGTGCTAGCTCCCTTTAAGGGTGTGAGGGTAGAGCCCTATTCCAACCTTACTATTAATTTTGCCAGGCAACTGGGTGCACGGGTTATAGTTAGAGGTCTCCGTATGGGGTCTGACTTTGAGCGGGAGTTCGATATGGCACTAATGAATTCTAAGCTGGCTCCCGATTTAGAGACAGTGTGTCTTATGGCGCGTGGGGAACACCAGTTTATTAGCTCTAGCCTGCTTAAGGAGGCAGCTCAGGGTGGTGGTCAGATTGAGAGTTTTGTTCCTGAATGTGTGGCTGCTGCACTAAGGGAAAAGTATTGTAAAGGGAAAGTTTAGCCTCAATTCATAATTCCAAGGAGGAGATATCTCAGATGGCATATAAGATTACCGATGAGTGCATCAGTTGTGGGGCTTGTGAGCCAGAGTGTAAGAACCAGGCTATTAAGGAAGGGGAAACCATATATATCATAGACTCTAGTAAGTGTACTGAATGTGTGGGATGGTTTGGGAGTCCCCACTGTGCTGAGGTCTGTCCTGTAGATGCCTGTATTCCTGACCCCGACCATAAGGAGGCTAAGGAGCAATTACTTGAGAAGTGGCGGAAATTGTATCCGGGGGAGATGCCTGCTACAACCTAAGCTGCTTCGTAGAATTGAAGATGTGGTATTGACACTAAACATGTCTTCTGCCTCCCTAGTAGAGGTAAGTTGAGTGATTGTTATCTTAAGTCTTTATCAGGATGTGTTGTGTGGCAAGTATTTGGGCAATCTAAAGCAATTTCACTGCTGAGAAACAGTCTTAAAGAAGGGCGTCTCGCCCATGCATATCTCTTTGTTGGTCCATCGGGAGTGGGGAAGATGGCGGTTGCTGTCAACCTTACCCAGGCGGTCAATTGTACGGGAGAGGAGCCACCCTGTAATGAGTGTCGTCTTTGCCGTCGTATTGCTGAGGGTAAAGATACTGATGTCCAGGTTATTGGACGCTTAGCAGGAAATAAGGCTGAGATAGGTATTGACCAGATAAGGGAAATGCGTTCTATTCTTAACCTTCCTCCTCTTGAAGGTAGATGTAGAGTGTGTATCATTGATAGAGCAGAACTTCTCTCGGCAGAAGCTGCTAACTATCTGCTCAAGACCATAGAGGAACCTCCACCTCAGGTACTATTTATCCTGCTCACAGCCAGAGAGAGTATGCTTCTTCCCACTGTTCGCTCACGCTGTCAGCGGGTAGAGTTGTCTCCTCTCCCCCTCGACCAAACTAGAGAGATACTATTCCGGCGATATGGGATAGATTACGAGAAGGCAGAGTTTCTTGCTCACCTATCCCAAGGACGTCTCGGCTGGGCAGTTTCCGCCTTGCAGGATGGGCAGATACTAGAGCAACGTTCACAAAAACTTGCCACTCTTATCGAGGTTACCAAGATGCGAAGAGGGAAGCGGCTTGCCTATGCTGCTAAATTAGCTACGGAGTTTAGCAAGAACCGTGAAGGGATAGAAGAGATACTTTCTCTTTGGATTGACTGGTGGCGAGATCTACTCCTTATCAAGGCAGGCAGTATTAGCTCTATTCATAATCTTGATTATGAAGAGGAGCTTTCCCATCAGGCTAGGGATTATAGCCTGAGCCATATCAGTAGCTTTATCCGCAGGATTCAGTTAGCAACAGAAGAGCTTTTTTCTCAGAATGCTAATCCCCATCTTGCACTAGAGGTATTGATGTTGAACATGCCCTCTAGAAATTACTAATGTAGCCACAGGATTTAACCTGTGTTCCTAAACATCCTTTTTCAAAACGCTTATGCTGGGGGTGCCTGCAGAGGATGTAAAACGAAGGTTACCGCTAATAGTTATGTGGTTATGCTGCGTTGAAGGTAAGAATTGGGATGGATTTAGTCCGTGACGACCTCCACCGCACCGTAGCCTACAACCTGAGAAAGGTCACCAGTGATATCCCCTGAAGTAGCATATCCTAGCAGGCTTGCTCTCGTTGCTCCCAGTAGTTTACAGGCAGTAAGCATTGTCATTACCGGACCCCGCCCACACATGGTGATGTTATGTTTGTGCACCACTGATTCCAGTTGCTCTGGGTTGAGGGTGAGAATTGCCTCCAGTGCTATGTGGTCCTTCTTTGTCGCTGCGTCATGTGGTTCGTAGTGGGTAAAGTCAGTGCTGGCAATGATTAGCCCCTTCTTGTTATTCAGGGCAGAGGCGATAGCCCGTCCTAACTCCTGGCTGGTAGATAGGTCTTGCTGAAGCATCACAATCGGCACAATTCTAAATCCAGGGGTGTAGATGTATTGCAGAAAGGGCAGTTGCACTTCGATGGAGTGCTCCCATCTGTGAGCCAGGTCATCCTTTTGAACCTGAGGGCAGGTAGCTAGTATCTGCTCTCCTGATACTCTATCTACTTCTATAACTCCGAGAGGTGTTTCCCACCTCTCCTCCCCGCTTAGTGCGGTTGTGGCTCCTATGCCACGATGGTTGGGACCGATAATAACAATGGTATCGGGCTTGTCTTCTAAGGCTAGGCGGAAGAACCCCCGGGTTGCTATTGGTCCTGAGTATACATATCCGGCATGAGGGCTAACCAACCCCAGTATATGGCGTCCCCTTGTCCCTGTAATACTGGGGGGTTTTCCTGGTCCAAGACGATGGGTGAAGCAATCCTCAATCTGACGGTGCAGACCTTTTTCTGAGCCTTGGTAAAAGCTTCCAGCTACTACTGGTTTTCTCATCGTAGTTACCTCTTCCCGTAACCCTTACATGATTTCTCCTATTTGCGACTTTTTAGCCCCTCAAGTCTATGGATAATATCATCTGCTTGTGCCTGCAGTTCAACGACAGTAGTTTTCAGTCTTTGTGCTGGAACTGGGATTCTCTCCGTAATTGCTCCCTGCGGACAAATAGTAAGGCACTGTCCGCAGGAATTACACCTTCTCCTGTCTATCTCAGCCTTCCCTTGGAAGAGGGAGATGGCACCCTGAGGGCAATGCTGGGTGCAAAGTCCACAACCTACACAGAGGTCTTTTCTTACTTGCAGCATATTATAAATTAACCTTATCAGGATTAACTCAGAGCTTGGGTCTGCGCTGTAATGTTTCCCTTAGGTTTAAAGGTGTAACATCAGGCTTTTTTGCCTCATATACTGTTGTCACCTTTTTGAGACTGGAGAACTCTTGCTTTATAGCAGCAAGCTCTTCAGGTGTCAGGGGCTTGATGGCACAGGGGCGCAGTGGAGTGTTAATCTGTACCTCATCCGGCGAGAGCTCTGCTACTAGCCTTGCCATCTCATGGGCATAATCTCTGTTCGTTTCGACGAACATTATCTGGAGAGCAAGCTTTCCCTGATATTCTGACCTGAAGCACCTGATGCCTGACACGATTTCATCCAACCGTAGCTTTTTGACAGGTCTATTGATCGATTGAAACAGCTCTTCGTTTGGTGCATCTAGTTTGGCTACTACTATGTCAGCTAGACTAAGCTCCCGACGCACATCCTTGGAAGGCATAAGTGAAGAGTTGGTGAGTATGGCTACGGGAAGGCGGGAGTGAAAAATTGATTTTGCTAGCTGGATAGCTTGACCCAGGTTGCTTGCCAGTGTTGGCTCAGCTACTCCTGAAAAAGTAATATAGTCAGCAGCAATATTCTTTACCGTCTCCAGTTCTTCAGCTAACTGAGTCATGGTCACGAACTCCCTGCGCTCTGTCAGCGGGTGAATTGTCCGCCCCAACTGGCAATAGATACAGTCAAAGGAGCAAGTCTTCCCCTCCGTAGAGACTAAATCTATGCCTAAAGACCTGCCTAGCCGCCAAGAGGGGACAGGCCCATAAATAATGGAGCTTACCTTTTTTATAACGCTCATGCTACTCTCAATCCGATTTGCAAATATTCACACATTTAGATTGCCCATGTTCCCCTGAGTGAAGTGATGAAAATAAAGGTATCTTGTAGGGGAATTCCTCTTCTCGCAACAGCTCTAGGCAAGCATTTTACTCTGATTCACTGTTTCCGGTAGGCTTTCTTCCATGGTTCATTCTTGAGAGCTAGATAATCTCTAACTGCCTCGGCTAGAGTATTCGCTGCCAGGAGGGCGCAGTGGATGCTCTCATCCGGGAGCCCTTCTAAGGCATTTAGAACATCATCTGCACTAATTTTTAGAGCCTCGGTAACATTTTTTCCTTTGGCAAGCTCAGTAATCATGCTACCTGAAGCAATACTGGTACCACAGCCATCAGTCCAGAAGGTATCCTCTACAATTACACCATTCTTTATCTTGAGCCATATCTCCATGGTATCCCCGCAGGGTCCCATTACACTACCAAACCCATCGGCGACAGGGATACTCCCTACATTTCTGGGGTTCATAGCGTGGTCAATACTTATCTCGGAATAGACCTTCCTCATGTCTGCGATGACAAGTTCTTGAAGTTCATCGAATTCTGAAGACATCTCTGTATCTCCTTATTTCAATTCCTCAAGCTTTTGCGCCTTAGTGGGCTTTCCTTGAGGCAGGATAGCAAACATCATCCCCTTTTAACAGTACTTACAGTATCTATCCCTGCCCCAGCCGTGCTATCCTCTCCTGTACCTCAGCAAGCTGTTTTTGAAGTGCTGCAGCCTCATCCCTGAGGCTGGCGGGTTCTTCATCTCTATGCCACTGTGATTCTCTCTCGTGCTGATAACCCCCATCATGACAGGACTGGCTACCAGAGAGACTGCCATCCAGATAACTGTTGATAGCATCTCTAACTCTGCCGCTTGCGCCAGTAACTACCTCAATCCCAAACTCGCGGAAAAAGTTGATTGCCTTGGGTCCCATTCCCCCAGCAATCATCACACTTGCTCCCTGGCTACGGATGAAGTTAGGAACCTCTCCTGAATTACCATGACTATAGTAAAAGGGGTTCTCTACAACCTTTATCATGCCTACCTTCCTATCTTCAATATCTACCAGGGTGTAATAGGGGCATCTTCCGAAGTGAGCACTTATCATTCCCTCAAGCCCTTGATTGTCATCTGCGGATACAGCTACTCGCATCTTTTTCACCCTTTCTCCTTTTCTTTCTCTTCAACAGGAGCAGGTTGACCAAGGATGGTCAACCTGCTCCGACAATTATGGCACCAGATGAGACAACCTGTCTCACTAATTTAGATAGCTCAGGTAGAAGTTGGGGAAGCACAGATGTTACCTGAAGAGCTACGCCCTTTCGCGATACTTCCGCTGGCAAACACAGAAAAAATCCTCTCAGGGTGCTCAGCCTGACACCTGGGACACTTTATTTCATCATCACTATCAGACATACCACGACGGAGCTCAAATCCTTCGCCGCATTTGGTGCACTTGTATTCGTAGATTGGCATTACTCTCCTTCACCAAACTGGGATTGATTGACACAGGCAGTTACTCTATCTGAACTATCTATTTCCTCTCATAATCTCTTTCCCCGAATATCTTGGTCCCTATTCTTACTATATTTGCACCTTCCTCTATGGCGATTTTATAGGAATTCGTCATTCCCATGGAAAGATACTTCATCTCTACATTAGGTAAATTAAGCTTTTTAATCCTCTCAAAGATTTTCCTCGTCTCCACAAAATAGTGCCTGGAATCCTCAGGGTTTCCAAAGCGAGGACCCATGGTCATTAATCCCATTACCTTTATATTTTGAAGCCCTGAAATCCCCCTTATTAGTTGCATAGCATTCTCTGGAGTTATACCTGATTTTTGCTTCTCCTCACCACTATTTATCTCAATCAGCACCGGCATTACCTTTTTCGCAGCACTTGCATTTCCAAGTTGGCTGCACCTCTTATCTATCTCTCTGGCTATCTCAGCAGTGTCGACAGTTTCTATCATATCAAATATTTCTACTGCCTTCTTAACCTTATTTTTTTGGAGATGCCCTATAAAGTGCCACTTCGCTTTAGTCCCTACTACCTCATATAGTCTTTCCGCCTCTTGAATATAGTTCTCCCCAATGACTTCTACCCCCGCCTGGATTACCTCAAGTATTTCCTCAGGGGTTCTTGTTTTGGCTGCAGCTACTAGTTCAACACCATCAGGCAACTCAGCTAATATTTTCTGGACATTCTCTCTAATCATTGTAATGGTGGAGACTTCCCTTCCACAACGCGCCATAGCTTCTTTATCTCTTGACTAACCTTACCGTCAGAATACTCTACCACGGGTAAGCCTCGAACCAAAGCCTCAGTAACTACATTATCAAAGGGGATACGGGAGACTACCTTCACCCCCTGGTTATGGCAATAGGTTTCAATCTGATGTGTGTTCTCTTCATTTAAATTATACTTGTTGATACAGACCAGGGCAAGGATGCCAAAGTGCTGACAGACACCGATAATTCGGTCAAGGTCGTGCATTCCTGATAATGTAGGTTCAGTGATGAGGAGTGCCATATCTGCCCCTGATAAAGAAGAGATGACTGGGCAGCCGATACCAGGGGGACCATCGATGATAATGTATTCCAGTCCTTCCCTCTCAGTGATAAATTTAGCGTTCTGCCTGACTACAGCCACCAGCTTTCCGGAATTTTCCTGAGTAATTCCTAATCTGGCATGGACTAGAGTCCCATAGCGTGTTTCAGAGATAAACCAGTACCCTGCCATATTATCCTTCATAGTAATAGCCTCAGTGGGGCAGATTCGGGCACAGAATCCGCATCCCTCGCAAGAGACCTCATCAACAGTATAGTCCTTTATGGCACCGAAGTGGCATACTTCCTCACAGAGTCCGCACTGAGTGCATCTTTCTGCATCAATGAATGCCGTTTGCCCACTCCAGAACTCATTCTTGTCTCTGACTGTGGGACTGAGGAGAAGATGAAGGTCGGCGGCGTCCACATCACAGTCGGCTAGTACCTTACTCTGAGCCACAACGGCAAGGGAGCCTACTATGCTTGTCTTTCCAGTGCCGCCCTTACCACTTAGAACCACAATCTCCTTCATTTAGTTAGTGCTCCCATTCTAATATATCCTTTCTTTCCTGAAGTGTAGGGAAATCTCTTCCCTCACGGGAGGGCTGAGGGATTTCCCCAGCCATTGGCAGTGGTCTTGGTATAGATTCGGAAGATTTTCTCCCCAGCCGCCCGGTAACACTCAGTACAGCCTCCGCACTGCTCCGGGGTCACCTCTTCGAGATAAACCTCGAACTCCATTTCCCTGTAAATATCCAGTATCCTCGCAAGGTGCTCCCCTCCGGTAACCGAAGCCAGCTTCCACCCTTCCCTCTCCGTCTCCTCTCTGGTCTTGCTCACTCCATTCACCTGAGCAGCCCCTTGATTTTATCAAAAAGGTCGAGGAAGCTTTCCTGCCACTCTGGCATACCTTCAGCCAGGGTAATGCCCTTGGAATATAGGCTGGCAATTCTAGTATCCAGGGGAATTGTAAGCAGAATAGGGATGCTCTCACTCAGGCAGTATTCCTCCACCTTTTTATCTCCTACACCGGCACGATTTATCACTATAGCACAAGGGATATTCAGTTTTCTCACTACCCCTACCGCCAGAACAAGGTCATTAAGACCGAAGGGAGTAGGCTCAGTGACTAGAAGGCAGAAGTCACTCCCCTTTATTGCTTCTACCACGGGGCAGGAAGTTCCGGGGGGAACATCAACAATGGCTACCCTTTCTGGGTCAACGCACTCCTTCGCCCTCCTGATTATGGGTGGTGCCATCATCTCTCCGATGGAGAGTTTACCCTGAGTAAATTTTATCCCATTGGAGTTGCCTGTCTCCACTACCCCTAATCCTCTTCCTTCTTCGGATATGGCATGTTCAGGGCAGAGGTAAGTGCATGCTCCGCAGCCATGACAGAGCTCGGGGAAGACAAGCACCTTTTTCTGGAATACGGCGATGGCATTATAGGCGCAGATCTCAGCGCACTTGCCACAGTAGGTGCATCTCCCCTCATCTATTTTAGGGACCGGAATGGAGACTATTTCTTGTTGAGTGAAGGTTGGCTTGAGAAAAATGTGCGCATTAGGCTCCTCCACATCACAGTCTATGAGTTGCACCTTACTATTTTTACTCAAAGAGAGGGCGAGGCTGGTAGCTACCAGGGTTTTCCCTGTTCCCCCCTTGCCACTGGCAACAGATATTATCATATTATCCCCTTGTCATCCGTGCGCCACACTGAGGACAGGTGAGGGTAGTGCATGGGCTTCCTGCCTGATGGGGAAGCGCTGCCCCACAACTGGGGCAGACACAATTCCCGCTAGGTCCCAGTCCAGGACGTGCCCCTCCACTACCTCTACCACCATCCCCGCCGCCGCCACGTCCCAATCCTCTACCTGTGCCTGGTCCCTGCCCATAAGGTCCTGTTCTATCTCCTTTAGGCATAGCTAAACATACCTCCTTTCCAGGTGCATTCCCTATTTATTGAGTTTGTCCCTCCAGTTCTCCTATTCGCCGCATCATATCATCCAGTTGCTGCTTTAGCACCCCTGCCTGGTTCTGCAGGAAGCCAAGCTCCTGCTCTGGACTCATTGCGGGCACGTTGGGTGCTCCTTGGTAGGGATAGGGTGTTACCCCTGGGGCAATGGGTGCTCCTCCACCATAGTAGGGGTAGGACACTGCTCCAGGCACACCGGGTGCTCCTTGGTAGGGATAGGGTGCTCCGTACCCGTAACCAACAGATGGGCAACGACCTCTTCCCCATCCTGTTCTAGGACCCATTCCCCTGGGTCCAGTTCCATCAAATCCTGGCATATCTCGCCTCCTTTTTTGAATCTCCCTCAACCTCTTAGGGAGTCACTTTCAAATTTACCACCCCGGATTCCAATAGGCTCCTCTCCAGCCCCAACCGCGTCCGTATCCTCGTCCACCCCAACCGCGTCCCCATCCCCGTCTACCCCAACCACGCCCGCATCCCCATCCGTATCTATAGGGATAAGCCATATAAGGGTAGCCGTACGCGTTAGCATATGCCCAACCTGCTGGGCCCATTCCAAATGGCATCTTACTCACCTCCTTTCATTTTATTTACCTTACATTGGTATTTATTAGCATTGTTTTTGTTGCTTCATAGTTAGCAACCGAATCCCTCTTATCTGTCGAAAGGTTGCCCCCTGGCTGACACAGTGTAGTGTTGCTTCTGGGTCGATTACCTTTGTACCTGAGATAGCATCTACCCCATAGTCAAAGAGGATGGGTGAGAGGGGGGTAGAACCCCCTAGAACGACCACATAGGATTGGGGTTGGCAAAGGCTAAGCAGGTCTTCGATGGTGTGATTAGTAAAGGCAGTACCAGTAATACCCACAACATCTGCCTGGGGAACAAGGTTTTCAGCCTGTTCTTCTGTGAATTCTCCCTTTTGTGGATGCTTCTCAATTACCCAGAGTTCTCTTACGGCACGACGAAGTTGAGGTACGAAGGGGAAGTGCCCTATGAGAGCCACATTCCTCCCGCTTCCCTTTTCGGTAAGGAGGTCAGCAGCATTAAGCTCAACACAATACCGCTCATCAACATCAAGAAGTGAGTTAATAGTCGCCATACCGATAGCTGCCTCAAGAGGGCTCGGCGAATATGCCATCTGAGCTAGCTCTAATGCCTTCTTTTGTAACAACGTTCCTGCCTCTTGCACTATGGCATCACCGTGACGATAGGTACCATCATGGGGTGTTGATGCTAGCCCACAACTAATCGTCAGCACTGCCGTCTGGAAAAAACCCTGGCATACTCCTATTACCGGTGACTCCTGGTGAAGGGTAGAAAGCAAATCGTCAAGTATCTTCATCTGCACACCCTGCCTTACCTATTATGAACATATGCTCATTATATCATAGGCATGTGGCGGAGTCAAGAATAGAGTGGCTACCAATTGTCATCTGAGTAGTTACAACATATTAAACATAGATTAGATATTGACTTGTAAGACTAACGGTAGTATTATTAGTATACTATAACTTGACAATGTTAAATTAGGTTACGGACGATGAAATTCCATCTGTTATTGCGAGCCGAAGGCGAAGACGCAAGCTAATCTCGTAGTCATCCACTTCACCGCCGTTTCTGAGATTAGCTTGCGTCTTCGTCGCTACGCTCCTCGCAATGACATGGAAATGTAACATTGTCAAGATAATGGGAGGAAGCGAATGGGTGGAAGAGGAAAAACAGAAAAGGTATCAGTTACCCTTCCCAAAGATTTGGCAGGGGAGATCCGGTCTATAGTGTCTCAGGGAGAGGTGAGCTCCTTTTTCGCCGAGGCTTTGGAGCATTACCTCGCCTACCGTAAGCAGAAAGTAGCTTTAGAAAAGGGCTTTGGTGCCTGGAAGAATGAGAGCCATCCTGACCTGGTAAATCCCGAGGACTCCACTGCCTACGTCCGCTCCATCAGGGAAGTAGATAATGAGCGTCTGGCACGGTTGGGAGGCATCAGTGCAAAGTAGCCGGGCGAAGAGCATTTCATGCTTTGTGGATACTGATGTTGCTATTGATTTTCTGAGACGATGTGATTATGCGCAAAAGTTGCTTGAGCACTGGGCTGGGGAAGGGCTTCTGGCGATAAGTACCCTCACTCATCTTGAGATATACCAGGGAATGAGAGCTAGTGAAGAGGGAGCGACTAAGGCTTTTCTTGATGGTCTCATGTCAGTTGTTGTTGATGTGCCTATTGCTCGGCGGGCAGGTAGGATGCTTGGTGAACCTCGCTCAAAAGGATTGACCATAGGTATTGCCGATGCCATTATTGCGGCGACAGCTTTGCAGTTTGGTGTCCCTCTGTTAACCAATAATGTGGGGCATTATCCGTTTCCAGACTTGAAGGTAATCAGAGGCTTAGAAATTTGAGAGTGAAATACTATTTTCAGAGGTTTAACTGATGGCTGCTAATTTAAAGCCATTGAGTCTGTTGCTCAAACCTGCATGTTTCTTTACCTCAAGTTTCATTGTTTCGTGAACCTTTGGGATTTCTAGGCACACAGTAATGGCTCTGTTTAGCGAGCAGCGTCATTAAGCTCAACACAATACCGCTCATCAACATCAAGAAGCGAGTTAATAGTCGCCATGCCGATAGCTGCCTCAAGAGGGCTCGGCGAATATGCCATCTGAGCTAGCTCTAATGCCTTCTTTCGCTTATCAGGAATGGGACTGTGTGAGGGAATACCATGGTTGAAAATCTATATCATCAATGATAGAATCGCACTGTTAAGTTAATCTGTGCGGGGTCCTTGTTGATTTTTCTGGTGTTTACGCGAAGTTCTCCGTGGTAAATGGTTACGCTAACTCGAATTGAGGGAGGGGGAAATGACTTTGGTGGTGGCATTGCAGGCGAGCGATGGCATCGTACTCGCAGGTGATAATAGAGGTAGCTTTGGTGACCCTCGTGGCTTCATGGCTGTTAATGATATGCGTAAGAAGGTATTCCGACTCACTGAGCACTGTGGTATAGGTGTCTCGGGGCCCCCTGACCTTGCCTCTGCTCTTCTCAATGGACTGGAGCGGAAATTGGTTTCTCAGAATGTTACATCTATAGGCGATGTTACACTTGCTACCCGAGAGTGCCTGCGCTCTCAGTATAATGAATGGTTCCGACAATTCCCGATTGAGAAGCGGCCGGTTATGTCAGTCATTGTAGCTGGTTATGGAGAAGGTGAATTTGACTATGCTCTGGGTGTGGCTAAGCCACCCTTGATATTTTCACCTGAAGTGCCCAGGATATATTCTCTTAGCAGTGAGTTCGATTATGCTCCGATGTTGAGTGATACGGGTTTCTATGTTCTAGGGCTTCCGATTCTACCTGTATATTTGATAAATCGATTCTATGACTCCAGTATGGTGAAAGAGCGGATGGCTGTCCTTGCTGAATACATAATATCTGAGACGGCAAGTCAGGACCCTAAGGTTGGTGGTCCGATTACCATTGCCATAATTACACCCTATAAAGAGTATAGGGAGCTGGGCTCAGGTGAGGTAACTGCAGCTCACCTGAGAAATGAGGAACAACGCTACCGACTTAGGGAGTATTTCCAAACATAACGGTGTGTCATGATAGTAGGGGCGTGTAGGCTTAGGTTGCGACTGCCGGGGAATCATTCTCTCAAAGGGAAGAGGCGGGTGGTAAACTCGCTTACTGCACGGGTACGAAACAAGTTTGAAGTTGCTATTTCTGAGGTAGATGACAATGACCTGTGGCAGGTAGCTACATTGGGTGTCGTCTGTGTCAGTAACAGCAGTGAGCAGGTTAACAGGGTCCTTACCAATGTGATAAATTTTATTGGCGGCGGTAGTCGGTTTGATACTGAGTTGCTCGACTATGAAATTGAGGTAATCCCCTGTTGTTAGGATAGCAGCCTCGAGGCTATCTGGCTGGCTTTATTGAGGGGAATTTGGGGGAAAGTTGCTAAATGCCCTCAGCATAGAAGGCTAATGCTTGCGTCTTTCTCGGATTTTGGCTACAATGTAGAATATGTTAGCACTCTTGCCATGAGAGTGCTAATATCTTAATGTCTTGTCGAATTTAGGGAAATAAACTTCCCTGATCCGGAAGGAGGCTCAGGTTAATGCCCATCTATGAGTATAAGTGCAGGAAATGTTCCCTTCAATTTGAGTTGCGCCGCAATTTTAATGAGACTTCTCCAATTCACTGTCCCAGTTGCCACGGGGAAGTGCATCGAGTATTCTCACCGGTGCCCATAATTTTTAAGGGTGCAGGTTTCTATGTTACGGATAACAGGCCTAATGGTAGAAGTGCCTCTACCCCGTCACTAAAGGAAAGTGAGGAAAGTAAAGGGGTTTCCTCTAAGGTAGATGATGCAGGACTTGATTTACCAAGCTCAACATGAGGATTTGATGAATCAAATACCTTACCTCAGGAAAGGGTAACTATAAAAAGATGACTACAACTGAGAAGAAAGATTACTATGATATCCTTGGTGTGGCTCGAGATGCCAATGAGCCTACTATTAAACAGGAATATCGTAACCTGGCCCTGAAGTATCACCCGGACAGAAATCCTGGTGACAAACAGTGTGAAGCGAAGATGAAGGAGCTAAATGAGGCATATGCTATCCTCAGCAACACGGAAAAGAGGAGGCTCTATGACACCTACGGACATGCTGGCTTACAAGGATTCACTACTGAGGACATCTTCAGAGGGACTGACTTCAACAGTATCCTTGAGGATCTCTTTGGTGGGGGCATTTTCGGAGACCTTTTTGGCAGGAGAGGTGCTAGAGGAAATAGGGGAACCAGGCAACCTCACAGAGGCGCTGACCTGAGATATGACCTGAGGGTAACACTTGAAGAGGTATACTGCGGAGTGGAGAAACAGATAGAATTTTCCACTGAGGAGATATGTGAATCTTGCAAAGGAATAGGTGCCAGTGAAGGTAAGCTTAAGGAGTGTGAGGTTTGCCATGGTACAGGGCAAAAGGTAACAGAACAGAGGTCAGGTTTTGGGATTTTCAGGCAGATTACTACTTGTAGTGCTTGCAGGGGGAAGGGCAGGATTCCTATTGAATCTTGCAAGGAGTGTGGGGGGAAAGGAATAAGAGAAAAAGCCAGGCAAATTACCATTCACATTCCACCTGGTGCTGACACAGCGTATAAAATAAGGATTGAGGGAGAAGGAGCATCAGGTAGAAATGGAGCAAGCCCAGGAGATTTATATGTTGTGCTCCAGATAGAGAGCCACCCTCTTTTTGAGCGAAGAGGGGATGATGTATATGTAATGAAAGAGATTGATTCTATTCAGATGGCGCTGGGAGGAGAGGTAAGCGATATTCCTGGTCTGGGGGGTAAGCTCTCCCTTAATATCCCCGAGGGTACACAGACGGGAGAAGTATTCAGAATAGCTGGTGCAGGTATGCCTCGTCTGTATAACTCTGGTAAGGGAGATGAATATGTTATGGTACAAATAGTAACTCCGACAAACCTCTCTAAAGAAGAGAGGGACTTACTCAGCCAGGTGCAAAAGTTGCGGGAGGCAAGAATACTGAAAACTGGCAACCATTAGCTGATAGCTATCAGCTAACCTTTATAGCCTCTTTACCAGATGGAAAATTGATACCTTATGGAAATAGATGAGAGAATCAAATACGCTATAATTCACACAGAAGTGGTGAGACCTCCCCGACAGACCTTAGCCACCTTTGGTACTACTACTATATACTACCACATTCTCACCGAGCCTTCCTACATAGAATTGCTGAGTAGTACAACAGAAGAAGTAGCAATCAGAGAGGGTAAAGTAACTGCCGAAATACCAAAGATTGTTACCCCATATTATCTCGCTCAGTTGGAGGGTTTTGGCAAAGATGCAAAAAGGTATATCGAGAGACTATCACAGGAATCCCCTCATACTCCTGGTATCTATTATGGGTATCATAATGAGCTGCATGGTTTAAGTATTGTTACTGGCTCCATGGAAGCAGTAATCCACCGTATAAATGAGAAACTAGACCAGGAGGGGAATCCCCTTACCGCTATCATTAAGGGTATAGACGAATTGTGGGATGTCTCTCTGTTGAAATTTATTGCTGAGATAACAGAACAATCCGTGCGGCAAAACCTTAGTGAATTGAAAGGAAGAGGGCTTCTGGATATTGAGCAGAGTGGAATCACCAGACATGCCAGATACATAATCGAGCAACTCTTCAGGGAAGCTGAAAGGGATATATCCAGGGCGATGGAGCTGAAGCAGGAGTTAGACAGGTGGGACTTATTCCCTGAATATGAGGATAGATTTTTCCGCTTGTTCCGTAAGGGGAGATGAGATACTGATAGCTATCAGTAAAAGGGAATTTGCGTGAAGGTTTCTACAAAAACTCTGAGAGGAGAAGAAATGCCACAGCAATATCTACAGGAGAAACTAGAGAAGACAATGTCCACTATGGAAATCGGTGATAAATTCATAAGCAAATCATGGATGGTGACCGCTTCAATCCTGGAACCCTTTCTAAATCTAATCGGAGTAGACCATCCACTTTTCTTTAGTGATGAATATGCTAAAGGGCTTGGCTTCAAGTCCCGGGTATCAACTGGATTATTGACCTTTGCTCAGACGATGGGAGTGCTCTATAAATCTGGATTACTTCGTGATGGAATCTACATGGGAACAGATAAGTGCCGGCATATGCTGCCAGTTTGCCTCGGAGATGTACTCAGAGGTGAGGTTGAAATACTTGACAAAAATCTAACCAGGCAAGGGGACCGCTTTATAATCCGCTACAAGTGGCAGGTCAGAAATCAGGAGGAGCGGGTAGTAAGTGAAGGTGATAATACCTGCATGTTCCCGGTACCGGTGGTGTCGAAGTAGTTTTATACACCTGAGTAATACACCTTGATGGATGGTGACGAAAACTGAGAAAGTTATTAAAATGACTAATAGTGGGGGAGAAATATCCCTGATAAAGCAGATACAGGAACTGAAGGAGCAGAGAAGTGCCATCATCCTCGCCCACAATTATCAGAGGGACGAAGTGCAGGATATTGCTGATTTTGTGGGTGATTCCCTGGAGTTGAGTCAGAGGGCAGCTCAGACGGATGCTAAGGTAATTATCTTCTGTGGGGTCCGTTTTATGGCAGAGACTGCTGCTATCCTTTCACCTGGTAAGAGGGTGCTGCTTCCTGATGGAGAAGCTGGCTGCCCGCTGGCGGATATGGCTACAGCGGAGCAGTTACGGCGAGAAAAGAGCAGATACCCTGATGCTACCGTAGTATGCTATGTCAATTCGAGTGCTGAGGTTAAGGCAGAATCAGATTACTGTTGTACTTCGGCTAATGCTACAGCGATTGTAGATAAGCTTAGGAATAGCTCTAGTATCCTGTTTGTTCCTGACCAACATCTGGGAAGTTATGCTGCCACTACAACGGGCATAAAATTAATTCTATGGCCCGGTTACTGCTATGTGCATGTCGGAATTCTTCCTGAAGATATCCACAGAGCTAAAGAGCAGCACCCTGGAGCAAAGGTGATGGTGCATCCGGAGTGCACACCAGAGGTAATAGCCCTGGCGGATAAGGTTGCGAGTACGGGTGGGATGTGCCGTTATGCTCATGAAACCGATGCTGCAGAAATAATCGTGGGCACAGAGATAGGAATGCTCCACCCGCTACGGAAGGAGAACCCATCGAAGAAATTCTTCCCTGTTACTGAAAAAGCAGTATGTCATGATATGAAATTGACCACATTAGAGAAGATTTTACATTCCCTCCAAGAAATGCAATCAGAGGTCAAGATACCTGAGAGTACTCGTCTTAGAGCCAAGAGAGCAGTAGAGAGAATGGTCGAGACCATAGCATAGAAAGCTCTAATATTCAGTTCAAACAATTCCACTTTTTCAACTCTTTACTCCCTCGACTCCTAGTATTACCTGCCATACATCGTTTGGAGAGATGTTATATTTCCTTCTCAAAACCAGCCATAGCTGCATCCTTTAGGGTGCGTTAGTTAGTAGCGTTGTCACTCCCGTGGACGCTGTGCTAACGAATAACCGTCCTCACAGAAGTGAGGACACTAGGGAATTTATCTCAAGTTTTGGTTATTTGGATTTGGGTGTTGCTTAGGATTTAGAAGAGCCTGTTGCATAAACCCAGTCTCTTGCACCAGAGTGGGAAAGCAGCACTATTAAGAGACCATTTTGAGCATAGTGGTGAGAATATTATACTATGATGGCTACTTGGGTAGTCTGGTGGGGAGATTTATTCGAGTATTCCCTTCGTGCAACACGCTCGTATGCACATTTAATTATGTCGTTCTACATAGTAGCCACACTTAAGCTGGGGCCACCCTCAACTATTGATATTACAGACTCACATGCTGAACCCACTTTTGCAGAATCAAATCTATTTGGTGTAGAATCCTAAGAGGGGTTTAAGAATGGGTCTCCTAAGTCAACCAAAGGATTCAGTCGTTAGTCAAGGTGGGAGGTATTTAGATTGGTCTACGATGTTGTTATTGTGGGGGGTGGTCCCGCTGGTCTTTTTGCTGCTCTAGAATTATGCCAGTCGCCAGATTTAAAGGTCTTATTGCTGGAGAAAGGCAAGGATATAGATGAGCGTGTTTATCTTCTCTCACTGGGAAGAGAGAACTGTACCTCATGTAAGCTGTGCCATCAGGTCTGTGGGCTGGGGGGAGCTGGCGCCTTCAGCGATGGCAAGCTAACACTATCCTCTGAAGTAGGAGGGCAACTTAGTAACTATGTTGGAAGGGAGGAAACAGAATCTCTTATACATTATGTAGATGATGTCTATTGCCACTTTGGAGCTTTGAGTCCTGTCTATGGAGTAGGGGAGGAAGTAGAGCAGTGGGTACGTCGGGCAAGCAAGGCAGAGCTGCGTCTTATTCGAACTCCCCTCCGCCATTTGGGTACCGAGCAGGCTCGTGACATTCTCCGTGCCTTGCGGAAGTACCTTACTTCCAGGATAGAAATACGACTGGAGACCGAAGCCTCCCAGATTATAGCAGATAGGAAGGTAGTCGAGGGAGTTGAGACAACCAACGGAGATGTGATACATACTCGCTATCTTATTGTTGCCCCCGGTAGGGAAGGCTCTGAATGGGTAGTCAGAGAGGCTCATAGACTACACCTGACTCTCTATAATAATCCGGTAGATGTAGGGGTAAGGGTAGAGGTCCCTCGAGTGGTAATGGATGAATTGACCAATGCTCTATATGAGTCCAAAATCGAGTTTTATACCAAAACATTTGACGACAGGGTGAGAACCTTTTGTATGTGTCCTGGTGGTGAGGTAACCATGGAGTCTACAGGAGGAGATGACCCGGTAATCACTGTAAATGGGCACAGCCATACTAACCGTAGTACTAATAATACCAACTTTGCTCTACTGGTAAGCACTAACTTCACACACCCCTTCAAGGAGCCAATCTCTTACGGGAAGTATCTTGCCCGCCTGGCTAACATCCTCAGCGGTGGTGTACTGATACAGAGGCTGGGAGATTTACAAGAAGGGAGACGCTCCACACCAGAACGGATAGCTCGGGGTATTGTAGAGCCTACACTCAAGGGCGCCGTACCAGGTGATCTTAGTTTTGCACTTCCTTATCGTCCTATGGTGGATATTATGGAGATGCTTCAGGCAATGGATAAATTCATACCAGGGGTTGCCTCTCATCATACTTTATTGTATGGTGTAGAGGTTAAGTTCTATTCATCAAGGCTTAAGCTTACACCTGACCTGGAAACAGGGATTGAGAATATGTTTGCGGCTGGTGATGGAGTAGGGGTTACTCGTGGGCTAGTGCAGGCATCAGCCTCCGGTGTGGTGGTGGCACGGAAGATACTACAAAGGATTGGTAGCCCTGTTAAGGAGTTATACACTTGAGGGTATCTAACTGTGCAAACTCTATTGCCGTGATTGGCGGTAATCAATGTTCTGAAGAGATAGCCAGGCTGGCTGAGGAGGTGGGACGAGAGCTGGCGAAGCGAGGGGTTGTGCTTATCTGTGGTGGACTGGGTGGTGTGATGGAGGCAGCTTGCAGGGGCGCTAAGAGGGAAGGAGGCATGACTGTGGGCATTCTCCCCGGTAATAGTCGCCATGAAGCCAATCCCCACGTTCAAATCCCTATTGTAACCGGTATGGGGTATGCCCGTAATGTCATCGTGGTAAAGTCCGTGCAGGCGGTGATTGCAGTTGACGGTGGGTACGGCACTCTCTCTGAAATTGCCTTCGCTCTCCAGTATAACATCCCTGTAATAGGAGTAGGCACATGGTGCCTGTCTCTGAATGGTCATGAGGATGGTAGAATTATTCGCGCCGATGACCCTATAGATGCTGTAAGTAAGGCTATTACTCTCATTGACAATCAAAAGAGTGAGGAATCTTGACTAACGACTAATAACTAGTGAGGTGAGAAAGATGCTAACTATCGAAAGTATTAGAGCACGGGAGGTATTTGATTCCAGAGGAAATCCCACCATAGAGGTGAATGTCAGATTAGTTGATGGGACAGAGGGAAGAAGCATTGTACCCTCAGGGGCAAGTACTGGTACTCATGAGGCATTGGAGTTGCGTGATGGAGATAAGAATCGCTTTGGGGGGAAGGGTGTGCTCCAGGCAGTGAAGAATGTTAACGAACAGATTGCCCCTGCTGTAGTTGGTATGTCGGCTCTGGAAACCGAAGTACTGGATAGAAGGCTTATTCAGCTTGATGGTACTGAGCATAAATCTAACCTGGGGGCTAATGCTATCCTGGGAGTATCACTCGGCGCTACTCATGCTGCAGCTAACTTCCTGGATATTCCTTTATATCGCTACATTGGTGGTGTGGGAGCCTGTGTTCTTCCCGTTCCTATGCTGAACATTCTCAATGGGGGCAAACACGCCTCCAATTCCACTGATATTCAGGAGTTTATGATTGTCCCTTCAGGTGCAGAGAGCTTCGTTAGTGCCATGAGGATGGGAGTAGAGATTTATCAGTCCCTCAAAAAGGTACTACAGGATAAGGGGTTCAATACAAATGTGGGTGATGAGGGAGGATTTGCTCCTTCTCTGGCGTCTAATAGCGAGGCACTGGACTTGATTGTATCCGCAATTGAATCAGCAGGGTACAAGCCTGGCGTGGAGTGCTTTGTGGCTCTTGACCCAGCAGCCAGTGAATTCTATGAGGGAGGCAAGTATCTCCTCACTAGAGATGGAAAGTCCTTGAGCAGTGAAGAGATGGTGGACTATTATGCGGATTGGGTGTCTCGTTACCCTATCATTAGCATTGAGGATGGCATGGCGGAGGATGACTGGGAGGGATGGAAGCTACTACAAAAGAAGATAGGAAATAGGGTGCAGTTAGTTGGTGATGACCTCTATGTAACGAATACTCGTCGCATAGAGAAGGGGATTGCTGAGAGAGCATCTAACTCAGTTCTTATCAAGCCCAACCAGATTGGCACACTTACAGAAACTCTGGAGGCAATCAGGATGGCGCAACGAGCAGGGTGGACATCGGTAGTAAGCCATCGCTCCGGTGAGACAGAGG
Organism: Chloroflexota bacterium; assembly: GCA_030612045.1. Classification (GTDB taxonomy): domain Bacteria; phylum Chloroflexota; class Dehalococcoidia; order UBA2247; family JAUWOP01; genus JAUWOP01. Next base: position 321 of record JAUWOP010000014.1, on the reverse strand, counting down.
ATACTACTATAGCTGACCTGACTGTGGCAATGAACACAGGATTGATAAAGTCCGGTGCTCCCTGTCGGACAGAGCGACTGTGTAAGTACAATCGTCTGATTCGGATTGAGGAGGAATTAGGTACTGCTGCCCACTATGCAGGGAAGGAAGCTTTCTATAGCATAGAGAGGTGATGTGAGGGAAATTGTTCCCGGCCTATATCAATTAATGCTGCCTATGGGTGAACTCCCTGTAGAGCATATCAATGCCTACCTGGTGCGGGGGAATGAGGGGTGGTTTCTAATAGATACCGGACCCAATCTCGATGAGGTCTTCGATTCA
>JAUWOP010000050.1 GCA_030612045.1 Chloroflexota bacterium | reverse complement strand
AAGATTCTCCAGAAATAGTATCTCCCCCTCCTTTAGCTCCGCTGCTCTCTGTTCCACCTCTGTTCCAACGCAATCATTGCACATCTTCACTGGCTGCTCCAATATCTGAGCAAGACGCTGAGAAACCGGCTTCAAGCTCAGTTCTACCTTCTTTACTCCCCTTGGTCTGCCCAAGTGGGAACAGAGGATGACTCTGGCTCTTCTCTCCAACAGATACTTGATAGTAGGTATTGACGCCCGGATGCGTGAATCATCAGTAATCTCACCTGTGCGAGGGTCCTGGGGCACATTGAAATCGCCTCTCACCAGAACCCTTTTACCTGTGACATCTATGTCTCTGATACTCTTCTTGCTCAAAATCTGTGCCCTCCTTCATTGGAATCTCCGGTTTACTTGCCTCCCCTCTAATGCAGGCTACCGCAGGTGTAGCAGTCAGACACACTCCAGGAACTTTATTAGTAATCGCTCACCTGTGTCATTGCGAGCTTTAGCGAAGCAATCCCGTCCCAGAGATTGCTTCGTCCCCTTCGCTTCGCTCTGGGCTTCGGCTCACGGCGCTCCTCGCAATGACATGAGAGTGGGTGAATGGTTATCTTTATTATAAGCTATAAACCTCAGAATTTCCATTAAGTGTACTCATTCAGGTGATATGTCACATATCACCTGAATGAGTACACGATATCGAGCAACTCGTGGGGGTGAACCGGTTACCTCTACCTTTAGAGCCTCAATAGAAAATACCCATCTCAGTGTATCTCTTAATCTCCTCCTGGCTCATCCCTAATAACTTACCATAGACATAGTTGTTATCCTGTCCCAACAGAGGAGCACTGTGGTGAAACCGGATGGGTGTGCGAGAGAACTTCATCGGGCTGCCATCAACAGTCACGCTTCCCCTTGCGGGGTGCCCCATCTGTGTGAAGAAATCTCGCGCCCCAAGTTGGGGGTCATGAGCAAGGTCCGAAGCATCCTGCACCACTCCCGCAGCAATTCCATATTTCTGCAATCTCTCCATTACCTCCAGAGCCTCATGCTGAGTTGTCCATTCCTCTACCAGCTCGTCCAATTTATCCCTATTGTTCACCCTGCTGCGGAGGTCAGCGAACCTCGCCTCTGCTGTCCATCGGGGATTACCCATAACATGGCACAACACCTCCCACTCCTCCTCAGTGAATATGGCAATGGCACACCACTTATCTTCTCCCTTGCAGCGGTAGATACCATAAGGGGCAGCCTGATGATAAAGAGGGTGATTGCCCACCGGGGTGGCAATCTTATGGTTCACTGCCAGATTGAGTAATTCTATACCCATGAGACCAGACATTGCCTCCAATTCCGAAAGGTCGATATGCTGCCCCCTCCCTGTACGGTGGCGATATTCTAGAGCGGCAAGGAGTGATAGCGCACCCGCGAGCCCAGCTATATGGTCAGCGTAAGAATAGCCTATGCCCAGTGGAGGATGGTGAGGGAAAGTGGTGAGTTGGGTAATGCCACTTAATGCCTGGATAGTAGGACCGAAGGCAGAATAGTTTTGCTGTACCCCTGTCTGCCCCATGCCACTCATACTGAGCATTATTAACCCTGGCCTGGTTCTGCTCAGGGTAGAGTAGTCTAATCCCCAGTTTCTCATCACTCGAGGGGTGAAATTCTCTACTACGGCATCGCTTACCTGAATTAATCTCCGGGCAATATCTCTCCCCTCTGGTTTACTCAAATTCAGGGTAATGCCTCGCTTATTACGATTCCAGGTAATGAAGTAGCCTTCATTGTTAGGGGATTCTGCTCCCATGGTAACTCTGGACTGAATCTTTATTACCTCAGCTCCAGAATCAGCCAGTATTCTGGCAGCATAGGGACCTGCAAGCACCCAGGTAAAATCTACGATTCGTATATCACCCAAAGCATCCTGATTATTCACCACTAGATAACTCCCTTTGTTCTCAGAGCAGCGAGCTCATGTGGAGAAAACCCCAGCTCCCCACAGTAGATTTCCTCATTATGCTCTCCAATCAGAGGAGCCCTCCGTGAGATTCTCCAGGGTGTATGACTGAGTTTAAAGGGTGCTCCTGCATAGGTAAAGCAGGAGGAAAGCTCAGGGTGCTCCACCTCGACGAAGAAACCTCGCTCCTTTAATTGTGGATTTCCTGCCAGCTTTTCCATAGAAGCAACTTCAGCCCAGGGAAGGTGCATGAGCTGTGCTTGCTCCACTAGCTCTGCAGCAGTGTGCCTTTTTGTCCAGCGCTCTACCACTTCAATTATGTGGTCAATCTCCTGGAGTCGAAGCTGAACATTAAGCCACCTTATTTCCTTCAGGTCCGCTGCCATGCCCTCGCTGTCCAGCCACTCCACCAGGGTATCCCACTCACGGAATAGGGAGAGTAAGATATAGCCATCCTTGCAAGGGAAAAGACGGAATTCTCCATTCCAGTGGAGTGTCCCTTGCCTTTGGGATATTATCCCTTCATACATATAGAGCACATTAACATGCTCCAGTGTAGAGGCAACACACTCCTGCAGGGAAATATCTATATGCTGCCCTCTACCACTCAGGTGACGGTAGTGTAGGGCTATTAGAGTGCCGACAGCACCGAAGAGAGAGGCAGTGAAGCAGGATTGTTCACCATAAGGCTTGAGAGGAGGGGTGTCGGAATCACCGCAGACATACATCTGACCTCCCAGAGCTGAAGCTACCAGGTTGCAGGATTTATACCCCCTGCGGGGTCCAGTCTGCCCAAAAGGGGTTATGGATGTCATGATAAGGCGAGGATAATGTTTGCTTAAGGAGGCATAGCCTAGACTAAGGCTATCCATGTAACCAGGGAGGAATGTTTCTACCAGCACATCAGTGGTCTCAAGCAGTCTGTGGAGGATTTCTTGTCCTGCATTACTCTCTATGTTAAGAGTAAGGCTTTTCTTACCAGTATTGAGGAACCAGAAGTAGAGACTCATCTCAGGATTAGGAACATCATGAACAAAGGGACCAATCTCTCTAGCATCATCTCCTCCTGGTTTTTCAATCTTGAGCACCTCTGCTCCGAGGTCGGTAAGGAGACGGGTACAGAACATCCCCATCTCTCCGGTGATGTCCAGAACCCTCAAGCCTGAGAGAGCAGCATCTTTTCCAACCGGCTGTAGTGCGCTATACATCCTATTCCTGTTCCCCCCTTTTCATTCACTTTGTCGCATCATTGGAAGACTTACCAGGGGAGTAACTACTCAGCCACAGAGGATACTGAGTTTATAGAGTTGGTGAAGAAGACCGAAGACTAAAGGACTTCAGCCTTCAGCCTGGGTCGGTAGGGAACTCAATAAACCCTACAAACTCAATGAACTCTATAAACCCTCTCGTGTCTCTGTGGCTACCATGGTCGTTGAACGGTTGCGCTGCTGGTTAGACCGAAGACAGCTAGGCTAAAGGCTGAAGACCGAAGGCAGTTAGACTAAAGGACTTCAGCCTTCAGCCTTCAGCCTTCAGCCTGGGTTGGTAGGGAACTCAATAAACCCTACAAACCCAATGAACTCTATAAACCCTCTCGTGTCTCTGTGGCTACCATGGTCGTTGAACGGTTACCGTCTACGAGCCTCACAACCGTGGACCGTCTACCGTTCCCCCCATGGTCATGGATTAGCTACGAACTTATTAACCAGCTCTACTGTATCAACTACATTGAGTTTCTGAAAGAGAAAGCAGAAGCGATTTTCCAGTGTCTCCCTTATTCCTTTAAGGTTTTCCTCAGGGAGACCCCATATCTCCTTCTTGAAATCACCAAACCCCTTTTTGCGAGCTTTGTACAGGAATTGCTCCTCTGTCTCTCCCTTCTTTCTCTCACTAGTGTAGCTATCTAAAAGATGTTTATAGATGTCATTCAATAGCTCCCTGGGAAAGTATGGACTGTCATAGATAATATTTTGAAACCCTGTAGCCAGGTGTACCTCTACCGTGCCAACCTGGGGAAACAGTCCAAATGCATCATCAGGGAGTGTGGAGGCTCCATGCTGCACTGCACCACCCATACCATATTCCTGCCGTGCCACCCTGGATAGCTCCTCCAGAGTGCTGAAATCAAGTTTAACCCTGGCAATTGAGCCATCAGGCAGAACTACTCCTCCATGTGTCGCCCCTGTTTGCACGCTGATTTTGGAAGTCCCCTTGACACCCGGTCCCAGTAGTCTGAAATACCCTGCCATGAAGGCTTTAAGCTCATCCACCGTGCTATTTCCTTTCCCTATCTCCCCAATCTCACCACCAACAGAGACAGTTACCCCTTCAGGCTCGATATTCCGTATAAATTCGGTCATACTCGCAGTGACCAGATAATTCCTTTCTTGCTGTTTATCAAGAGTCTCTTCTTCTAAATCCACCAGGGTAGAAGCATCTATGTCAATATTTAGAAATCCAGCACCCACCGCCTCCTGAGTCAATTCCTTGATAGCATTTAGCTCCTCCTCAGGCTCTGAGCCATATCTGCTACGGTTAACCTGAAAATGGTCGCCCTGAATAAAAACAGGACCTCTAAATCCTTCCCTGATTGCCGCAGCCAGTATACAGGTGACATACTCACCTGGCCGTTGCTGAGTATAATTTATCTCAGAGCGGGCAAGTTCAAAGATAAAGGCACCCACTCTATTCTTGAGAGCAGCACTGAAGGTAGCCCTGGCTATCTGATAGGTAATCCCACGGATATTCATAGCTGGGACTGTTATACCCTGATAGAGCCCTTTGCCTGCCGCTTCGTATAAACCCTGAATGCTTGCCGGAAAGATTCCCTGGGTAGAAGCTAATTCCCGAATTGTCTGCTGGCATCCCTCCCTAGCTCGCTCATCGGGATTAAAGACAGCATCTTTTACCAAAGCGTCAATTCTATCATTGGAGTCTTCTGACATTTATGCCTCCCTACTATTTATAGTATCTTACAAAAATAACCGCATTATGTCATTGCGAGGAGCGCCAGCGACGAAGCAATCTCTTTAATCCCCCTAAATCCCCCTTTAGAAAAGGGGGAGGCTTTCATTCTTTCCCCTCTTTAGAAAGGGGGACTGCCATTCCTTCCCCCTTTAGAAAAGGGGACTGCCATTCCTTCCCCCTTTTCTAAAGGGGGACTAAGGGGGATTGCTTCGCTCGCAATGACAAAAAGAGGGCGCTCGCAATGACGGGAAGTGGTATGAGGATTTATGCAACTAACTATAGAATAGTGCGGCGTCCATTATATCTTTCAATATCATACTCTGTTTCAACATCCACCAAATTCAGCTTTCCTATAGCCTCCTCAAGAGGAACGGCAGTAACTCTGCCATTCTTATAGCTTACCATCTTCCCAAAATCCTTCTTTACCACCAAATCAATGGCAGCAATACCAAAATACCTTGCCATCCTTCGGTCATAGGCACATGGAGTACCACCACGCTGCAGGTAGCTCAGGACGATACTTCGTGATTCCAGTCCTAGAGTACGGGAGATTTCTCCAGACAAAAACTCAGCGATTCCACCTAGAGTTTTATGCCCAAAGCCATCTATATGCTTATCTTTGGTAAACTCAGAGTATCCCTCTGACTTGGCTCCCTCAGCCACTACAATAATCTCATACCTGGATCCTGCCCGTTTCCCCTCCATAACCAGCTCATTCACCTTCTCAATGGAAAAATCGTACTCCGGAATCAGGATAATAAAGGCTCCGCTAGATTCTCCACTCTTCAAAGCCAACCAGCCAGCATTCCTCCCCATTGTTTCTACGACAAATATTCTTTTATGAGAACCCGCTGTAGTTCTTAGTCTATCAATCTCCTCTGTGATGACACTCAAGGCTGTCTCAAACCCCAGGGTGTAGTCAGTGCCTAAAATGTCTTTATCAACTGTTTTGGGGATGCCAACAACATTTACTCCTTCCTGGGCTAGCTTATAAGCGACTCCCAGGGTATCATCTCCCCCGATAGCTACTAGCGCTTCTAAGCCAAGCTTTTCTATATTATCCAAGACTATTTTTGATTGGTCATTTTTAGGGTCGTAGGGATTCGTCCGCGATGTCCCTAAGAATGTCCCACCATATCTATCCCAGGTTCTTACCTTCTCCTGATCTAGAGGCACAATATAGCCTGGAATATCCGGACTTCCAGGTTCAGCACGGATTAGCCCCCTCCACCCATCCCGAATTCCTATCACCTGATACTGGGTACCCCTGTCCCACTGGAGCTGTTCGTCCAATGCGGTTTTGACCACCCACTTGATAGCAGGACTAAGCCCGGCACAGTCTCCACCACCAGTCAGAACACCTATTCTACTCTTCATAAAATTCCCCTGGAAGCATCACCCCAATAGCAGAATTCTATCACCCTATGCCCCTGGAACTCAACTAGTGTAGTATCTCCTAAATGACTCGACAATGAAGCGCCCCATGTCATTCCCGCCCCGTGTCAAGTACGGGATAAACTCCAGCGGGAATCCAGAAGGTCCAGGGATGGATTCCGTGTCAAGCACGGAATGACAAACTATATAGTTATTACAATTACACCACACTAGGTGAAGAAGACCAAAGACAGTTAGGCTAAAGGCTGAAGGCTATAGGCTAAAGGACTTCAGCCTTCAGCCTGGGTCGGTGGGGAACTCAACAAACCCAACAAACCCAACAAACTTCAGCCTTCAGCCTGGGTCGGTAAGGTGTCAGTTTAGCTCAGTTGAGAAATATAGTCACTCAAGAGCTGAGAGGCCTCTTTATCTTCACCGTCCTCTACCGCCCGTATCGCCTTCTCCAGGAGCCGTACCTCCCAGTCGAACTGACTTACCAGGCTTCCTGTCATACTACAACTGGATAGTGCTGCCTCGGCTCGCCATAGCAAGATCTCTTTTATCTCCAGCATCTTCCGTAGTCTCTCAAGACAGAATTCCCTCTCCTGGGATTTCCCCAATAGCTCCTGCAGCTCCTGCACTGTTTCACGATTTATTATCAGCATTTGCTCCTCCGTAGTAACCGTTCACCCACTCTCATGTCGTTTACGAGGAGGCGCCGTGAGCCGAAGCCCAGAGCGAAGCGAAGGGGATGAAGCAATCTCTTTAATCCCCCTAAATCCCCCTTTAGAAAAGGGGGAGGCTTTCATTCCTTCCCCTCTTTAGAAAGGGGGACTGCCATTCCTTCCCCCTTTAGAAAGGGGGACTAAGGGGGATTGCTTCGCTTCGCTCAGAATGACAGAAGGCGAAGCGCTCGCAATGACACAGGTGAACGATCTTGCTCCTCCAAACTAATGGCGGAAGTGTCTTGCTCCAGTGAAGACCATAGCTATATTATATTGATTTGCAGCGTTGATGACCTCCCCATCCTTGACTGAGCCACCGGGTTGGATTATGGCAGTTACTCCTCCTCTGGCAGCCACCTCCACCCCATCAGGAAAAGGAAAGAAGGCATCGGAGGCTAGTACACCTCCCTTTGCACTATCAGCCGCCCTTTGCAATGCCAGCTCTACGCTTACTACACGGCTGGGCTGGCCTGCCCCCATTCCCAAGAGGGTGCCATCTTTGGCAATTACGATGGCATTGGACTTAACTGACTTCACTACTTGCCATGCAAAGAGCAAATTTTCAAGCTCTGCCTCTGTCGGTTCTCGCTGGGTTACCGTTCGGGGGTGCATTTCCTTCTCAGAAATGAAGTCTGGGGTCTGCATCAGAAATCCACCCCTGACCCGTCGCAGGTCAGCGAGATAAGTATCCTTTTTTGTAACACTTACACTGGGATTCACTGATACCTGGGGGGTATTCAGTGAGAGGATTCTCAAGTCCCGCTTGCGTTGCAGTAGAGATAGAGCATCGGCGTCATACTGAGGAGCTATGATAGCATCGTAATGTGTCTTGTATATTTCGGTAGCGGCAGCCATATCCACCCTTCTATTGAGAGATACCACGCCTCCAAAGGCAGCCAGTGGGTCTCCGGCAAGCGCTCTGCGATAGGCTTCTGCCATGTCAGGGTAAGTGGCAAGCCCACAGGGATTATTATGCTTGATGATGGCAACGGTAGGCTCAGGGAATTCAGCTACTATCTTTATGGCAGCATCCAGGTCGAGGATATTGTTGAAAGAGAGTGCCTTGCCATGCAGTTGCTCCGCAGATACCAGGCTTACCTCTTTTTGTAATGCTTGTCCCGTAGGAAAGTCCTCCAGATAAAATGCCGCCTGCTGATGGGGATTCTCACCGTAGCTAAGGTTAGAGCGCTTCTTCAGTGCGATTGTCATCTCTTCGGGGAACTCTTCTTCACATCTCAAATACTGGGCAATGGCAGTATCATAGGAAGCTACATGCTGGAATGCCTTCTGTGCCAACCGCTGGCGTTCCTTCAAGGTTATCTTACCCTTTCTCAGCCCTTCCAGTACAGGGTCATAGTCGGCAGGGTCAACTATCACTATCACATCAGGAAAGCTCTTGGCAGCAGCCCGAATCATGGTAGGTCCACCGATGTCAATATTCTCCAGCGCTTCATCCAGAGAGGTTCCTGCCTTCGCTACAGTCTGACGGAAGGGATAGAGATTAACTGCCACAAGGTCAATAGCTCCTATCCCCATGTCAGCAAGTTGGGACATGTGCTCCGCTATACCTCGCTTTGCCAGGATACCACCGTGGACAGCAGGGTGCAGGGTCTTGACCCTCCCATCGAGAATCTCGGGGAAGCCAGTAAGCTCGGAAATACTATGTACCTCCACACCTGCTTCTGTCAGCTCCCTCTTCGTACCACCGGTGGAGAAGATTTCCACCTTCATGTCTGTCAGCCCTCGGGCAAAGCTCATCGCAGCGGTTTTATCAAAAACACTTATTATAGCTCGCATCAGTCACTCCTTAGGGATTAGAGGCATACCGTCCCTCTCTAAAATTATATGTAGCTACTCAGCCACAGAGCACACTGAGTTTTGGAAATTCCAATGACCAAATCTCAATTTCCAAATAATAGCCAATTTCCAACTGTCATTTCGAGCCCCTTCGCCTTCTGTCATTTCGATCCCTTTACCATGTCATTTCGAGCGTAGGATTTCTCCCTTCGGTCGAAATGACTTCAGCCTTCAGCCTTCAGCCTAAGTTAGTGGGGAACTCAATAAACCCTACAAACCCAATGAACTCTATAAACCTTTTCGTGTCTCTGCGGCTGTGTAAATTATATATAGTTTGACCGATTCCCTCAAGCCCCCCTGCCAACCCCTCCCTTGAAGGGGATTGTGAATTTGACACAACAAGCATCATAAGATAAGCTATCATCAGTTTGAGGAGGTTTATGCGTCTTTTTTTGTCCGTAATACTCTCACTAATAGTAGCAGCTTTTTTTGTTATCCCTGCTCTGGCAGCGGATGAAGCAAAGGGTGTGAATTATGCCTATGGTGTGGCGATAGATAATCAGGGTAATGTAATAGTCACTGGTGCCTCTACAATATGGCATGACTACAATGAGAATGGGACTTATGATAAAGAAGGGGAGGAAGGGGAGATAAATCCCGATTACTGCACTATAAAGTATGACCCAGGTGGTAACGAGTTATGGAGACAAACCTATGACAGCGGGGATAGGGATGAGGCTAATGCTGTAGCTGTGGATTCAGAGAACAATATAATAGTCACCGGCCGCTCAGCAGATGATTACTACACTATAAAATATGACCCTGATGGTAATGAGTTATGGCACGCAGCCTACGAGGGTGAAGGTGCAGATTACGCTGATGGAGTGGCTGTGGACTCTGATGATAATATAATAGTCACCGGCTTCTCCCACGATGGCGCAAGCAATAATTACTACACCATAAAATATAACAAGGATGGTGATAAGCTGTGGAGCAAAGTCTATGATTCACTGTCCGAGTTAACGGGTGAATCTGTGGGTACCGGCGATGGCAGCAAAACTGACTTTACCCTGAAACCTTCTCCTATTGTTATTGTCCCTGGGTCTGAGACAATCTATCTGAACGATATAGAGACGACTGCCTATTCCATTGACTACACAACCGGGGGAATTACCTTTACCTCCGCTCCTGGGAATGATATTGTTATCACCGCTGATTATACTGGGTACGACAGCAATTGTGCTCAGGAGGTAGCTATAGATTCAGAGGGCAACATAATAGTCAGCGGCAGCTCAGTAGGTCTGGAGGAAGGGGCAAAGTGGTATGCCTGCACTATAAAATACGGCAAAGATGGTAATGAGCTCTGGGATGAGCCTGTAACCTATCACGGTGTTTATAAAGGCGAGCCGTGGAGTATTACCGCCTATGGTGCTGCTGTGGATTCTGAGGATAATATCGTAATTACAGGCAGCTATTATACCCCTTATTCCTTCGAAGATAATATTTTTCACCCTCCTATATATAACTGCTATATCACCATAAAATACAATGCGGATGGTATTGAAGTCTGGGGTGAGCCGGTAATATATGAGGGGGAGTATGAGGGGGAGAATGCTTACGACTGTGCCTATGATGTAACTGTGGATAAAGAGAACAACATAATAGTTACTGGCTGCTCCGGAGGGGACTACTGCACTATAAAATATGACAAGGATGGTAACAAAATCTGGAGTGAGCCAGTAACCTATGATGGTGGGAACTGGGATGCTGCTCTCGATGTGGCGGTGGATTCAGCAGGTAATGTAATAGTTACCGGCAACTCTCAGGGAGGAGAAGAGGGTGAGCCAAATTATGACTACTGCACTATAAAATATGACTCGAATGGCAAAGAGGACTGGGTTGTAACCTATGGCAGTGGTGAAAATGATGGTGGTGGGCTTCCTGGGGCGGCTATTGCTGGCATAGCAGTGGGAGGGTGTGCTGTTCTTGGTGGTCTCGGCTACTACGGGGTTAGGCAGAGGCAGAACCGCCCGGTGCCACGGGCAAAAAGAAGAAGGGAACTAACTGAAAAGAGGAAGAAGCTCAAGCATTAGTTGAGGGCAGAGGGAATCCTTTCCCTCTGCAGAATTTGTGAAGGAAAGGATTCCTGTAACCGTTCACCATGAGCTACGTTGGGTTCAGGGGTTCACGGTTACTTGGTTCAACCCTTAACCCCTGAACCGCTGAACCCATTGAACCGTTTATCCCGGGTGAACGGTTACGGATTCCTTCACACCTCAAAATAGAGTTATAGAGTTTGTGGGGTTGGTGGGGAACTCAATAAACTCAACAAACCCAATGAACCCAACAAACTTTTTCATGTCTCAGTGTCCTCTGTGGCTATCAATTGCCATCTGAGCAGTTACAGTTTTATTTCCTCTCTCCATGCAGTTGCTTCCTCTGCACCCATCTAGCCTCTCCAGGTGTAAGCAGCAACACATCAATTCCTCCACCTACACTCTTAGGTCGTGCCTGGAATCTTACAGTATCAATGGTCGTTCTTACGGCATAGATGGCGAAATCGATTGCATCCTGGAGGTTCATGCTGTCCCACATGATGGGGAATTGGGGGGCAAAAGCAGGTTTTCCATCCATTCCTAAAATCTGGTAGGGCTTTAATAGCAGTAGAATAGTATCAGTTTCTCCCCCCCAAGAGCAGCCATATTTCACTCGGCCTGTATCGGGGTCAAAATTTACCCTCTCCTTCTTATCTTTGCTGATATAACATACATATACATGGGGAGTGCTTACCCCTTCCTCTCGCTTGAACCCGGTAACATGGAATACAGCATTAGCCTTGGGGAATCTGGTGGCGAAATAGGTCATAAGCTTATCAGCCACCTTATCCACAGGGTCATTATCTTTCAGCTTCTCCTCTTCAAGCCGCCTGATGTGGGTTTCCATCTGTACACCACCCAGAAGAGTATCACCATACGCTACTATTCCCACATCTTGTCTCAGCAGAAATAGTTTATAGGTAAAATCCGAAGCCACAGTCTGGATTGATGTCAGCTTCTCGCCTGTGGTAGTCCTCTTCTCGATAGTAGCGGTCTGGCGACTATCAGAGGCCATGACTATACCTTCGGGCACATAGACAGTTACTACAAAGGACATCTCAACCTCTTTCCTCAAGCTAATCTAACAGTCTTCAGCCTTATCCGCCTGAGCAGCTACTCTTCAGAATGATTATAGAGACTAATTACAGATAGTTCAATATAGGTCTTGGCGAGCTGCTCGTTAGACCGAAGGCAGCTAGGCTAAAGGCTGAACACCGAAGGCTAAAGGACTTCAGCCTTCAGCCTGGGTCGGTGGGGAACTCAATAAACCCTACAAACTCAATGAACTCTATAAACCCTCTCGTGTCTCTGTGACTATCATGGTCGTTGAACGGTTGGGCTGCTAGATTGTCAGCAGCGTTAAGGCATTCAGACTACGGCCTGCGTCTCACTGGAACAAACCAACCTCTCAGATCTCCAAAAACCCAATGAACTCAAAA
>JAUWOP010000001.1 GCA_030612045.1 Chloroflexota bacterium | reverse complement strand
CTGAGCTTGAAGCCGGTTTCTCAGCGTCTTGCTCAGATATTGGAGCAGCCAGTGAAGATGTGCAATGATTGCGTTGGAACAGAGGTGGAACAGAGAGCAGCGGAGCTAAAGGAGGGGGAGATACTATTTCTGGAGAATCTTCGTTTCCATCCGGAGGAGGAGGAGAATGACCCTGGATTTGCTCAGGCACTGGCAGCCTTAGCAGAAGTCTTTGTCAATGATGCCTTTGCCGCTACACATCGGGCTCATGCCTCTACAGTAGGGATACCCAAGTTTATCCCTGCTGTGGCGGGATTGCTTGTAGAGAAGGAGCTTGTAGCTATGGGGAAAGCCCTCACTAATCCAGAACACCCATTTGCTCTTCTTATTGGTGGAGCCAAGATAAGCGATAAGATAGGGGTGATGAAGAATGTTGGTACCAAGATTGACTCTTTGCTCATTGGTGGAAGTATGGCAAGCACATTCCTTAAAGCGAAGGGACTTGAGGTGGGTAGGTCTCTGGTAATGGATGAGCGGTTAGATATTGCCAGAGAAATAACAAAGAAGGCAGCGGCAAACAATACACGCCTATTTTTGCCTCTGGATGTGGTTATTGCTGCACAACCTGATGCTCAGGCAGGGAGTAAAACCGTAACAGGCGAGGATATACCCCCAGACTGGCAGATTGTAGATATTGGGCCTCAAACTATTAGAGTCTTCTCTGATGAGCTGAGAAGGTGCAGAACAGTTATATGGAATGGCCCCATGGGGATATACGAAACACCTGAGTTTGCTCAGGGAACCTACGCCATGGCAAGAGTAATGGCTGAATTGGAGGCAACTACTGTTATAGGAGGTGGCTCTACTGCTGAGGTAGTGGAGCACCTGGGATTAAAAGACAAGATGACCCACGTTTCCACAGGGGGTGGTGCCTCCCTGAAGTTCCTGGAAGGGAAACCTTTGCCAGGTGTAGAAGCATTGCTGGATGAAATCGACCCAGAATAGGGTAAATGGTTTATAGTTTACAGCTAACCGGTGACTAGGAACTACTCAAGAAAGGTGGTTATAGATGCTTACTATAGAACAGATTGAGGAACTTGCTCAGCCCTCTTCATCTCGAATAATTCTGCTGGTCATTGATGGATTGGGTGGACTACCCCGTCCTGAAACAGGTAAAACTGAGTTGGAGACTGCTAGAACACCTAACCTTGACCTCCTGGCAAAAGAAGGAATATGTGGACTTATTGACCCTGTTAGCACAGGGGTTACTCCTGGGAGCGGACCTGGACACCTGGCTCTTTTCGGCTACGACCCACTGAGGTTTACTATTGGCAGGGGCATTCTGGAGGCTCTGGGGGTAGATTTCCCACTTCATGATGGCGATGTTGCTGCCAGAGGGAATTTCTGTACTATTGATGAATCAGGCATAGTGACTGACCGACGTGCAGGACGTATCTCCACCGAGAAGTGCGCTGAGCTATGTCAGCGGATGGTAGGAATTAAGATTAAGGGAGCAGAGATTCTGGTTTCTCCTGTGAAGGAGCATCGTTGTGTGGTAGTCTTCAGGAGGGAAAATCTCTGCCCTGCCCTCAGTGACTCAGACCCTCAGAAGATAGGTCTTGCTCCCCGAAGTGTAGAGGCACTCTCACCTGAGGCAGAGGAAACAGCTCAGCTAGCTAATGAGTTCTTGAGTGAGGCAGGGAACATTCTAAAATCTGAGCATCCTGCTAATATGGTGCTATTGCGTGGCTTCTCGCAACATCCTCATCTTCCCCCTATGAGTGAAATCTATAAATTAAATCCTGCAGCTATTGCTACCTACCCGATGTATCGTGGGCTAGCAAGACTGGCAGGTATGGAGATTCTGGAGAGTGGTCCTTCCCTATCAGATGAGCTTGATACGCTAAGCCTCCATTACCATGGGACAGTTCCCTATGACTTCTTCTTTATTCATGTAAAAGCTACTGACAGCGCAGGGGAAGATGGGGACTTTAACAGAAAAGTCAGTGTGATTGAAGAGGTGGATTCCCACATCCCTCGCCTGATGGAGCTCTCTCCTGATGTAGTGATGGTTACAGGTGACCATTCAACTCCTGCCATGTTGAAGGCACATAGCTGGCATCCTGTTCCCTTTCTACTCCGCTCTCAGTGGTGCCGACCTGATAGTGTGACAGACTTTTCCGAATCTAGCTGTGCCAGAGGCTCGATGGGACGGTTTCCCGGAGTTGATATTATGCCTTTGGCAATGGCTAATGCCCTGAAGTTAAGTAAATTTGGCGCCTGAGAAGATGAATCATGGTAGGAATGCTGCTCCTACATGGATAATTTTTCGTAACTACTTACCCTAATGTCATTCTGAGAGAGCACTTTGGCTTCGCTCAGGGTGACACAAAGGGGGCTGAGTAGTTACAATTTTTCTGGGGTACATCAGAGATGATAGATTTCCAGGCTGCCCGAGAAGAGTTAGTCAATCAGCTCCGTTATGAAATCAGGGATGAAAGAGTACTTCATGCTATAGGAGCAGTGCCCCGAGAGCTATTTGTACCATCATCATATCTAGAATTTGCCTACGATGACCGACCCCTTTCTATCGGTATGGGGCAGACTATATCTCAACCTCTCATTGTATTCATTATGACAGAGGCACTAGGGCTGAGAGGTGAAGAAAAGGTGCTGGAGGTAGGAACAGGGAGTGGCTATCAGACGGCGATTCTAGCGGAGCTATCTCGAAGGGTAGTGAGCACAGAACGATACCCTCTGTTGATTACCAGGGCAGAGGATGTGTTATTGCGGAAGCTGGGGTATGCTAATATTGAGTTTCATATTACTGAGAAGCGGCTAGGCTGGCAGGAGGGAGCGCCTTACGATGCTATAATTGTTACTGCTGGTGCCCCTCGAGTCCCTCAGGAACTCCTGGACCAGCTAGCCACTGATGGTTGTCTGGTTATCCCTGTGGGCTCACGATACGAACAGGAGCTCCTCCAGGTGGTAAAGAAACCCCACACTACCCTAACTCGCAACTTGGGCTCCTGTCGGTTTGTCCCTCTAATAGGAGAGGGGGCCTGGGAGAAAGAGTAGGAGTAACCGTTCACCAGGTGCCATTTCAAGCGTGTCAACTTGCGGTCACAAGGACGCTGCTGGGGGAAGGTGACTTGTGGGGTAACATTCCGCTGGAATGTTCAGTTTTGCTAAGGGATGGTGATTTGTAAATTGATG
This sequence comes from Chloroflexota bacterium, assembly GCA_030612045.1. Lineage (GTDB taxonomy): Bacteria > Chloroflexota > Dehalococcoidia > UBA2247 > JAUWOP01 > JAUWOP01. The sequence goes on along the minus strand of JAUWOP010000001.1, from coordinate 94,846 downwards.
AACATAGCTAGAGATGTTAAACTCAGCATGACGGTTTGGATAGCGTATGAATAGGCTATCAATTCGACGCTTAAGGCATGGTCTATTACTTTATGCTTCGCTGGGCAGAGGAGGCCTTCCTTAACCGTTGTGCATTAGTCAGCAGCTTCTTCCTCAGCCTGATACTCTTGGGAGTTACTTCCACCAGCTCATCATTATTGATAAAATCAATGGCTTGCTCCAAGCTCAGCCTAACGGGGGGAGTCAGCTTTATGGCTATGTCTGATGTAGATGAGCGCACATTAGTCTTCTTCTTCTCTTTGCATACGTTAATGGGTATGTCTTGCAGTCGTGAGCTCAGCCCCACTATCATACCTTCGTAAACTGGTGTCCCGGGTTCAATGAAGGTGTCACCCCGCCCCTGCGCGTTATTAAGACCATAGGTGATGGCTATGCCCTGCTCCGATGATACGAGGGCACCGCTACGAGCCGAGACTATATCACCCTGCCATACTTCATAGTCCAGAAAATTGCTATTCATGATGCTTTCACCATGGGTAGCAGTAAGAAAAGCACCACGGAAACCAATAAGTCCTTTCGTAGGTATACGGAATTCTAAACGTATGTTACCATAGCCATCGTTGTACATATTAGCAAGCTGAGCTTGTCGCTTGCTCAGCATCTCGGTTAAAATTCCAATGTATTCATCTGTGGTATCGATGGCAAGCTCCTCAACAGGTTCCATAAGCTCGCCCTTGACTATTTTGGTGATAGCTTCTGGCTTGGAAACTTCAAATTCGTAGCCCTCCCGGCGCATAGTTTCAATCAGGATAGCCAGATGCAGCTCCCCCCTCCCTTTTACAATGAAGGTATCATGGTTATCTGTATCCTCTACCCGGAGGCTGAGATTAGTCTCAAGCTCCTTGTAGAGCCGTTCCCGCAGCTGGCGCGTCGTACAAAAACGCCCCTCGCGTCCGCCGAAGGGTGACGTGTTTACCCCGAAGGTCATCTCCATTGTTGGTTCGCCAATTTCTATACGTGGTAAAGCTTCAGGCATGTCTGAGCTGGCAATGGTATCTCCGATGCTAACTTTTTCAAGTCCTGTCACGGCTACGATGTCACCCGCCTCGGCTTCTGCCACCTTCAAACGTTTGAGACCGAGATAAGTAAATACTTCACCAATCTCATAATAATTTATATCTCCGTCCCCATTCACACTGACTACGGAATCGTGGGGGGCAACCTTTCCCCTCCAGATTCTACCGATAGCTATCCTACCCTTATGGCTATCATAGTCCAGGTTAGAAACCAGCATCTGAAACGGCCCACTTTCAATCTGTGGTGGCGGGATTTCCTCCAATATGCATTCGAGGAGAGGCATGATATCTTTACCTTTCATCCCAGGTTCGGTCACAGCGATGCCTTCTTTGGCACTGGTATATAACAATGGGAAGTCAAGCTGCTCAGCGCTGGTAGCTAGCTCTAAGAACAAGTCCTGGGTGCGCCTGATTACATCTGCTAGCTGTGAATTTTGCCTGTCTATTTTATTGATAACCACAATGGGTTTTAGTCCCTTTTCCAAAGCTTGGCGAAGCACAAACTTAGTCTGGGGCATGGGGCCTTCTACAGAATCCACCAGAAGCAGGCAACCATTAGCCATACTTACGACACGCTCCACCTCACCACTGAAATCGGCATGCCCCGGGGTATCGATGATATTGATTTTGACTCCTCGGTAGACTATGGCTGCATTCTTGGACATAATAGTAATCCCCCTTTCCCGCTCCAGGGCATTACTGTCCATTATCAAATCACCCACTACCTGATTATCCCGAAATATCTTGCTTTGTTTGAGCATGGCATCTACCAGGGTAGTCTTACCGTGGTCAACGTGGGCAATGATAGCTATATTCCTGATGTCGTTGCGATAATTCATAAATATTCTACGAGAAGGGCACAAAAAACGGCATATCCAGCTTCACTATTGATAGCCGTTACAGCATGCAGCTCTATCGTTTCTGGTTTCCTGTGGTCGAGGCAGTGTTTTTACCCGATTAGTGAAGCATCTATTAGCGAAGGTTCCTCGTTCGGAAACGGTGAAGGCGAATACAACTCCAAAAACATGGCATTAAATCCACCTGCTCTGAAAGCCCGGCGGATGCCCTGTTTCCCATTATATAGCGAGAATCTTGATTAGCCAGCATCGATGTAAATATCAGACAATTTAAGTATGTAATGACTGAACTAAAAACACTAAGTTTATTATACATCAAGGGAACACTGGCTGCAAAAGCATCGGCGCGAACCTTCACAGCAAAATGGATTGCCACCGACCGGGCGAGGGAGCTTGATTTGATTGACGCTGCCAAACTCACCTGTTGGTTATTCCAATGCGGCATACCTTTTACTGCCAAGCAGTAACAATTGGGCATTATGCGCAACCTCCGGTAGCGCGCGTTGCCTGGATAGGGATGAGACCACTTGTCATACTCAAACGGATGGTGAGTTGATTCATAGTCTTTCAAAATGTATACTTGCTTTAGGCCGGATAAAACGCAGATGAGCACAAAGAACCAAGGGAATCATTCACGAATAAATCGAAATTTGCGGAGGCCACTAATATGGCAAATACGTCGAAAATCAAGACTGAAATCGAGCCTGCAGTCAGAAACTGGCTGAAGGCGGAAATCGGTGATGATACACTGGAAGAGAGACCGGTGACTCTCCCTTCGGGTGACAGCTACAAGTTCGACGCAGTTTCTCAGGATGGGCACACCGTTGGAGCTATTCTATGCAATCGTGCCAAAACGAGGACTGGTCGAGAAAACACTGGCGGAGTCAGGAAGGCTCTAGCTGAGGTCGGGCATTTGAAGTTGCTCTGTGGCGACATCAACAAGATGATGGTCTTCACCGATCCAGATTTCTCAAATCTGATTCAACGCAGAGTGAGCCGCTTCGGAATCGCCGATATCAGATTTCTCATTTGTCCTCTGCCTCCAGATAAAAAGATGCTCCTCAACAGAATTCTGGATGAAGCCAGTCAAGAACAGCGTGCAGCTGAATGAGTTGAGACGGAATCGGCAATGTGTCCGTAAGATCGGAGTACGCGTTGTGCCTCGGGTCTAATTTGTGGCATTACTGCTGCCCGAATTGCCTGCGATGACGAGAGACATTAGGGCGAATTGTGATTCTAATAAGGAAACTAGGCATATGTTTACGAACGATGTCTAGCTTCTTTCTTCTTGTTCAACTGGACGGCTATTGCAGAATGTGTTAGGGTTCGACAAGCTGAAGTGAATTAGGCAAGTTCATGATTCGTCCGTGTGGCTTTTAGTTATTACTGTCAGATATGGGAGGGTAAGTTATGGGGGAAAAAGAGGCTCGCTATCACTTGGAGAGAGCCAAGAAACAACTAGAACGAGTGCAGACTGCTATTTGTGAGCCTGAAGATCGAGAAGAGGCAGTTACTTGGGCTTTCTACGCATATGAGAATGCCGTAGTGGCAGCTGCGGAAAAAAAAGGTATCAAATGGGTTAAAACACATCCCTCAAAGGTCGAAGTAGCTGGCAAATTGAATTCCCTAGGCATACTTTCTGTTGACGTAGGTACACATATCCAGCATCTCAATGAATTGCGGAAAGATGTTCAATACGGAGAGCCAGGTGAAGAACTCGAAGAGATGGATTTGGAAGATTTGGCGAGTGAACTTGAGAACTTTATCAATGAGGTAGACAGTGTTATTAGCAGTAACAGGAGCGCTTAATTCTACAGTCAAAAGGCACCTTGCCGATATAGTTGCCAAGCTCCAAGAAGTCCAAGCCTCGGCGGAGGCCACGGTGATTCTTGTGGGGTCGGCTGCACGTGAGAAGCAAACTTGGCGAAGTGATACCGACTTTCTTGTGATTACACCGATGGGTCTGCCGCGCTGGAGAGTGCCTGTTGATCTCCACATACACTTTGAAACGCGTGAGACTTTTCTCAAAAAACTTAATCGAGGGAATGACTTTGAAGCTTGGGCTGTGCGCTTCGGGAAGGTTTGTACTGATGCCTCTGGCTGGTGGCCACAGGCACTTGCCGATAAAGAGTCTCAGGTATGGCCAGACTGGCAACTAAAAGTGCACCATGCTCGCAAACGCCAATCTATAGCCTCTCGCATGCTTGAGGATGGCGATTGGGATGCTGCTGAAGAGGAATATCTTATGTTTGCTACTCATATTGCGCGTGCCTTCCTACTTCGAGCACATGTGTTTCCACTATCACGGCCTGAAATGCCTGCACAGCTTGTTGAGATCGGTTTACCAAGTGACGCTCACTTACTTGATCAGCTCATTAGCGGCACAAAAGATGTTGAGGAATTGCAGCAGATTGCTACCTTTTTTGAGCAACGGTTAGATGAACTAGAGCAACTCACTAAGACCCCTGGTGCTCAGAGGAAGCTTACAACGAAGCGGCTCAGCAAGTAACAAAAGTCCAGAATGTTCACTCAGTCATAAGGTAATGGAAGGTTTCAAGGCTGCCTAAACGTGAAATTGCACTCTACCCCAGCAAAATCTCAATTGCCTTCTCCACTCCTACCTGGGGTGATAGCCTGGCAACCCGGACGGCATCCCGCACATCCTGGGTTCTGCCATCAAGCCTGTGGGCAACCTCCTCAGCTATCTCTGGAGCGACCTCCTCACGGTGCGTGAGTACCCCCTTTATTACTGTGCGATACTCCTCTCTGGTGTAGGATTGAAGTCTGCGTGTAGCAAAACAGGAACGCAGCTCTGGCGAGAGTTTGTCTGCATCTCGGGATAAGTCTTTTATGGTATACTACCTATTAGGAGTGAGTAAAAGGAAGAACGCATCAAAGGGGGAAATATGGCAAAGGAAATTAGAGCCAGGTTTTCCAAAGGTGTAATCGAGCCCTTGGAAAAGTTGGAACTTAAAGAAGGTGAGAAGATAGTGGTCGTCATAAAGGAAATCCCTCGGGAGGATGCTTTTGTTAGGGCGGCTGGAAGTTGGAAGGAGACTTTGGATTTTGACGAATTCCTAAGGGATATCTATGCCAGCCGACGCCACCATGGTCAGGAAATCAGCTTGTGAGATACCTGGTTGACACCACCTGGATTATTGAATACCTGCGGGGCAATGAAAAGACTGTGGCTAAACTCCTATCGCCTTTACCATGATCTAGCCATCCTGACTGCTGACAGGGATTTTGAAAGGGTTGGGAATTTAGAGATAATTTCCACTCCTTAATTCACCTTGCCCCAAGGCTAGCAAATGCCTTCCCTTACTCTAAGTCTCCTCTTGTACAAGAACAAAAATAATCCGTATTTTCTTCACTACCCCAGTAAAAGCTCAATTGCTTTCTCCGCTCCTACTTACTGGGAATAAGTTCTCATCGTGTGATTTTTCTACCACAACATTCCTCTGAGGGAGGGTAACTTGTGGGGTGAGTTTGTTCTCACGGCGCTTGCAAATACCAACGAGAACCTTCAATATTCCATGGGAAAGCAGGTGCAACTCGAAGACTCCTGTGATTAGTAATCGAGTGGGTGAATACTTACCGTCTATCAATCTGCTGATTAGTGGAAGTATCTGAGGGCTGATGACTGGACAAGCTCTTATTTGAGGATTGCGGGGGAAAACACATACTGGGTTGTGGTTTTTAATGTCTTCCTTAGTAAGGCTAGCTGTGGTCTATATATCACAATTTTTCCTTTTTGGCTCGTAACAGGCATATCAAGAATATGGGAAATAACCTTCTCCTCCACCTCTCCCCTGCATATTATTGCTACTTCACCTTGATTTGAACCCGATTCTATAAGTATAGGAAGTGATAGTGCTTCCTGCTCTGCGGCATCTACCAGGCTGGCAAGATATTCCAACTCCTTCTTCTTGAAGAGGTAAACATTACCATCCTGGCATCTTACATGAGGATAATCCTCCTGGAGCAAGGCTGATAACGATTTTTGGTGGCTGGGAAGATGAGCATTTACTACCCTAAGCTCATCCCTCAGATATTCCTGAAGTGCTTTCTCATAAGGTAACATATTTCAACGTCAGATGGGGGTTTGTGATAGAGACAGAGACCAGTTGTCCCCTCTCTACCGCTATCTCTAGTTATCTTTGCTGGAGTAGTATCTTCACACGTTTTAATCGTGTTTTCTCTTCTCTATCCCTCTCCTCAAACTTCTGCTCCAGGTACTTTATCGTTGCTTGCAAGCCGGGAATTACTATATATTCCAGGGCGTTAGAGATTCTTTTTGTCCTGCTTATCTCCATTCCGAGTAGCTCCAGATTCCTCTGGGACTCAGCTAACTCGACAATAGCCTCAAGACATTTTTCAGATAATTGTGCCGTTTGGTCTACCCATGAAGAGGTATCAACTAAATTATATCCTCGTCCTACTCCATTGTGACTCATTAGCTCAAAGGAAGGAGTTCTCACTCCTGCCACACTTCTTGAGCCAGCAGCAACTCCCAAATCTCTCTCGGAGGCTATCAATTCCTTTTCCAAGGCTATATACCCATGATACCCTACGGTAATTGATAATGCTCTATAGACCTCAGCGAAATTGCTAAGCAATCTCCTCTTGGCTTCTACAGTCTCTCTTGCCGTCTGCAAAAATTCCAGAGTTAGTATGGAAAGTCTATCCTTTATTATCTTCTGTACTCTCGAAGATAATGCAAGCCTGCGCTTCAGGTTCACTAACTCAATCTTTGTCGGTCTAACTTTGAACGGTTGTGCCATTTACTTCGCCTTTAATCAGGAACTAAAACCCCTTCTTCCCTATGTTTTGGAAGGTATTTCTGAATATAGCCCTCGCTAATCAGCTTCAAGTCTCCCTCGGGCAGAGATGAGAATAGCCTCCATCCTATATCGAGAGTTTCCTCCACTGACCTCTTTTCACGCTCACCCTGAGAGATAAATTCCCTCTCGAACCTGTCTGCAATCGTCAGGTATAATTTATCTCTCTCACTCAATGCCTCGGCGCCTATGATGGTTGATATCTCCCTGAGATAGCATCCTTCAGCATAGGCAGCATACAGCTGCATGAAGACATTATTATGGTCCTCCCTGGTTTTACCTGCTCCGATTCCCTCTTTCATCATTCGGGACAGAGACAAGAAGACATTTATAGGGGGATATACGCCCTTTCTTTCTAGCTCTCTGGAGAGCACAATTTGTCCTTCGGTTATGTAACCAGTGAGGTCAGGAATAGGGTGTGTTATGTCATCATCAGGCATGGTCAGAATGGGCATTATAGTCACTGAGCCTTCTTGCCCGAATATTCTGCCAGCCCTCTCATACATTGTAGCAAGGTCAGTATACATGTATCCGGGGTATCCTCTTCTTGAGGGTATCTCCTCCCGTGTAGCGGAAAGCTCACGGAGAGCTTCACAATAGCTGGTCATGTCGCTAATTATCACCAGTACATGCATATGGTGTTCCAGTGCCAGGTAATCGGCAGCAGTTAATGCCAGCCTTGGTGTTGAAATACGCTCTATTACGGGGTCTGACGCTATATTGATAAATGCTACAGACCTTTCCAGCGCTCCTGTCTCTTCAAGGTTCCGCATAAAAAAAGCAGCATCGTTGTAGCTCACACCAACAGCGGCGAATACTATGGCAAATCCCTCCTCTTTGCCCTTTATAGTAGCCTGTCTAACTATTTGAGCTATAATTCGATTATGTGGTAAACCTGAGCCACTGAATATGGGCAGCTTCTGCCCCCTTACCAGAGCATTTAGCCCGTCTATAGCTGATATGCCAGTCTCAATAAACTCAGACGGGGGCTCACGAGATGCAGGATTCATAGGGGCACCACCAATATCCCGATAGTCTTCGGCAACCGTGGGGGAACCTCCATCTATAGGTTCTCCCAATCCATTAAATATCCTCCCCAGGATGTCAATGGATACTGCTAGTTTTAAGGACTCTCCTCTGCATCTTATCTTACTCCCCGTAAGGTCTACCTCACTTACCCCACCAAATACCTGAAATACAGCCGTTTCTTTACTAATGTCTATTGCCTGGGCTGCTCTCACATCCTTATTTCGGAGTATGATATCAACCATTTCCCCAAGCTTTATCCCTGGGATACTCTCTGCTACGAGCAGAGAGCCCTTAGCACTGTTAATTGCCCTAGATTCCTTTACATAAAGGGGAGAGAAATTCATAAGACCCCTCCTTTCTGAGGCACCAAGCTAGACTCCATCTCCAACCACAGCTCCTTGATTCTCTGCTCGAAGTCCTCATGGGGTATATCCTTCATGCGTGATATTTTATACACTATAGGAGAAGAACGAACATCTGCTACACTCACTCCAGAATCTAGCATTGCTTGAGTCAGCTCATAAAACTTGCTTATGGTCTTCATCATAAGATTAGCCCTGGAAGGTTCAGAATAGGTATCAACTTCATGGTAAGCACTCTGCTGGAGGAAATCCTCGCGTATCATTCTTGCTGCCAGTAATAATAGCTTGTCCCTTTCAGGCAGTGCCTCAGGACCCACCAGCCTTACAATTTCCTCAAGCTCAGCTTCCTGCTGTAGAATACTCAGTGCGTTAGCTCTCAGATTTTCCCACCCTGAATCAATCTGGTTCCACCAATCTCTCACCGCATCTACGTAAAGACTGTAGCTGGTAAGCCAGCTTATGGTGGGGAAATGTCTCTTATTCGCCAGTGAAACATCCAGGGAGTACAATGCATCTACTATCCTGAGTGTATTCTGAGTTACCGGCTCACTGAAATCAGCTCCGGGAGGGCTTACCGCACCAACCAGTGTTATTGACCCCTTCCTCTCAGGTGCACCGAGGCATTCCACCACCCCTGCCCTCTCATAAAATGAGGCAAGTCGTGAACCCATATATGCAGGAAAACCCTCCTCACCAGGCATCTCTTCCAGTCTGCCACCAATCTCTCTCATAGCTTCAGCCCATCTTGAGGTTGAATCTGCCACCATCAGCACATCGTAACCCATGTCCCTAAAATACTCAGCCAGGGTGATACCGACAAAGATGCTTGCTTCACGGGCTACCACAGGCATATTAGAGGTATTAGCCAGGAATATCTCTTTCTCCTGCAGTAACCTGCCTGTAGCGGGGTCCTTAAGCTTTCTGAAGCTATAGAGCACATCGGACATCTCGTTGCCTCTTTCGCCGCACCCCACATAGATGTTAAGTTGTGTCTGAGACCACCTGGCAAGCTGCTGTAGTGCAACGGTCTTACCAGTACCGAAACCTCCTGGTATTGCTGCCTTACCACCCAAAGCTAGGGGAAACAGGTAATCCATAATCCGCATTCCGGTAACTAGCAGCCCTGAAGGAGCAAGCCTTCCTTTATAGGGACGAGGTTTCCTTACAGGCCATCTTTGTACCATGGTAAGCTCTTTTGTCTCCCTATCACCCTTCAGCCATACTATCGGTTCTTCAACAGTATAATTGCCCTCACCTATCTTCTCTACTACTCCCTTAACTCCTGGTGGCACCATTATTCTGTGCTCGACAAGCTCGGTCTCAGGAACTGTGCCTATTATATCCCCTTCGTTGACCGTATCTCCTACCTTAATTTTGGGTGTGAAGCTCCACTTCTTATCTCGAGGTAATGCCGGTGATTTCACTCCTCGTTTTATGAACGAGCTATCCTTCATCAAATCAGTCAAGGATTTCTGTAACCCGTCATAGATAGCTCCCACTATTCCGGGGCCTAACTCTACGGATAAAATGCTCCCTGTCCCCCTGACCTCTTCACCCACCTCCAGTCCTAAAGTATCTTCATGTGCCTGAATTATTACATTATCTCCCTCCAGCCCAATAACCTCTCCTACCAGCCCCTCCTTACCTATTTCAACAAGCTCATAAATCTGGGCGCCCTCCATCTCTTCACCGATGACCAGCGGGCCTGAAACCCTCCGTATCTTCCCCATTTCAATGCCTCCACAACAAAAGATAGCTAGGCTGAAGACTGAAGGAGACCTTCAACCTTTAGCCTCATCTATCTAAATCTCTATCTCAAAGCCAAGGAATCTCTTGATAAACTCCTTGTAATATTCTCCCACATCCCCATAGGTTGTACCACCCCTTGGCGGGACTTCAACAATTACTGGTACAAACCTCTTTCCCCCTCTAAGCTGGATTATTAAATCCTCAACATGTTTGGCATACTCTTCTAATATTATTACTACACCGATACCAGGGTCACCTATCAGTTCTCCTAGAGCCTCTCTGACATCCTCAGAGGCATTGTGGCTATCTTCTATCATATAATATCTACTAACACCAATTAGCCTTAATCCATTAACCAGGTCTTTATCTCCTATAACAGCTATACCCAGTTGTCTAATAGGCATCATGATGAAAGTACCAGATAGTCCTTTATTTCACTTAGGGGGATACTATCAAATATCATCTTTATAACTAGCCTTAGGTTTCGTATTTCATTCTCTTTGAGTATCAGATACCATGCTACTACTAAAGGGGATAGCACCCATGTTGATAATACCCCCTTGAGTAATCTAAACTCATATTTGTCGATAGTTTCCTCTATACTAGTAATACTCTTAGTCCTATCATAGCTATCTGATAATTCCCGTGCTACCTCATGGTATGGAGTATTCTCTAATCTATGAGGTATATCAGCTAGTGTAAGCGGTAGCAGCTCCCTGATAGTTTTCTCTGATATTATATACCCACCGCTAATGGTACATTCAGCTACTTCAGTCCCTATACCCTCAATTATAGCTCTCGATGTAATTTGCAGGTTTGTTAGGTCTATAATAACACCAAAGGCTTTCGCCAGGATAAAACCATCCTGTGTGTCATTTGCCATGCCTAACATGTTCTTGTAGTACTCACTATCTAATCTGGCTTCAACCATGAGCCTTGACCTTATCTCCCCCTCTATCTCGTATTCCTTCAAGATAGGTGCATAATCTCCCAATCTACATTCAGTAAGTAGTTCAATGATGCCATCTATGTTTTCAACATGAGAGAGTCTGTCCAGCATTCCATAACTCTGAATGGCACCCAGCGGCATCATGCGGGCCTTTTTGCCGCTCGAGATACCCCACAAAGCAGCCTTGACATTCGAGATATCATATTTTACTAGGTATGCCCTCAATATCCGCCGTATGTCATCTGGCAGGAGGTTGAACGATTCTATATGCTCGATGCAACTCAGCAAGTACTTCCACAGACATGCATCAATATCATCAAAGGTGTTAATAGGGACTCCTTGAAGGTAATCCCCAATATCGCTCCCTTTGATGATTTCTAATATATCCCGGATGCTGGATGCTGATAACATCTTATCTATATGTTCAAGAGTTATCAGCTTGGATTCTTCGCCTTTCAGGTATGCTGATATAAATGCATTACTTGGATCAAGCAAAATGAACTCCCACACTTCCAGATAGAGAATTAAGATAGAGGCAGAGACTACTCTACCTTCTCTATCTCTAACTCTGTGTCTATCTGTTACCTACCTGATTTGGCTAAAGAGGTCATTACTTACCTCAGGCAGAATCTTGGGTAATAATATCTCAAGCCTAGCCCCGTAGGTATTATCTATCCTCATTTTCCCATCGAGACTCTCTACTATCAATCCCCCTACACAGTCGAACTCTCTAATATCTACTATCTTCTCAGCTAGCTCTTTGTTCGTTCCTATGGCTCTTCGTGTCGTATCTATATCCCTGGTGGCGACATAGACCCTGACCTTGTCGACACCGAGGGCATCATAAGCCTCCTGAGCCAGGCTAAGTAGCGTAGCTGCATTGCTTGAGGTTTCTGACAGAACACTTCTTACTCTGTCAATTACCTTATCAATCATGTCAGTCTTAGCCCTTACCAACTCCTGGCGGGCTGCTATAGAGGCTTGAGCCAGAATTCGAGCAGCCTCCTCTTTAGCTTCCCGTACTAGCTTATGCTCCTCTTCTTCAAGTCTTTTCTCTCTCTGCTTTTTGGCTTTCTCTATTTCCTGACGTGCCTTTTCCTCAGCATCAGCTACTATATTCCGGGCATCCCCTTTCACCTTCTCTAGGATAGCCTCGCTTATCTTCTCCATTCCATTCATGTGGCACTCCTTACATGAGACCTAGCATACTTACTGCCAGTATGGTGAATACCAGTCCTAGTACACCTATTAATTCCACAAAGACTGCTAGCATCATGGCATTAGTGAGTATCGCTCCCTTCGTTTTAGTTAACATTGCGATACCTGAAGCACACACGGAGCCCTGATATGCTCCGGAGAAGCATTCCGCACAGGCAGCTATAATCCCACAGGCAAATATAGCAAAACCCGCCCCAGCCCAAGCCTCTGGTGCCTCCACATTACCTTTTACTGTGGTTAGAATAAGTATCAGCACTATAAGTCCATAAAAGGTTTGTGTCATTGGTAGAGATGCCAGAACAATAACATTCCTGAGTTGCCCCGGCTCTTCAGCCAGCGTAGCTACTCCATTAACTCCGGCCCTGGCTATCCCTATTGATGAACCTGCCAAGCCTCCACCTAGTGCTATAGCACCTCCAAGAACTGCCAAGGACCCTGGGTCAATTACCATTTCATGCCTCCCTTCATTGTATGATTACTTATGGTGGCTACAGTTTAGCCCTCTTTTCTACATAAGATTCAGCATACTCAGCGCTAGTATAGTAAACACCAGCCCCAATACAGCTATAAGTTCAACAAACACAGCTAACATTACAGCATTAGCCAGTATTCGTCCCTTTGTCTTAGGTAAGTATGAAATGCCTGCAGCACATACAGAGCCCTGGTATGCTCCTGAGACACCTAGAGCCAAAGCTGCCCCGATACCACAGGCAAATACAGCGAAGCCATTACCCCCCCCACCCCCTGACATTGCATCTAACTTAGGAACTACTACTGTGAGGATAATTATTAGCAGGATGATCCCATAAAAAGATCGGGACATTGGTAAAGCTGCCAATATAACTACATTCCTGAGCTGTGAGCGATCCTGAGACAATGTGGCTGTCCCAGCAGAAGCAGCAATGGCTATACCTATTGATGCACCTAGTAGTCCGCCGCCTAGCGCTACTCCCCCACCCAATGTAGCCAGAGAAGATGGGTCAATCAGCACCTTTTACTCCTCACCTTCATGCTCCTCCCTTAACCAACACCGATGTCCTGGTACTTAGCCGAAATGGGCTATACTCCCTGCCCCCTCCTTCAAAGAACTTGAACATGAACTCTACAAAGCATAACCTGAGTGAATGTATAAAGGACGCCAGACCAGTGAGAAATAGATTAAGGGCATGGAGAACAAGCAATATGACCACCATTACAATGATGCTGATTACAATCCCTACTACCCCGGGTATTATCCCTGAGATAGCACCTCCTATCAAGTCTGCTATCAGATTGAAACAGAATGCCAGATAAAATGTAGCTAAACCTACCCCGGCTATTCTACAATAAGACATAATATCACCTAGTATCCCGGTTATATCAAATATCCAGAAAATACCTCCTAGGAAAGCACCCTTCTGCATAACAGAAGAAACAATAACCAAGATTACGCCCACCACTACAAGGTACAGAAGAATGCTGTATGCTAAGGTACTCAGCAACGGGATGTCAATGCCAAGCAGGTTGTGTATGACCCAGGGTATCCCACCAATTTGAAGCGCAAACAGCCCAATCTTACCAGGCGCTACTCCCTTTTCCCTTACTCCCCTGATAAACCCCAGCAGATGAGCTATGTTTACGTGGATAAAACCCAGCACTAATGAGAGCACAATAAACTTCAGAGGGTCTCCTAACATTTGTTGGACCCCTTCTACAAGTGCCAGTGATTCAACTCCAAAAAACTTACTAGGCATATCCCCCAGGTAATTTCCGGTAAGCAAGCCAAAAACCAGGGCAACCCCACCACAGGTATAAAGCAATTTCTGAAATAGCTTAAAGCCATCGGTTTCAGGGTCATCAACGAATTTGCCTAGAAGAAATCTTGTGCCCAGTATAATGCCGATAGCATAAACCACATCGGCTGCCATGAGACCAAAGAAGATAGCGAAGGAGTAGGCTACTATCGGTGTTGGGTCCCACTCTCGGTATTTAGGAGTACCGAAGAGGTCTACCACACTCTGGAATGGCTTAAATCCTGATGGGTTCCTCAGCCTGGTAGGAGGCTCCTCTGCTTGTTCTGGCTCTCTGATGTCAACAAACACATAGCCTATATTTTCTTTAAGTTCAGAAATGGCAGATTCAACATTACTCTCCGGAATCCATCCTTCAACTAATGTTACATACTTTGCTTCGCAGGCTTTCTCCAGGACTGAGAGCCTCTCGTTCTCTGCTAGCAATGTTTCTCTTAGAAGGGCAATTCTCTCCAGGTTCTCTCTAGTCTTACTCTGGAGCTCCGCATGGAGTCTTGACAGTTCTTCTTCAAGGTCGTGAATCTTACCATCAACTGCTCCCAGAAATTCTCTCAGTGTTAAATCTTCATCTGGTACCTTGAGGATTTTACCTGCGGTATCTGTAACTAGAGACTCTACAATCTTCTGGTCTTTAGTCCTGGCAATTACATAGAGAACAGTCTCATTTTCCACAGTGGCGGTATTACTTACCAGCAGGTAACCCTTAATCTTATCATGCGAAGTTTCATATATCTCGCTGGGAAGCGCAAAGACCCGGGAGAAAAGGTATCCTCCTGAAAAACTTAAATCCTTTAACCTAAAATCACTTTGTCCGGCGAGAGCACCAAAATATCTCTTTAGTTCTATTAGCCAGTTAAGCTCCTCATCGTGCCCTACGATTCCCTGGTGCAAGTTAGTAAGTCTGGTGTATAATGCTGCTACTTCGCTGTCGAGTTCACTGAAGGGCCGAACATACGTTACTATAATATCCTCTCCCAGAGCCACCCTTTCCTTCTCCGGTATGTAAGCCAGCACGCTGTCCATACATGCTAATAGCTTGCTAACTTCCCTCCGCTGGGAGCTAATAGCCGCTCTATCTACAGGATTTAGCTCTTCACTCTCCTCGACATGAAGCACTCCAAGCCTGTGCAAGGTTTTAAGGGCTTTCTCAGAGTAATCCTTCGTTGTCATTACCCTGGTCTTAGCCATGGGTTCAGGGGAGTTAATAAATACAGGTATCACCTGGGGTCTACCCCAGTAGCGATGATAGCTGCCATACGCTCCACAATTCCCTCTAACCTGTTATTAATATCAGCCCTGATTTTGGAGGCTTTTTCTCTGGAATCTTCAGCTTTTCTACCAGCTTCTTCTCTCGCACTCTGTATAATATGCTCACACTCCACCTTAGTTTCATCCATGGGTAATTCAGAGGACAGAATCTTGACGCTCTCCTCTTTAGCTTTAAGCAAAATCTTACTGACTTCAGCTCTAGCCTCCACAAGTATCTTCTCAGCCTCAGTCTCGATGGTTCCTATGCTGCTTGTAACTTCTGTAGGCATAGACAGCCCTCCTCGCGCTGAAACACTCTAGACTTATCAAAGGAATGGTAATAACTTCCTCTGTGCTCTATACAAATTCTGTAACAAAGATTTGAACAACTACCCACAGTATAGATAGTATCCTATCCCTAAATTGGGTGTCAACCAAGAAACTTCGAGGTCATTTAGTAACTCGACAATGTTAGATTAGGTTGCGGGTGATGAAATTCCACCCGTCATTGCGAGCGGAGCGAAGACGCAAGGCTAATCTCATCCTCCATCAAATCCCCCTTAGTCCCCCTTTTCTAAAGGGGGAAAAGAATGTAAGCCTCCCCCTTTTCTAAAGGGGGACTAAGGGGGATTACTCATCGCTACACTCCTCCTAAGGAACTCAGAGTTCCTTTCTGATATAACCCGCCCAGCGCAGCGGCGGGTCGGATGCTCGCAATGACACAGGGTGAACGGTTACAACTCCAGTGTATGCACATTTAATTGTGTCGTTCAATATAAACGACCTCCAGTACGGAAGCTGTTAGGAAAAGTTGAAAGGTGAACTCTTGGGAACTCCTTTAACGGGCAGGTAACCGACTGCACCATTCAGTTATCCCGCCATATTGGAATCTCTAAAGCCCCCCTTGCTGCATCAGGAATCAGATGAACTTCAACCTCCTCTCGCAGTGGCGCTTTTGGCGCTTCTATTTCGTGGTTGAACAGGGATATTCTCCGATAGCCATTGACCGTCCGTTTCTCCCTTAAGCAGAAGACATCCTTAGTCGAGCTGTATGGCTTGGGTAAGGTAAAAGGTCTAAACAGGCTGTTTTCTTCTTGTCTAACATCAATTCCTTCCCAATTTCCCTTTCGACAGAAGCAGGCAGCCTAGCTGAGGCAGCCCTCCGGTAAGTAAGGGAAAGGTTATCTGGATCCCGGCGGTATTGCGTTAGAAGAGCAAAGAATCTGGTTTTATTGATCCCTAAGATCTCTCCAATTGCTGACCTGTCTAATGTCCCCTGGCAAGTATCCCTTGAGCAAGACTTTCACCTGCTCGGCAGTGAACCGTTTATGTATCTGCATACATCCCCCCTTCCATGGAGGAGTGTATCATCTGAGTTCACTTTTCACCTTTACACAGTATAGTTTTCAAGTTTAGACAGTCCAGTTTTGAATTTTTTCTAACAACCCATTCCCTATGGTTGACAAGCTTACTTAATTGAGGGTATCTTATGTGTGTGTAGAGATGAAAGATGCTGCTGAAAGGGGGCATTTGAGAGAATGGCAAGGTTTATAAAGGTACTGGTAGCAAAACCTGGGTTAGATGGACATGACCGGGGTGCTAAGGTTCTAACGCTTGGTTTGAGGGATGAGGGGTTTGAGGTAATCTATACAGGATTGCGGCAATCTCCTGAGAAGATTGTGCAGGCTGCCCTTCAAGAGGATGTAGATGTAGTAGGTTTGAGTTGCCTTTCGGGGGCTCATAGCTATCTTTTCCCCAAGGTAGTGGGATTGTTGAAAGAGAAGAAAAGGGATGATGTATTGGTGATTGGTGGTGGAATTATCCCCCCTGAAGACGTTCCCCATCTGCAAGAGGAAGGTATTGCTGGTATCTTCGGACCGGGAAGCTCAATCGGAAAGATAGCAGAGTTTATTCGAGAGAATGTCAGGGAACGGGCAGCCTAATTCAGGAGGTTCTTCAGTAGTGGAATTAGTAGAGCAGATGCTGGGTAGTGACCAGCTAGCGCTAGCTCGTCTTATTACGCTAGTAGAGAGAGAAGCATCAGAAACACCTCAAATCATAAAATCTATTTATCCTCACACAGGGAAGTCCTATGTCGTTGGAGTTACGGGTCCCCCTGGGGGTGGTAAGAGTACCTTGATAGATAGATTGACTGCTGTTCTGAGGAGGAAGGGGCTCACAGTAGGAATAGTAGCTGTTGACCCCACTAGCCCTTTTTCAGGTGGAGCAATGCTGGGTGACCGAATCCGAATGCAGCAGCACTACTTAGATAGTGGTGTATTTATTCGTAGCATGGCTACGAGAGGCAGTCAGGGGGGACTCCCTCGGACCGTCCGAGGTGTGATAAAACTCCTTGATGCTGCCGGTAAGGATATCATTTTAGTGGAGACAGTAGGGGTTGGACAGACCGAGCTGGATATTATGGAAGCTGTAGATACTATTGTGGTGGTGTTAGTTCCTGAAGCTGGAGATACCATTCAAACCTTGAAGGCAGGTTTAATGGAGATTGGGGATGTCTTTGTAGTCAACAAAGCTGACCGTGGTGGTGCTGAGAATCTGGTAGCTGAATTAGAGGCAATGCTGCACCAGAATCTCAAACAAACCTGGTGGGAGGTACCCGCGCTTACTGCTCAGGCGGCTAATGACATTGGTATTGAAGAGTTATACGAGAGGATTGAAAGTCACCACCAAGCTTTACAGCAAATGGGTAAACTCGACTTAAAGCGGTGTGAACAGAGGAAGAAAGAGCTGACTAATATGATAGGAACAAAGATTACATCTAAATTCTCTGAGCTCATCAATGAAGGAGGGGAGTTTACCCGCTACCTGGAAATAGTGGAGAGGGGAGAGCTTGACCCCTATTCTGTGTGGGAAGAAATCATCTATGATAGAGTCCTGCTAAGAACCTGGATGAGAAGACTCGAAGAAGAGATTAGATAGTACTTTGTCCCTCAAGTTACTTAGTCTGAAACCCACCAACTTTTGTTATTGGATAGAGCCCATTTGAAAATCCCTAATGTAGAAGTGAGTACTGATGCTGTTTCTTAGCATGGGCATGTGGAGATTGCTTCTACAAATGTGGTTATTGCCCGTGTTGTATTGGAACATAGCTGCTAAGTCATCTAGCATGAATCCTATTCCCCTTTTTCGTTCTACGGTTGCGGTTGGGCTGCTCGTTTTGGTTACCGTTGAACGTTAGACGTGACTAGCTGCGCAACCGTAAACCGTCTACCGTTCACCAGGTGTCATTGCTTCGCTTCACTCACAATGACCTAAGAGTGGGTGAACAATTACTTCTGTGGTAAAGAGGGATAAAAGTCACATACAAAAGCTGGTGACAGTGGCATAATATCACCATTGGAGAATAAGGCAGGAAAGGAGGTGTTCAGAAATGGAAAAAGGTGATACGAAAGTTTTAGATATAGGAGATGTAGAGGCTCAGCCCCGATGTCGGCATCACTGGATGCTGGAGAGGGCGGATGGCCCTATCAGCAGGGGAGTATGTAGGTTCTGTGGCGCAGAAAGGGAATTCAGGAACTATATCACTGATTGTCTGTGTGAGGGAAAGGAGCTGCCATTGGGTGAAGCTCGCATGGATGTGGGATTAGATACTGAACCAGATGTCAGCTTGAGGAAGGTAGACCAGGAATTCCTGAATTAAATGTGGAACTTCTCCACAAAATACTTCATCCTCATCAGAGCTTCATTAATCTCAGCGATAGAGGTAGCATAACAGCAGCGAATATATCCCTCACCACACTTCCCAAAAACTGAGCCCGGTACTACTGCTACCTTCCCTTCCCGTAGTAATCTCTCAGCAAACTCATCTGAAGATAGCCCTGTTCTTTTTACTGAGGGGAAGGCATAAAAGGCACCCTGAGGCTCAATGCAGGGGAGACCGAGATTATTCAGTCCCTTAACCATCACACGGCGGCGTTGGTCATATTCTGATACCATTCGGTTCACCTCTGCATCACCTGCCCGTAATGCTTCTACTGCTGCCACTTGTCCCATGGTGGGAACACACATTATGGCATATTGATGAATCCTGGTCATTGCCTGGATAATTTCAGCAGAGGCAGCAGCATAACCTACTCGCCACCCTGTCATCGCATAAGCCTTGGAGAAACCACCAAGCAACACAGTCCTCTTTCTCATACCTGGGAGAGAAGCAAAGCAGGTATGTTCCACGCCATATACAAGGCTGCTATAGATTTCATCAGATATCACCAGTAAGTCATGTTGCTCAGCTATTGCTGCTAGTTCAAGTAATCCCTCACGGGGCATTACTGCACCGGTAGGATTTGAAGGATAGCTAATGAGAATAGCCTTGGTATTAGGAGTAATCCGCCTTTCTATCTCTACAGGATCCAGCCTAAACTGGTTCTCTGAATCAGTAGGTACAAAAACAGGAACACCCCCAGACAAGATAATACATGGCTCATAGGCAACATAGCTTGGGTCAGATAGAATAACCTCATCACCAGGGTCAATAAGTGCTCGTAGGGTAAGGTCGAGGGCTTCACTCACTCCTACAGTGATGAGTATCTCTGAGCAGGGGTCATACTTTAACCCATAACTTTTTCTCAGATAGCAAGCAAGCTCCTCACGTAGCTCCAACAAACCCAAATTAGAGGTATACATCGTGTTGCCTCTCTCCAGAGAGTAGATGGCTGATTCCCTGATATGCCAGGGTGTGGTAAAATCTGGCTCACCTATCCCTAGAGAGATGACTCCCTCTAATGAGGACAGGATATCAAAAAATCTCCTGATGCCTGAAGGAGGAATTTGACTTATCCGACGGGAAATCAAATTATGTTTAACTTGGTGCTGTACATCTACCATATCTAAATCTAAAAACTGTGGCTGAGGTACTCCTTTTCCGCTATAATATGACTTGGTAATACCCTCTAACTAGAAGGTCACAAGAAGAGATGCCTTAGCAGATAGGATAAATGCTACAGGGCATGATTGTCAATAATGGTTGGGAATAAGGAGGGTTAGCAAAATGAGATGCCAGCACTGTGGCTATGAGGGTCCAAGGAGTGAGTTCAAGAGGGATATGGACCCGGTATACACAAGTGCAAGCCCTGGTATGAGGGTAAGAGCTTGTCCTAGATGTAACCAGAATAGCTTCTTCTCCAGAATGGATGAGCGGGATGAAGACGAAGAGGAACTCAAGGTATTATGCCTGCAAATACAGGATGCTATTAATGCAGGAGAGCTTAAAGAGGTTCCCCATCTTAGAAGAAAAATGATTGAGCTCAACGAAGGTCTGGATATGGAATGGGTAGGAAAATTTGTACGATTCATCGATAGTAAGATGAGGAAGTCTCAGGGATAGAAGGAGGTCACTTGTTGAAACTCAAAGGTAGGGTTCATAAATATGGCGCTGATGTAAATACGGATGTAATTATTCCCGCTCGTTACCTGAATACCTCTGACATTGGTGAACTGGCTAAGCACTGTATGGAGGATATTGATACTGAGTTCACAAGCCGAGTACAGCCAGGTGATATTATTGTTGCTACCACTAATTTTGGTTGTGGCTCCTCCCGTGAACATGCTCCTTTGGCAATCAAGGCGGCAGGTATCTCTTGTGTCATTGCCAAGAGCTTCGCTCGCATCTTCTACCGTAATGCTGTCAACATTGCCCTGCCGGTTCTAGAATGTGAAGCAGCAGTTGATGCAACAGAAGAGGGGGATATTCTGGAGGTTGAGCTTGAGAGTGGCGAAATTAGGAATTATACTAGCGTGAATGCTATGAGCGAGAGTAGAATATTTTATGCTCTCCCTTACCCTGAGTTCATGCTGGAGTTGATGGCAGCACCAGGGTTAATTGAGTATACCAGGAAAAGGCTTGCAGCAAGTGCAAGCGCTGCGAAAGATGTAGGTATTGCGAAAAAGGAGACGGAATGAGATTTGATATTACAGTTCTGCCGGGTGATGGTGTAGGTCCAGAGGTCATCACCGCTGGAGTTGCGGTTTTGAAAGTAGTTGCGAAGAGGTCTGGACATGAATTTAATCTGCACTATGATTTGGTGGGTGGAACGGCAATTGATGAGTTTGGTGTGGCTCTCGCCCCCCAAACCCTGAAATTGTGTAATGGAAGTGATGCTGTACTTCTGGGAGCGGTAGGTGGTCCCAAATGGGACAACCCGGAGGCTAGAGTTCGTCCTGAGGATGGACTCCTGGCACTGCGTAAGGAACTGGGGCTTTTCGCTAATCTCCGCCCTGTAAAGGTTCTTCCTGTGCTGGCTGACTCTACTACTCTGAAACCACAGATTATTAAGGATGTAGACCTCATGTTTGTACGTGAACTCACCGGTGGAGTCTATTTTGGTAGGCCTAAGAGGCAATGGCGTACTAATCGTGGCAGACGGGCTATAGACTCTATGGCATACTCTGAACAGGAAATTGAGCGCATAGTAAGGGTAGGGTTTGAACTGGCGAGGAGACGACGCGGGAAATTAACCTCGGTAGACAAAGCAAATGTCCTGGAATCCTCCCGATTGTGGCGCAAGGTAGTTACTGAAGTAGCTGAGGAATATCCTGATGTAGAGCTGGACCACATGCTAGTAGATGCCTGCGCTATGAGACTAATTCGACAGCCAATCTATTTTGATACTATTGTTACCGAGAATATGTTCGGTGATATACTCACTGATGAGGCATCAATGCTGGCAGGTTCTATGGGAATGTTAGCTTCTGCTAGCTTATCAGGGATACCTCAGAGTGGTGAGCAAACCTTTGGTATGTATGAGCCTATTCATGGCAGTGTTCCTCGGAGGGCAGGACAGAATCTGGTAAATCCTATAGCTACTATCCTGAGTTGTGGTATGATGCTTCGCTACTCCTTCACTCTGGAAAAAGAAGCAGAAATGATTGAGAAATCTATAAGCAAGGTTTTGGAACAGGGGTACCGCACCTATGATATAATGGAGCAAGGTAAAACTCAGGTAGGAACAAGGGAAATGTGTGAGCTCATTATCAAAAATCTAGCCGATGATGCATCAGGCACAGGTGTTGTGAAAGATGGGTAAACCTTCTCTGATTACCATTGATGGTCCTGTGGCAGTAGGTAAGAGCACAGTGGGCAATTTGGTAGCACAGAAGCTGGGGTATCGATTTATTGATACTGGTATGATGTATCGTGCGGTGACATGGCTTGCCTTGTACCGTGGCATAAATTCCAATGATGAAACAGCACTAAGTCGGCTTGCCTCTGAAGCTAATATTGAGGTTGTTATTCCATGCTACTCGAGGTCTGAAGGAATTCTTTCCTCCATAGGTTACAGAGAAGAAGGATTTCCTGCACCTTCAGAAAATATGAAAGGTGATAGGTGTGAGTCTGCTATTTTCATTGAGCATCAGGATATTAGCCATGAGATTTACCTTGCATCAGTAGACTCCTTTGTATCTCAGGTGTCAAGGATAGCAGGTGTGCGTCATGCTATGGTAGCTCAACAGCAACAGCTTGCCAAGGGAGGCAAGGTTGTTATGGCGGGGCGCGACATTGGTACAGTTGTCTTACCTCATGCTGAGCTAAAGATCTTCCTTGATGCTCCTGTGAGAGAAAGGGCACGCCGCCGCTATCAGGAGCGTGCTGCCGCAGAAGGTATCAAGTATGTGACTGTTCTTGCTGAGTTGAAACGGCGTGACGAGATTGATACTCATCGTTCCTATTCTCCTCTTCATCCTGCTTCAGATGCCCACATCATAGATACAGGAGAACTTACTGTAAGCCAAATAGTAGGTTTAATACTTAGCTTGGTAGAAAGACGGTAAGCCTAAAAAGTGCACTTGATTTATGAGGCATCCCGGCCATTAGCCAGAGTCCTTATTCACCTCCTCTGTTGTTACCGGGTCGTGAGACATGACAATCCTTCATGTCCCGGGATACCTGAAGGTCCGCTTGTTGTCGTTGCCAATCACCTGCATGCTCTTGACCCTCTTCTTGTAGGGTTTTGTATGCGGCGCAGGATTGCCTTCATGGCTAAAGAGGAACTTTTCGGGAGTTTCTTTGCAAGGTCTATGCTGCATGCCTATGGAGCATTCCCGATAAGTCGTGGTAATTCTGATAGGGAGGCAATGCGTATGGTAAGAGAAAGAATGCGGCAGGGATGGGCATTAGGTATGTTTCCTGAGGGAACTCGGAGTATCTCTGGAGGGCTGCAGCGTGCCTATCCTGGCGTAGCTCTCATTGCCTTGCGTAATGATGCCTATATTCTTCCTGTGGCAGTGGAAGGTAGTGAAAAGATTCGGGGGGGAGTCCACCTATTTACTAACCTGCATCGTAGACCCAAAGTAACAATCCACATCGGTGAACCCTTCAAGTTACCTTATGCTGGTGGCAGGTCGAACCATCGGCAATTGAGTGAACTTACCGATTACATCATGAGACAGCTTGCCTTACTTCTTCCTGACAGCTATTGTGGTGTGTATAGGGAGGATAGTAAATGAGAATAGAAAGAGCCAGTGAGATGGGCTTCTGCTTTGGTGTAAGACGTTCAGTGAAGCTTGTAGCAGAGGCGCTTCAGCGATATGGTGGACTAGATTCGCTGGGACCAACAGTACACAATCAGGAAGTAGTTTCTGCCTTCACCAGACAAGGTATGAGGGTGGTAGAGAACTTGAATCAAGTACGGAGTAAGGTAATTGCTATCCCTGCACACGGCGCAGGTAGAGAAGTAATAGAAGAAGCCCAGAAGCGGGGTCTAGAGGTAATTGATACTACTTGTCCTATGGTACGGAGGGTACAAACAACTGCTGCCGAGATGTCAGAGAGAGAGTTCCTGGTGGTCATCTTCGGTGAATCTAATCACACCGAGGTTAAGGGCATACTGGGGTGGGTGGGGGAACGGGGAATTGCCACGATGGACAGTGCAGCAGTGCTCAATCTTTTTCGTAATACCTGTGCTGAAGAGCTACCATCTCGACTGGGAATACTATCACAGACAACCCAGAATCGTTCTCAGTTTGCTCACTTTGTAAGCCAGATTATCGAAGCTCTCCTGCCAAATCTCAGGGAACTACAAGTTATAAATACTATATGCGATGCTACTTGGAAGCGTCAGCAATCTGCTCTAGAAATTGCCAGAAGGGTAGATATGATGCTGGTAATAGGGGGAAGGAACAGTGCCAATACTAGACGACTTGCTGAAATATGCACTGCCGCCGGGGTAGAGACCCATCACATTGAAGTAGCTTCAGAGATAGAGGATTCCTGGCTGAGGCGAGAGACAACCGGTATTACTGCAGGAGCTTCCACTCCGGATTATGTGATAGAAGAGGTAATTGCCAGTCTGCGTGAAAAGGCACAGGATATTTAGTAAATTCATTGGGGTTACATCTCCTCTTGGCTAAGAGAAAGCTAGCAGATGGGATTTGTTACGAGGTTTACCAACCGTTTAGGTACATAAACCATCCTTATAACCTCTTTTCGTTCCAGGTGAGGCTTTATCTTCTCCCTGCTCAGTGCCATCTCACATGCCTCCGTCTCGGTAATTGAGGAAGGCACCAGTATCTTGTCCCTTAACCTACCATTTACCTGAATCACCAGGGTCACCTGTTCATTCTCGGTGAGTTCTTCTATCCATGTAGGCCATGACTGATTATGGATGCTGTAGGGATGACCACTAGCGGCCCACAACTCTTCAGCCAAATGAGGTGCCGTGGGAGCAAGAAGAAGCAATAAGGTCCCGAGAGCTTCATGCCAT
Source organism: Chloroflexota bacterium (assembly GCA_030612045.1). GTDB lineage: Bacteria > Chloroflexota > Dehalococcoidia > UBA2247 > JAUWOP01 > JAUWOP01. The sequence goes on along the minus strand of JAUWOP010000001.1, from coordinate 70,008 downwards.
GAGGCACGCTCAACCGATTTTGTTACTGCTATATTAGTTAGATGGTTAGTAAACTCCATTAGAGTTGCCAGCATGGTATTAAAGCGAAACCCCTCAAGGTCATTGGTTACCTTCCGGATTGTCTTATGGAGATGGTATTGTAGGTCTCTAGCTGCTTCTGAATCTGAAGAAGACTCAGGAAACTCTCTCTCTTCAATGTCCATCAGGAGTTTCCATACTCGATTGAGCCAGCGGTGGATACCGCTAATTCCGTCGTCGTTCCACTCACCACCTTGCTCCCAGGGTCCTACAAACATTAGGTAGGCACGCACCGTATCAGCGCCCAGTTTGGCTACATACTCGTCAGGATTAACTACGTTACCCCTGGATTTGCTCATCTTCTGGTGCTGTGTCACTATTGTGCCCTGGTTGAAGAGACGGATAAAGGGCTCATCAAAATCTACTAGTCCGATATCGCGGATTGCCTTGATAAAGAACCGAGCATAGAGTAGATGCATCACGGCGTGCTCTGCACCACCCATGTATTGGTCTACAGGCAACCAGTGTCTTAACTGTTCTGGGTCAAAGGGTCCCTCTTGGAAGTGTGGTGAGGCATAGCGCAGAAAGTACCACGAGGAACACATAAAGGTATCCATAGTATCAGTCTCACGTAAAGCAGGGGCATTACACCGCGGGCACTTGGTATGAATAAAGGAATCACAATACCTGAGTGGTGATTCACCGGTAGGTCTGAATTCAGCATCAGGTGGAAGGAGCACCGGTAGCTCCTCCTCGGGAATAGGTATGGTACCACATCGCTTACAGTAGATGATGGGAATTGGTGCCCCCCAATATCGCTGCCGAGAAATTAACCAATCATGTAGATGATAGTGCACCGTCCGCTTCCCATATCCCTGCTCTACTACGAAATCAGCGATTGCCTCTAACCCCTTATCACTAAGGAGTCCATCAAATTGACCAGAGTTGCCCATAACGCCGAGCCCAACATATGCACTCTCTAATTCTTCACCCCCCCAATCAGGCGGAGCAATAACTACCCTTATCGGTAAACTATACTTTTTAGCGAAGTCAAAGTCCCTAGCGTCATGAGCGGGAACACCCATCACCACTCCTGTACCGTAGCTAAGAAGAGCATAATCAGCAACCCACAAAGGTATTTTTTCTCTACTGAGCTGATTAATAGCATAGGCACCAATGAATACCCCACTCTTCTCTTTCTCAGTGGAGAGACGCTCAATCTCTGTCTGGAGTCGTGTCTGGGCGACATACTCCTCTACTGCTGGGCGGCACTCTGAAGAAGTGAGTTTCTCTACCAGGGGATGTTCTGGGGCGAGTACGATAAAGGTTACCCCGTAGATAGTATCGGGGCGGGTAGTAAATACACGAAGTTCCTTCTCCTCTACACAAGGGTGGTCCAAAGCAAAGAAAATCTCTATCCCCTCACTTCTACCAATCCAATTTTTCTGGAGTAAGTTTATGCGCTCCGGCCACTGAATTTTACCATGCTTCAACATCTCCTCAGCATATTCGGTGATACGAAAGAACCACTGTTCCATATCTTTCTTACTTACTATAGAGCTACACCGTTCACACCTACCCTCTCCCACCACCTGTTCATTTGCCAGAACTGTCTGGCATTGTGGACACCAGTTAACCGGAGCCTTAGCCCGGTAGGCCAGTCCTGCCTCGTATAACTTAAGGAAGAACCACTGTGTCCATTTATAGTATTCAGGGGCACAGGTGATGACCTCTCGCTCCCAATCGTAGATAGCCCCAATGCTTTTTAGCTGGCGGCGCATATTTTCGATATTCTGCATCGTCCAGGTATAAGGATGGATTCCTTGTTTTATAGCGGCATTCTCTGCCGGTAGCCCAAAGGCATCAAATCCTATGGGATGGAGCACATTATAGCCCTGCATCCGTTTAAATCGAGCATGAACATCAGCCGGTGCCAGGGCATACCAATGCCCTATGTGGAGGTTACCAGAAGTATAGGGGAACATCGTGAGAGCATACCATTTGGGGCGGGGGTCATCATTCTTAACCGAATAGAGCCTATCCTCAGCCCATTTCCCTTGCCACTTCTTTTCAATTTCCTGGGGGTTATACATAATTAACTAGATTCTAATGCCATACAACTTGTAGCTAGCCGTATATATTATATCAGTGGAGTAAGAGCATATGCAACTGGAAGGATTCATGAACTCCTGTCAATTTTACAGGCAGTAAGGAAGATTTGATTGACAAATCAGGGTGAGAGCGATACGCTTTAGGAGCGGTGATGGGATAGTAGCATACAGGAGGTGTTAGCGTTATGGCAGATTGGGTTGAATTACAGAAGAGTATTGGTGTCACCTTCAATAATCCTTCTCTATTACACCAGGCTTTCGTCCATTGCTCTTTCTGCAATGAGAATCCGGATGCCATGCTGAGTTCTAATGAGCGATTGGAATTCCTCGGGGATGCTTTTCTGGGATTTGTGGTAGCGGAATTACTGTACAAGTATTCAGGTGACCTGAATGAGGGAACGATGACCAAAGCTCGGTCATTGGTGGTGGATAAGAATCACCTCGCAGCACTAGCATCCTCTCTCAACTTGGGGGATTACTTATATCTGGGGCAAGGAGAGCAAAAAAGCGGAGGGTGTAGTAAACCAAGAAATCTTGCCTCCACATTAGAGGCATTTGTGGGGGCATTACTTATTGACCAGGGCAGTTCTGCCAGCGCTGAGGTAGTACGGCGGCTTCTAGATGATAAGATTAGGAAAGTAGTGGAGGAAGGAATTCTTGATGACCCTAAGTCAAAACTTCAGGAAGTTGTCCAGTCAAGGGAGAGGAAGGCGCCTGTCTATCATACAGTGAGTGCTAAGGGTCCAGACCATGATAAGAGGTTTCTTATAGAGGTAAGTGTGTGTGGGGTAGTAATGGGGAGAGGCTGTGGTAAGAGTAAGCGAGAAGCAGAGAAGGCTGCAGCACAGCATGCACTAGAGAAGCTAGGTAAAACTGACTGGTGCTGTTGTGAATAAGATTCTTTTAAATTCTAAAACGATGCCAGATGGTCGATAAAGTTTACCTTGGCAATGTTAAATTAGGTTGCGGGTGATGAAACTCCACCCGTCATTGCGAGCCGAAGGCGAAGACGCAAGCTAATCTCATAGCCATCCACTTTACTGTTGTTTCCGAGATTGCTTCGTCGCTCACGCTCCTCCTAAGAAACTCAAAACTTCTTTCTGATATAACCCGCTCAGCGTAGCGGCGGGGTCAGATGCTCGTAATGACATGGAAATGTAACATCGTCAAGTTACTGTAGAGATAAAGTAGAGCATAGTGGTAAGATAGAGAGTATGATGAGATTGAAGCATGGATTTCTTATTATTGTTCTCATGCTCTTCGTAGTGGCATGTTTAGTCTTCCCATCCTGCCTTATATCTCCCTTTTTCCAGTGGGGGATGGGGGGGGGTGATTCTGTGCCAGCATCGCCTACTGTTTGCCAAGATGAAAAGCCACCCTTGCCCAATTTTATTCTTGCGTTGGAGAAGGCTTTACCAACAGTAGTACGCATTACTACTAGTGAGGATGGCAGTGAAGGTAAGTGTGGCTCAGGAGTAATCTATACTGCTGACGGTTATATTCTTACTTGTAACCATGTGGTAGAGAATGCTTCGGACATCAAAGTCGATGTTCCAGATGTAGGCTCCTTCTCTAATGCCAAGGTATGGTGTTACCCCGATGTAGACCTGGCAGTGGTAAAGATTAATGCCAAAGACCCTCTTCCTTATGTGGAGATTGCTCCACCTGAGAGCGTGGGTGTGGGTCAGTGGGTGTTGGCAATAGGGTATGCCTATAATATTCCGGGTTCCCCCACAGTATCTCAGGGGATTATAAGTGCTACAAATCGTTCTATTGGTGTAGATGGGCACACGTTCACAGATATAATCCAGACTAGTGCTCCTCTCAACCCAGGTAACAGCGGGGGACCGCTAGTAGGACTAAGCCTTACCGAAGATGGTGAACATGCTCTAATAGTAGGTATAAACGATGCCATAATCAAGGATGCTGACAATATGGGTTTTGCTATAAGCAATAAGACCATAATGGATGTCTTTGAGATTTAATGAAGGTATTGCTACAACGGGTCACCCATGCTGCTGTGGGTGTTAGTGTGAGTACTACCAAAAATGGCATAATTGCAGGTAAGATTGGCACAGGTTTAGTAGTATTTGTTGGCATAGCCAGGGGGGATACTGAGCAAGATATAAAATACCTGGCAGACAAAATTATAAACCTCCGTATTTTCTCCGATGAACAGGGCAGGTTCAATCTCTCAGTGCGTGATGTAGGTGGTGGGCTGCTAGTGGTAAGTCAGTTTACTCTCCTGGCAGATACACGAAAGGGACGGCGTCCCAGCTTTATGGCAGCAGCACCACCTGATGAAGCTGAGCCTCTCCTTGAGCGGTTTGTTGAGGTACTGCGAAGGAGTGGTCTAAGGGTAGAAACAGGCAGATTCCAACAACATATGCTGGTAGAAATCTACAATGATGGCCCTGTTACTATTATGCTGGATAGTAAGTAATAACCACATACCCTGTTACTACTGGATAGCTGAAGGGTGCTTTCCCTTATGCTTTTTCCACAGGTATTATGGCTATTCAGTGTTCTGTTCTTCTATCAACTTCTGTAGCTCTTCATGCATCCTCTGCCAATGAGTTCCTCTCCAGTAAATTCGATTGCAGCCCTCACACTGCATAAACTGGCTTTGTGTACGGAATACATAAGGTGGAACAAGTTTGCGCACCTCATCCTTGTGCCGTGGGGTCAGAGAGCAATTACACTCCATGCAGCGGGTGAACGGGGCAGCATACAATTCAAGGTTAAGTTCTTTTACTACCTGGCGCAATTGCAACTTCGGGTTATCTTCCTGAAGTAGAATTGCCTTCAGAGTTCCATGTTTTGCAACACTCACGCCAGTGACTACCCGTCTTTGAACAAGGCGGGTATCCCTGGTCAGGAGTATTCTCCCTTCATTCAGGGCAATCTCAATAAGAAGGTTATCGTCAACATCTTTGAAGAACAAGGTGTCATAGCCCATCAATCTTAGCCACTTGGCAAGTTTTCCTACATTACTGTCGGCGATAAATCTCAATTCCATAGCTCAAGAATGTTCACCATAGAGAGAATGAAGGGTAGAAATTCAGGGATTCTCAACTGTATTTAATGCCACCCCTTGTTGAGAACCGGTGTTTCTAATATGTCCCCTTGCCCATCCCACCAGAAGGTAGCAAAAGGGAGTGTCTGCCAGAGCAAAGAGGAGTTTTACTACATACTGAGCCCACATCATGTTCAGAACCATCTCGAGGGGCACTACTGCATAGAATGCCAGGGCGATGAAGATGACAGTATCCAGTCCCTGGGAGACCAGCGTAGAGGCATTATTCCTCAGCCACAGAAAGCGGCTTCCTGTTTTGGCTTTCCAGAAGTGGAATGCCCACACATCATGATGCTGTGCTATGAGATAAGCGACCAATGATGCAGCTACAATACGGGGCACTGCTCCCAAGATTGCCTCATAGGACTCCTGGTTATGCCATAATGGGTCAGGGGGGAGCACCTTGCCTACATAGAGCAGCAACAACATTAACAGGTTAGTAGCGAACCCAATCCAGACTACTGTCCGGGCAGTCTTCTTCCCCCACACCTCCGCGATGACATCAGAAAATAAAAAGGTGAGAGGATAGGCAATCACACCTGCCGGCAGTGTTAAGCCTCCCACCGAGACAAGCTTGACCGCCAGAATATTTGCCGTAGCCAGGGAAATGACAAATCCACTACTGAGGAGAAGAAGCTTATCCCTGTTTCCCATAATGATAACCGTTCACCCACTCTGGTAGTTAGGCTGAAGGCTACTAGACCCCTTCAGCCTTCAGCCTTCTGTTCATATCCAGCCACGACGATAAAAGAAGAACAGCATGCCTCCGGTAATGAGACTCATAACTACCAATATGATGATGAATGTAGCGTAACCTTCTCCATAGTCGCCTGGCAGATGCACATTCATTCCATAGAGACTGGCAACCAGAGTAAGAGGCATTATTACAGTTGCCAGGATGGTGAGTATACGCATTACCTCATTGGTGTGATGGGAGTAGAGGGAGTTATTGGTGTCGTTCAACCCTTCAATAATCTCCTTGCACTCATCCAGAGTATCCCGCATTTTATCAATATGGTCTGTAGCGTCTCCCCAATAGACCTCCATATCCTCTCTCTGGAAGCGAGATGTATGGTATTCCAGGGTAGCAACTACAGTTCGTAATGGTGAGATGATGCGACGGTAAGAGATGATATCGCGGCGCAGGGCAGAAAGCTCCTTTACTGTTTCCCGTTTCTTGGCATCAAAAATATCATCTTCCACCTTATCCATATTCTCTATTATCTTGTTCAATATGGGTAAACAATAATCAATCAACCTGTCAACAATGCGATACAGAAGATAGCCAGAGCATCGCATATTCTCCTGCCGTGCCTCTTCACGAAGTTGGCAGTCTCGGAAGAGCTTAGTCAGGGGTTTAAGTGTTCCTGCATGGAGAGTAACTAAATAATCCCTGCCGATAAAAATCGAAACCTGACTGGGTATAGTAACCTGTGCCTCTTTGCTAAACAGGGGGAAGTGCAGCACAATGAAAAGGTACTCATCATAAACATCTATTTTGGGAAGCTGGATTCGGCTCAGGCAGTCATCCAGGTCTAAATGGTGAAAGGGGTAGTGTTGGGATAGATACTCAATTTCCCTTGGGGTAGGCTTCTCAACATTAAGCCATGTTAACCCCTCCCAGGTTATCTCCTGAAGGTGTAGTTCCTCCTTGCTCTCTTCGGGCAATAAGGTACCATTCGTGTGATGAAGCATCTTTTGTTTACTCTTAGCTATCTGTACCATTCTTGTGAAAACCGATTATAGAATTGACTCTTCGCTTCCCCTTTGGTATTATAACTCTTTTGGAGGTAGTATATAAACTGTGATGAATATGAAGCTACAGAATATCTGCCCCTTTCAGGGGCTTTGCTATAATTTAGAGAAAGTAGGAGACCTCTCACAAATAATCGCGCCTCCCTATGATATTATATCGCCAAAGGAACAGCAACTCTATTGCCACAAGAGCCCATATAATGTGATAAGACTAGAATTGGGCGAGGTCTATCCTTCAGATTCGGCTGAGAACAATAGATACACACGAGCGGCAACTACACTGAAGGACTGGCTGAAGCAAGGAATATTGATACGAGGGGAAAACCCTGCCTTTTATATCTTCAATCACCGCTTTAGCTATCAGGGGGTTACCCAAAATCGCTGGGAGCTTGCTGCCAGTGTCAGACTGGCACAGTGGAGTAGTGGCAGGATACGCCCTCATGAGATTATTCTCCCCAAGCCAGCAGTTGACCGTCTCAATCTTCTGCGCTCCTGTCATGTCAATCTGAGTCCTGTTCTGGCAATGCTCCCTTCTGAAGGAGAAGGTCTTGTATCACTCCTGCCATACTTAGTCCAGAATGAGACAGTGCTAGAGGTGACGGACCAATATGGTGTGACACACAACATGTGGATAATAGATGATGAACTACGGATAGATAAAATCGCTGCACTTTGCAATGATAGGGTTTTGTATATCGCAGATGGTCATCACCGCTACGAAACTGCCTTGAGGTATCAGGCGGAGCAGCAACTGAGGCAGCCCCATTATACAGGGGAAGAACGATTCAATTTTGTGATGATAAATATTATGGATGCGGCAGACCCTGGAATACTTATGCTGCCTACTCATCGTTTGGTTCGTCTCCCTGTGGTCATGACCCCTACTGAGTTGACAAGCAGGTTAGAGGAGTTGTTTCATATACAAGAGCTCCCTCGTAATGGTTCTTCACAGGAGGAAATCCTGAGGAACTGGCTGGATGTTCTGCACCACCAGGGAGACAAGGCAATAGCCCTTGGTCTCTATGGACTCGATAAGGGGTGTCTGCATCTGCTCTTGCCTCGTAAGATGCTAACTCTTCGAGAGATGCTGCCTGTAGAGCACAGTGAGCCATGGAGAGAGCTTGATGTCAGTGTACTCCATGAGATAATTTTGAAGGGCATCATTGGTATAGATTCTCCTTCTCGTGAGGAAGATTCCCTGGACTATACAAGAGATGCTCTAGAAGCAGTATCTCGAGTAGACTCCGGAGAGTATCAGCTAGCCTTTTTGATTAATCCTATGCCTGTATCCAGTGTCATGGCAATAGCTGATGCTGGTGACCGTATGCCTCAGAAGTCCACCCATTTCTACCCGAAGCCTCCTACAGGATTGGTAATGCACCCTGTGTGGGATGAGAATAAGTGAAGGCTACAGGTAGGTTGACCGACGTCGGTCAACCTACCTGAGTACCGAAAATAAACAGAGAGAACTCATAATATGCGCCGTAATAAAAGTATTTATCTTCTATTGGGCATAGGATTACTGGTGGGAGGAATAGGGCTTACCTCTACTGCCTATTTGTTATTATTAGACACGCCCCTGACAGCCATGGGAATCTCCATGATAATCCTGGGGGCAGTTTGCCTCGCCCTGGGGAAGAGTATACCTGCCGTTTCCCCGGAGACAAGCGTTACCTTCCTGGAGACAGGCATGGCAAATATCGCTGCTCTGGTAGAGGAAGTGGGGCTGAGAGCCAAAGCGATTTATCTTCCTTCCTCTCTGACAGGCAGTGGGCAGCCACAGGCTCTCATACCCCTTCATGCTAACCCGGAGCTTCCTCGTATTGACCGGGCACTCCCACATCGTATGATAGTCAAGTTTGGCTCCCGCCCTGAGGATGTGGGGATACTGGTAACTACGCCGGGTTCACTAAGTGCGACTAAACTGGAGGGAGTCGCCTCCGCCACCTCTGAGGGGCTGGAGGCTTCTCTGCACTATATCCTTATAGGATTGCTCAATTTGGCAAGTGGTGTCAGGGTAATTAGTATGAACGATAGTGATATTGAGGTGGAGGTCTCCCATCCTTATCAAGAAAGCAGGAATATCCAGGTCTACGAGTGGCTGGGAACACCCATCACCTCCATAGTAGCATCTATTGCTGCCGAGGTAGTCAACAAACCTCTCATAATACAGCAGGAGGTAGAAGAGAAAAACAAGAGCAGAATCACGCTGGAGATACAAGCATGACTCTCTATAATCGCTATATCCTGTGGCTGACATCCCTCTTCGCCATTACTACTGTCATTATGGCATTTGCTGAGGTGTCACAGCTAAAGATATACCTCTCAGTTTATTTGGTAGAGACCCTTGCCCTCACAGTGCTATTTTCTTCCCTTGACCCTCGGGCACGGCGCAGCCTCTCTGCCATAAATTATATACTCTTTGCCGGTTTTCTTGTTATAGTGGCAACGGCAGTGACAGAGATAATCTGGGGTGTTGCACTTTTATGAAGAAATTAATCACCATTTTATTACTCATTATACTGATAGCTACTCTGCTTCCCGGGGCACCAGTGCTGGCGGGGTTACCCTTCAGTCCGCATGAAGACCCTGAGACGGCAACGGATACCTTTGGTGCTATCTCATTACTCAACTACTACGGTGAGATTATGGGGCTGATCTCTGAAGGAAACTTTGCTGATGTTGATAACCTGCTGGCACAGTTGGATGGAGCTAATATCCCTGACGATTTGAGGGATATAATCAATCTCTACAACAGCCTGACATCTGATGTCTCCGCCAAACTGGATAGTATAGATACCCTGCTTGATGAGGCAGCATCCCTTCTTAGCCAGAATCGTCTCAGTGAGGCTCAGGATAAACTCGACGAAGTGGGGACGGAGATTACTGAGGCGGAGAATCTGCTGGCAGAGCTCACTACAGCTACCAGGACACTGGGTGAAAAGGTGGGAGTCTTCGCCTCTGCCGCTTCCGGTCTTTTGAAGAAGGCGTATGATAATATGGATGGTATGGTGCAGAAGGTGCATGACCTAAAAGACCGATATGAATCCCTTCAGGAGCAACTCGATGAGCAGGTGAGAGAAAAAGAGGCAGACCTCACCCCTACGCAACTGAGTCTTAATGTGCCCGCCGAGGAGATATTTGTGGGCAATGAGGTGACACTTTCTGGAATGCTTAAGGATAAGGATAGTGAGGATAATAGCCCCTTGGGTAGTAGGGTAATAGCCCTCTACATAGTAGACTCGCTCCAGGGAACAGTGACAACTGATGAGGAGGGCAAATACAGTAAGAGTTTGACTGTCCCCTACAAGTATGTCTCCACAATGGAAGTCAGGGCAGTGTATACGCCAGCAGATAGTGACAAAGATATCTATCAGGGAACTTCTGCTACGGAAACTATCCAGATAGGTTTCTACGACACCTATCTGGAATTGACGGTTCCGGAGGAAGCACACCCGGGATTCCCCATGAGTGTCAACGGGCGAATAACCTCTGATGGCTCTTCTCTGAACGGAAGGATAGTGGAGGTATTCCTTGATGATGGGTCTCTACCTCAGGCTTCGGGTAAAACTGGAGAAGATGGGCAATTCACCCTGATATTGACACCACCGTCTGATACAAGCGTAGGAGACCACACCCTTAATGTCTCTGTTGCCTCCTGGCAGCGATATGCTGGTGTATCGGAAGAAATAACCTTAACGATAACAAAGATGGTGACCCAGGTTGAAGTCCGCTCTCCCTATATCGTATTCTCCTCCAGTGATATTACGATAACGGGATGTGTCCTTTCTGGAGGGGCTCCAGTACCGGGTGCCGTAGTAACCTTAACACTGAGAGGGGAATCAGTGGAGACAATTACTGGAGAAGATGGTGAGTTTAGAGCTGTTCTCCATATTCCTCTGGACCCTACTTACATGGGAAATCAGGCTGTAGAGGTGACGGTCATTCCTGCCGAGCCATGGTATGACCAGACTCAAACCGAGGTAAAAACCTTTGTAGCTAATATTATCAACATCGGATTCCTCTTTGTCGCACTGGTATGCATTGGTGTAGTGTTGTACACCCGCAGAAGGGGACAAGTGGATATATCTCTACCAGGTCAAATAGTTACGGTCGCGCCACCCGTAGAGCAGTTAGCGAAAGATGAGGCGAGCAATGCAACCCCACAACGACCCCAAGGGGGAGGGGCTGTGGTGGCATACTATGATGCGGTGGAGATAGTAGAGGCAGTCAGCAGTGTGGCATTTGAGCCTCATATGACTATGAGGGAGTTTCTGAAAGACTGCCGCACTGGTTTAGGAGATGTGGAGGAGGACTTCACTATACTGACAGCAATAGCAGAAAAGGCGTTGTATTCTGCGGTTGCACCCGGGGATGAGGAGATTACCCGAGCCGAGAACCTGTCTCAGCAGGTGCAAAGGGGGCTAAAGAGTGGGCTGGCGTAGGACGTAATCCCCCTTTAGAAAAGGGGGAAAGAGGGGGATTAGAACCTCTTTGCAGGAGTAAGATATTTCGCTGTTTTACAATACAAATCTACAAGAATACTCAAGACAACTACGAAATAATATGACTGATGCAGAAAGGCTGTTTTGGTCTAAGGTGAGGAGAAAGCAGTTGAAAGGGTATCAATTTTATAGGCAGAGGATTATAGGTAACTATATAGTCGATTTCTACTGTCCAAAAGCAAAGCTAATTATTGAAATTGATGGTAGCCAGCACTACAATGATGAGGGGGTTAAGAAGGATAAGATTAGGGATGATTATATGAAGGAGCATGGATTGAAAGTCTTGCGGTTTTCAGATAGAGAGGTGTTTGAGAACCTTAGTGGAGCTGTCGAAAGAGTGTATGAGAATTTGTAATCCCCCTAAATCCCCCTTTAGAAAAGGGGGACTGATGGGATCTTCCTTTAGGGAAGGGGGACTTCCATTCCCCCCCCCTTAGGGAAGAGGAGTTTTATTTGTGGGTAATGATGAGCTTTACAAAAGGGTAAACTGGCGTAGGGTATTGTGGATTTCCGGGGTAGTAACGGTGATAGCGCTGGGTGTGCTCGTCTGGCTCTATCCGGTAATAGACGATTTCAGAGAGGACAATCCCTCCTGGAACGGTGCGACGGATTTCACTGCTCAGTTTACCGCCACCGGGGTGAACTCCCTGGCAGACCTCCCTGCTGACCCTTCAGGCACCACCCTGGTGCTGATACCCTATACTAAATTCTCTACTGCTGAACTAGAGCAGGTAAAATTATATGTTTCTGGTGGGGGAACCCTGCTGCTTATGGATGACTATGGCTGCGGAAATGAGGTGCTGGAGCACATGGGGTTGAGTGTAAGGTTCTATGGCACACCCCTCCTGGACCCCCTGTTCAATTACAAGAATGAGCAGTTTCCCCAAATAACGGACTTCTCCCCCTCCCCTCTGGTCACAGGTGTGGAAGCCATTGTATTCGACCACGCTACTGCTTTGAAGGACGTTTCTGAGGCTGAAGTCATCGCTCAATCCTCCCACTTCAGCTTCGTGGATGAGAATGGCAACCTAAATTGGGACGAAGATGAGCCTAAGGGTCCCCTCCCGGTAATTGCCACCACTGCATACGGCTCAGGAAGGGTTATTCTGGTAGCTGACCCCAGCATCCTGATTAACAGTATGGAAGGTATGGAGGACAACGCTGTGTTCCTCAGGAATGCCACCGGCTCGGATAGTCAGGTTCTGCTCGACCAGTCGCATCTTCCTGAAGGGGCATTGACTGTAGCCAAGGAGGGACTGGAGGAGACTCGCGGTGTTCTTGACGCACCGCTGGTTGTTCTGGGTATAATCGTAGTGGTGTTAGCACTGACCTGGAGGCGAGTATGGAAACATTAATTTAGCTGTCAGCTATCAGCATTCAGCCATCAGCAGGGGCGTGGAGGCTGAAAGCTGATAACTGAAAGCTAAAAAGATAGCTGGCAACTGAAAATGGTAAGTGTTCACCCACTCTCATGTCATTGCGAGAAGTGTAGCGACGAAGACGCAAGCTAATCTCGGTGGTGGGGGGGGTGAGATTGCTTCGCTTCGCTCGCAATGACATGGGTGAACGGCAACTGAAAATGAGAGATTTTAGAAGCTTGGAAGTATGGCAGAAGGCTCACGGAATGGTACTGTCTGTATATAAGGCTACGCTATCCTTTCCCCGAGAAGAAAAATCCCCCTTAGTCCCCCTTTAGAAAAGGGGGAGGCTTACATTCTTTTCCCCCTTTAGAAAAGGGGGACTAAGGGGGATTTGATAGGGAGCAGGTGAACACTTACGAATATCATCTACTTCTGTCTCAAGAGTTGGGATACCTGGATATAAAAACCCATGAGGCATTGGATGGTCAAGTAAAAGAAGTGGTAACCGTTCACCTGTGTCATTGCGAGCCGAAGGCGAAGCAATCTCGGTGGGGTGGAAGAGATTGCTTCGTCGCCACGCTCCTCGCAACGACATGAAAGGGGGTGAACGCTTACAGGAAGTGAAACGCATGTTTACAGGACTTATACAAAAGCTGGATGCTGATGGCTGATAACTGAATGCTGACAACTACCAGAAGGAGTGAACTATGATTGAAACACCTAAGGTATCACTTGAAGCATTTGGGAAGATAGTGGATGAGGTCTCCCGTGTAGTGGTGGGGCTGGCAGAGCTGAAGGAGCTACTGGGGGTGGCAATCCTCAGCGGGGGACATATCCTCATTGAGGGTGCCAACGGCACTGCCAAGACTACTATTGCTAAGAGCTTCGCCCTCGCCCTGGGTGGTGAATTCAAACGCATTCAATTCACCCCTGACATACTCCCCAGTGACATCACAGGGTTCAATATTTACGACCTCAATGGTAAGTCACGGTTCATCCCAGGACCCATTTTTGCTAATGTGGTGTTAGCTGATGAGCTAAATCTTACTACCCCGCGAACTCAATCAGCTCTACTGGAGGCAATGCAGGAGGGGCAGGTAACAGTAGAAGGGGTGACCCACACCCTCCCACAACCATTCCTGGTTATTGCCACCCAGCTCAAATATGGAGCTGAAGGAACCTACCCATTTACTGAGGTTCAAGCTGACCGTTTCATGCTCTATGCAGAGAGCAACTATCCTCCGGGGGCAGAGGAAGTCGAGATACTTCGCAGGATTGACAGCCTTGACATCCTCCAGATAGAGCCAGTGATAAGCCCTGCTGAGGTGATAGAATTTAGAAAGGCTGTCACCAAGGTGTTTGTTTCCCCTGAGATAGAGAATTATATTGTTAGAATAGTAAATCATGTTCGGGGAGATGAGGATGTCTCCAGTGGTGCTGGACCTAGAGCCAGCATCTCTCTATATAAGGGGGCACGGGCGCTAGCCTTCTTACAAGAACGGGATTTCGTGATACCAGATGATGTGAAGCGGCTTATCCGCCCGGTAGTGGAGCACCGCATTCACCTGAATCAGGAGACAGATATTGTGGGAGAGATAACTCCACGAGACATTATTGAGAGAGCTATAGAGAGGGTCCCTGTGCCCAGGGGAGTGTAATGTCCAAATCATTAAAGAAGAATAATCCCCCTCTTTCCCCCTCTTCTAAAGGGGGTTAGGGGGATTATGAACCTTTTCTCTCGCATATACATCATGCTTGCCACAGTAGTGGTGATGGTGCTCTCACCAATGCCCTACTCTGCGGTAGCAATAGCACTATTCTTGTTACAGGCATACTTTCTGTGGAAGACAGTCAGTCCCAGAGTAGGGCTACCCCTGATTTTGCTGAGCCTGGCATTATTGCCACTGACCTTCAAAGCAATAATACCTCAACCTTTTAGCATAGCGTCTGCCTTTATAGTAATACCTGCTATTCCTCTGCTGGACTGGGAGCTGAGGAGGAATGCTCAAGGAGAGCCCTTTATCCCCCTTTGGGTAGGGTTGACCGATGTCGGTCAACCTACCACTGTGGAGGGCAGAAAACCTACCCCTGTATTCAAGGCAATGGCGCTGTTTCTGAGTGTGGTGCTGGTTATTGCCCTCTTGCTAGGTGACTATACTATGAGCCTTACTGGCAGCCTACTTGCTGGCGCTCACCTACCGCACCATGCATCACCTTTCCACTACACCTTTAGAGAGTACTCAGACTGAAATCAAGGTAGTAGCTGGTGAGACAAAATCACTTTCCGGAAAGGCTTGGAACCATCATGGTATGCCACTGCGTGCCAAACTAAGTTCCCCCTATCCATGGGTTAGGCTCACCTCACCCACCGAGTGTGAGATTAAAGATGAGGTAAGTATAGAGGCGTTCCTCACCCCACCCCTGGCGGGTCCCTCCCAGTTATTACTCCAGGCATCTATCCTTGACCCATGGGGGTTAATTCAGACAAATCAGAGGCTGGAACTGGCAGAGATGATAGTGATTCCCCGAGCTAGATATGCTGAGTGGCTGGCAAGAAGATACCTGGCAGGAGAAGCAGGAAGAGGAGGTGGAACTGCCACTATAATATCTACCAAACTCAGGTATGGTGCCAAAGATGAGTACTATAGCAGCCGTCTCTTTCAACCTGGCGATAGTTTGATAAACATAGATTGGAAGCATACGGCAAAACTCAGGAGTCTGGTGGTGAAGGAATATCTGGAGGCACCGCGAGGCTCTGTTGTAGTGGTGGTCAACCTGGCGGTAAGTGATGCTGAGGCGGCTGATAAACTGGCGCTCAATCTTGTCTCCACTGTGATGACTCTGGCGAGAAATTCCATTCCTGTGATACTGGCAGCATATAACCATCAGGAGGTTATAGAAGTAACCCCTACCATGCCCCCTACAGCAGCACTTGAGAAAGCGCTGCAACTGATACCACAGATAATAATAGTTGAACTTGGGGTTAGGTTCCTCCAACCACCTAACATCCAAATATTGAGGCAAACCCTGAATCGACTGAAGGAAGCTGAGACTGAGGCAGCGAAGAAACTAGCAGCACTCCTGGAATTAGAATATAGAGCTATTTGTGGAGGAGCAGAGAATCACCCTGCAGCACAGGCATTGCAAAAGGTCTCCGGGATGCACCCTCTACCTTCGGCAATGATAGTGCTATCTTCCTGTGACCATGATGCCGAAGCACTTTCTATAACACTGGGGGTAATGAGAAGAAGAGGGTGCCGGGTGGAGTATATTTGAGTCATTACATTTAGGCTGGTGAACTCAGTTGTATGATGTAGCTATAGTAGGAGCGGGCCCAGTGGGGAGTTATGTGGCTCAGGGTATGGCTTCCCTGGGATATGATGTTATTGTCTTTGAGGAACATGCTCGAGCTGGAGAAGCAATATGTTGCAGTGGCATTATTAGCAGAGAGTGCATGGAAAGATTCTCCCTGGATGGTAATATAGTCTTTCGACCGGCAAGCTCTGCCAGCTTCTTCTCCCCTTCAGGAGAGGTCATCAAGATATGGAAGGAAGAGATACAGGCTTACATAGTATGTAGAGAGAAACTTGATTCTCTACTGGCGGAGAGAGCCATGAGAGCCGGGGCGCTCTATGTATGGGGTAGCCATGTAAGAGATATTAAACGAGGCAGGGATTCAGTTCGAATTGTAGCGGGAGAGGGAGTGATAGAGAGCAAGGTAGTGGTCATCGCCACCGGTTTTGGTTCCTCCCTCCCCCAGAGGCTAGGGCTAGGAAAGATACAGGACTTCATAGCCGGGGCTCAACTGGAGGTTGAGTTATCAGGATACTCTACTATTGAGGAAACAGAGATATACTTGGGTAACGATATTGCCCCAGGTTTCTTTGCCTGGCTCATCCCCACAATACATGGGAGGGCATTAGCAGGTGTGATTTCTCGGCGTAAGCCTGGTGCCTATTTGAGACAACTTATAGATACCCTCTCAGCACAGGGTAAGATAATCCCACTGATAGCTGACAGCTATCAGCCATCAGCTATCAGCTATGGGGGCATTCCTCTCCTGCCCTTGCCACAGACCTATGGAGAGAGGTTTATCGTGGTAGGCGACTCTGCCGGGCAGGTAAAGCCTACTACCGGTGGGGGAATATACTATGGTCTCCTCTGTGCACAGGATGCAGTTGATACCCTTCATGAGGCTTTCCTTGAAGGTGACTTTACTGCCCACGCCCTCCTGCCATACGAGAGGAGATGGCGTAAGAAGCTAGGAAGAGAGCTAAGGACAGGATATAGGGCACGCCGTTTATTTGAATATCTTGATGACGAACAAATAGAGCAGATGTTTCAACTGGTAAAATCGAGGAATCTCCATATTACCTTATTGGAATCATCAGAATTCTCCTTCGACTGGCATGGTAATCTATTACGTAGTGGGTTAAGGCATCTCGGAGCCAGAGAAATGGTGAAATTGATACCACTCTCGTGGCAACTCTTCAGAGAAATGAGGCATCAGTCCTCATCAAACCCCAAATTCTAGGTTTATTTGTAACCGTTCACCTACTCTTTATATGTCACCCTGAGCCCTTCGCTTTTTGTCATTCTGAGCGAAGCGACGAACCTTAATCGGTTGCTCAGGGTCTTCGAGATTCTGAGGAGCGTAAGCGCAGTTATGGCTAGTTTTGAGATTGTGATTTGGGTCATTTGAGTTTATTACGAAAATAGACTCTTGCCCGTTCGCCCTGAACCTGTCGAAGGGTGTTCATGGTTCGGCAAGCTCACCACGAACGGTATGGGCCGCAGCCTATTTTCATGGCGAGGAGCGTCCCCATAATGTGTCATTGCGAGGCACGCAGTGCCGAAGCAATCTCGGTGGGGTGACAATGAGATTAGCTTTGCGTCTTCGCTTCGCTCGCAATGACATAGGGGAAGGGCTCGTAATGACAGAAAGAGTGGGTTATTTTCATAGTTCGATGGTGGGCAGCTACCCATGAGTGTTTGTTTAGAGTTTAGAAATTCCTCATATATCCTATGCGCAAATATTTGCGTTGCCATATATAGCTAGTGTAGTGTAGTCGTAATAACTATACAGTTTGTCATTCCATACTTGACACGGAATCCATCCTTGGACCTTCTGGATTCCTGCTGGAGTTTACCCCGTACTTGATACGGGGCAGGAATGAGACATGGGGCGTCTATTGTCAAGTCATTTAGGAGACACTACACTAGGGGAATTTGAGACGAGCTCCCTGGAATATGCTCAGTATATTTATCTCCTGAACCCTTTTTCCAGTTCCCCAACACTCAGGTGTATCATCGTGGGCCTGCCGTGGGGGCAGGTGCGAGGGGATTCTGTCTGTTCCAGTTGGTATATCAACTCTCGCATCTCCTCAGGACTCAGGATTTGGCCTGCTCTGATAGCACTGTGACAAGCTATAGAAGTGGCTAACTTCCTCACCCACTGGGGAGATGTCATGGATTCGTCAGGTGAATCCAGAATTTCCTTTATTACCACATCTACTTTCTCCTCCTTGAGTGATGCAGGGATGTTGCGCACCAGGTAGGTGTTTCTCCCAAAAGGCTCGAGTAGAAAGCCAAACTCCTCTAGCAACTTACCCTTGGAATGGATGACCTCCTTCTGTCGGATATCGAGTTCAAGAGTTAAGGGTTGCAGCAGTGCTTGAGCTTCTATCTCATTCGTACCACCTATGCTATGCTGTTGCTGAGCCAGGATTTTCTCAAACAACACCCTTTCATGAGCGGCATGCTGGTCAATCAGATATAATCCATCGGGACCCTCAGCAATAATATAGACAGTTGCCATTTGCCCCAGCACACGGAGAAAAGGCAGTGAGGTATGAGAGTCGATATTCAGAGGGCCAGTATTCAGTAGTACCTCTTCCTGACTCTTGACTGTTTCCTGGGGTTGCCACGGGGCATGAAAAGGAGAGGGATGCAGTCTCATCTCCGGTGGGGGTGTCTGCTCCCTCAGGGTATCATGGACTACCTGATGTATTACAGAAAAGACTTCCTGCTCCCGCAGGAAGCGGACCTCTTTTTTAGAGGGATGCACATTGACATCAATATTCTCAGGTGGCATAGAGAGGCTCAGTATCACCATAGGATACCTCCCGTTCATTAACATCCCCTCATAGGTCTTCTCCACTGCCCTATTCAGCAGATAGCTATATATCCAGCGTCGGTTAATAAAGAAACTAAGATGTCTCCGACTGGCACGACTAAGATGAGGGGGACTAATATAACCCTGGATAGTAACATGAGGATTATTTGCCTGTTCTGGCGGGTTTACTCTCAGCATCTTTGTGGCAACCTCTGTACCATAGACCTCAGCTATTACATCTTCCAGCTTTCCGTTACCACTGGTGTGTAGTATCTCACGCCCCTCAGTAGCCAGTGTAAACTGTACCTTGGGAAAGGCTAGGCTATAATGGGTGATAACATCAGCTATATGTGCGTTTTCAGTTGTTGTCGACTTAAGGAATTTGAGTCGGGCAGGAATGAAACGGAACAGGTTTCGTACTGCCACAGTGGTGCCCTGAGGGCATCCTACAGTGGCTTTTTCAGTGACGATTCCCTTTTCCAGCTTAAGGCATATTCCTGCAGTCCCTGTGGCGCAACGGGTAATGAGTTCAACCTCGGCTACTGCAGCGATACTTGGGAGTGCCTCTCCTCGGAAACCAAGGGTAGAGACCTTCCTTAGTCCATCAAGACTATTGAGCTTACTGGTGGCATGGTGCTGGAAAGCAAGCTCTGCTTCTTCGGAAGGGATTCCTATCCCATTATCAGAAATCTTAATGAGGTTTACTCCTCCTCCCCGTACCTCCATGTGGATACTGGAAGAAGTGGCATCCAGGGAATTCTCTACTAATTCCTTCACCACAGACGCTGGTCTCTCTATGACCTCTCCTGCAGCGATTCTAGATGCAACCTCTGTGGTAAGAATTTGAATGGGCATAAGATTTATCTACCCTGTTCCACTGAAGACATCCTTGATACGGCTAAAAAAGTGCTTGTCAGCTTTCTTGCCGGATATTGCTTCCTTCCACAGGCTTCTGCCTAGCTCCTCCAATAGATGCTGCTGCTCTGGGGTAAGTTTTTCAGGGGTAACTACTCGTACCATTACCAATAAATCACCCTGAGGTGCATAAGACGACCCAGCTATTCCCTTGCCCTTCAGACGGAATACTGTACCTGTTTGTGCTCCTGCTGGGATTCGCAGGGAGACCTTACCATCCAGTGTAGGTATCTCTACCTCATCTCCCAGGGCGACCTGGGCAAAGTTCAGCGGTAACTCGTAGGTGATATTGTTTCCCTCTCGCTTGAATAAGGCATCTTCCTGTACCGAGATGTTGACATAAAGGTCTCCACTTATACCCCTATGCAACCCTGTATCTCCCTCGCTCTTGAGATGGATGCAGGCACCATCTTCTATGCCAGCAGGAACCTTAATTATTATCTTCCGCTTCATGTTTTCTCTCCCTGTGCCATGACATTGAGGGCAAGGGGTAGAGATAACACTTCCCGTACCATTACAATGGCGACATATTGTGGTGCTGACAAAGCGCCCAAATAGGCTCTGGCGCATCTGCTGCACCTGGCCGCTACCATTGCAGTAAGGGCACCTTGATGGACTGGTCCCCGGTTTGCATCCTGAGCCATAACATAGAGAGCAGTTCTCCACACGAATTATCTTAATCTCTCTCTCACATCCAAAGGCTGCTTCTCTGAAGGATAAATTGAGAGTGCTGCGAAGGTCAGCCCCCCGCTGTGGAGGTCTGCGCTTAGCTCTTGTGGTACCACCAAAAAAGGTATCGAAGATCTCACCCCAGCTTCCAGCAAAATCTCCGAACCCTTCAAAATTCTGTCCAAACGGGGCAGAGGTTCCGAAGCGGTCATACTGTGCTCGTTTCTCTGAGTTACTCAGGACTTCGTAAGCTTCATTTATCTCTTTAAACTTTTCCCCGGTTCCATCATTATGGTTGTGGTCAGGATGATACTGAAATGCTAGCTTGCGGAAAGTCTGTTTTATCTCTTCCTGACTGGCATTCCGGGACACACCGAGTATCTCATAGTAATTTCTCTTTGAAGCCATATCTACTACTTATAGGCATCCAGCCGCCCATACTCTACCTCTGGTAAGGATGCCTATTCCACCCCTTATACTTATCTTAGCCATCATTAATCCAGAGGTCAAGTTGATAATAAACACAATTACGATTGCACAATGATTTATGTAGTTAACTACAAGTTTATGGTATTGATGTTGATAGGGAGGGATTTTACAAGATATTATGAATCAACTATTATTTATGGGGTGAACTCAATGAGGAATGATAAGGTTGCTAAGATATTTCAGGATATTGCTGACCTCCTGGAGATTAAAGGTGAGACAACCTTCAAGGTCAGGGCATATCAGCGCGCCGCCCGTTCTATTGAGCATCTGCCCGTAGAACTCACGCAGTTAATGGCGGAGAAAAAACTTAGAACAGTCCCCGGCATCGGCGATGCCATCTCCAAGAAGATTACTGAGCTTCTGACCACAGGACACCTGGAATACTATGAGAAGCTTCAGGCTGAGTTTCCCCCAGGTATAACTGATATGCTCAATATTCCCGGCATAGGACCTAAAACTGCACTCCTCCTTTCTCAGGAATTGGGGATAAGCTCAGTAGAGCAACTGGAGCAGGCAATTCTAGAGGGTAAGGTAGCATCACTTTATCGCCTAGGAGATAAGACGGGGGAGAATATCCTCCACCATATTCGGGCAATGCACAGTAAAGAGAAACGCATTCTCCTGGGACTGGCTCTTCCCCTGGCAGAAGAAATGATGAATTCTCTGCGTCAGAGCTCAGGAGTGCACAACCTCACTACAGCAGGTAGCCTGCGCCGCTTCAGAGAGACCGTAGGAGATATTGACCTTATGGGCACTGCTGAGAATCCTGAAGAGGTCATTAATGCCTTTGTGTGTCTACCTCATGTGAAGGAAACGCTGGTTAAAGGGGGGACCAAGGCAAGCGTAATTAGCTGCCATGACATTCAGGTAGACTTGAGGGTAGTGGAACATGATGCCTTTGGCTCTCTACTACAATACTTCACCGGCAGCAAACAGCATAATATCACCTTAAGAGAAAGAGGGCATCGCCAGGGATTGAAGCTGAGTGAATATGGCATTACAGATATAAAGACTGACCACCTGGAGAAATTCTCTACCGAGGAGGATTTCTATTATCGCCTGGGGCTCCAGTTCATCCCACCTGAATTGAGGGAGGGCCAGCAGGAAGTAGCCAGGGCTGAGAAAGGTACCATGCCTATTCTGGTGACCCCTTCGGATATTAAAGGGGATTTGCATGTTCATACTGACTGGAGTGACGGACATGACTCCATTGAGACAATGGCACTAGCAGCTCAAGCACTAGGCTACCAGTATTTAGCCATTACTGACCATTCGGCAGGAAGAGGTGCTGCCCGAGGGCTGAGCGAGGAGCGCTTGAGAAAGCAGATAACTGAGATAAGAGAACTCGACAAGAGGTTGATGGGCATTCACCTGCTGTGTGGTATTGAAGTGGATATCAAAGCTAATGGAAGGCTTGATTTATCCGAGGAACTGTTGCAGCAACTGGATATAGTTGTTGCGGGCGTTCACTCGGCAATGGGACAAGAGGAGCACAAGATGACGCAAAGAATCCTTGCTGCCGTAGAACATCCTCTGGTAGATATTATAGCTCACCCATCCTGCCGTCTTATAGGGGAAAGAGAGGCAATCAACGCTGATTGGGAAGCTATCTTCCAGTCAGCGGCTCAAACTGGTACCATACTGGAGATAAATGCCATGCCAGATCGCCTTGACCTAAAGGATACTCGTGTACTCCGAGCCAGGGAGTTAGGAGTGAAGCTAGTGATAAATACTGATTCCCATGCCACAGAGCACCTAAAGTTTATGCGCTTTGGTGTAGGGGTAGCTCGCCGTGGTTGGTGTGAGGCAAAGCATATTGTTAACACACTTCCCCTGCCAGAGATGCAAGCCTCATTGAAACATTCCAATATATGGTAAATAGTACTACACGAAGGCACTAATACCGAGAACATCTCGTCCTATAATCAATTTTTGAATCTCATTAGTGCCACCAAATATGATAGCTCCCATAGCATCACGATGATAGCGTTCTACAGGAGAAGCATCACTATACCCGTAGGCACCGTGTAACCGAATAGCATTAGTGGATGCCCGTAGGGCAGCTTCAGTAGCATAGTATTTAGCAATGGAGGTCTCCCTGGCATTGGGAAGGTCTCTATCTTTAAGATAACCTGCCCGATAGGTAAGGAATCTTGCTGCCTCAGTTTCTACTACCATATCAGCGATTATTCCCTGAACTAGCTGAAAACTACCGATAGGCTTACCGAACTGGTAGCGTTCCTGCGCATATTTGACGCAAGCATCAACACATCCCTGGGCTATCCCTGTGCACCCCGCAGCTATAGAATAGCGTGCAATGCTAATGCTGGATAGTGCAATATGGAATCCCTTCCCGACCTTCCCCAGCAAATTTTGCCGAGGAATTCGGCACTGAGTCAGATTTAGCTCGGATTCACTGGCAGAATGTATCCCCATAACCCCTTCAATCCTGGTAACAGAGAAGCCAGGGGTTCCCTTCTCTACGAGGAAGGCAGTAATCCCTTCCTCTGTCCGAGCTGTGATTATAGCCAGGTCTGCTATGCTGCCGTTGGTAATCCATATCTTGGTACCGTCAAGCACCCATTGGTCCCCATCAAGCTCTGCTCTGGCTTCAATGGCAACCCCATCACTCCCCACATTTGGCTCTACGGTAGCAAAACAACCAATCATCTCACCCCTGGTCAATCGGGGAAGGTAGCTTTGCCGTTGCTCCTCATTGCCCCAATTCAGGATACTCATCTCTACCAGTGAAGTATGAGCTATAGGAATAGCTATGCATAATGAAAAAGAGATGCGACCAATTTCCTCAGAGATAACAGCGTGAGTAATCCAGTCAACTCCCATGCCTCCATATTGCTGGGGTATTGGTCCCCCTAGCATGCCCAGGGATGCCATTCTGGCGACAATCTCAAAAGGGAACTGGAATTGGCGCTCATAATTCCTGATAACTGGGATAACTTCTCGCTCAGCAAACTCTCGAATCATATTACGGAGCATAGTCTGTTCTTCAGTTAGCTCAAAATCTATCACTTCGTATCTCCACAGTACTTCTATTCTGGGGATAGTTAGAAGCCCCTGCATAGATAATCTCAAGATTTCCGCAGGGTAATTTAGAGGTCTTCTATCTCCGACATCAGGGCACTCAGGAGTTCTTCCTCTGGTAGAGTGCGCACCACCTTGCCTTTTCTAAATAGAGCCCCCTTGCCCTTTCCACCAGCAATACCTACATCAGCCTCCCTGGCTTCGCCAGGCCCATTTACTACGCAACCCATCACAGCTACCTTGATGGGTTTACTTACCCCTTGCAATCTCTCCCCCACCTTCTTAGCCAGACTTATCAGGTCAATTTCACACCTGCCGCAGGTAGGGCAACTTACGAGGGTGGGCCCATGTTCCCTCAGGTTGAGAGACTTTAATATCTCGTAGGCAGCAAATACTTCCTTCTCAGGGGTGTCAGTCAAGGAGACTCTGATGGTGTCCCCAATACCCTCCGAGAGTAGAATCCCCAGTCCTATAGCGCTACGGATAGACCCTGGTAGAGTCAGACCCGACTCAGTTATCCCCAGGTGTAGTGGATAGGGTATTCTAGAAGCAATAGCCCTGTAGGCTTCAACAGTGGTAGGCACATCGAAAGCCTTGAGGGATACCTTGATGAGATTAAAGTCCAGGCTCTCCAGTAAACGTATCTGTGCCATAGCAGCCTCAACCATCCGGCTAACGATGCCTGTCGTAGAGCTGATAGCTGATGACTGACAGCCTTCATCTGGTGGCATACTCCCTGCATTCACTCCGATACGAATAGGTGTCTGCCTCTCTTTAGCAGCTTGAACCACAGCAGCAATGTGCTCAGGGTCACGAAGGTTTCCCGGGTTAAGACGCAGAGCATCGGCGCCATGCTCAAGAGATGCCAGCGCAAGCCGATAGTCAAAGTGGATATCGGCAACCAGGGGGATGTTGATACCCTTCTTTATCTCGGCTATAGATTGAGCTGCCTTGAGGTCGGGGACTGCTACCCGAACGAGTTCACAGCCACACTCCTCCAGTCGGCGAATTTGCTCGATAGTGGCAGCAGCATCCCTGGTATCAGTCTTGGTCATGGACTGTACTACGATAGGGGCGTCACCGCCAATAGTTACCTTCCCTATTTGAATGCTCTGAGAATAGTGTCGTTGAATCACCTCTTCTCCTCACATAATGAAAACAAGTTGCCCTGCATACCTCCCAACTAATTTAGGATTATCAGTGGCTAATAACCTCTCTCTAGGCCTAATATCTTCACTCATTTAGTCCCCCATGATTAGCTTTGCCTCTTCCTTTACACTTTCTAAAGGTTTCATCTATTTGTTCTATTTCTGATTTTTTAAGCCTTGAGCCTAAAAGATTCCATAGTACTTGTTCATCTATGAATTTATCCTTATAAAGGTTAGTAATCATCTGAGATTTATTCAAGAAATTCCTCTTATTTCCTCCCAATTAGCATGTCCTCACAAAGTATCTTCCCCAGAAGAACAATCATTCCTTGCTACAGGAGTAGATGCTTCACTAAGACTATAATAGCTTGGGCTTAACTTAGTGACATCGCCCGTCAGGAGAAACAGTGTAATGGTGAGTCCCCCTCTAGCTAGTTTCCCCAAACGGGGATTGTAAGGAATCCCGCTGTTAACTATACACTCTCATATCATTTGGCTCAAGGGAGTGTACTCGTTCAGTACATTAGTGACACATCACCCTAAACGCCCTCAGGCACTTCTTTCACGGTAAATGCCAGCTCTCCATTTTTCACATCAACCAGGATGGTGCTTCCTTCACTATCTGCAGCAGTTGTGTTAAATTTTTCCTCCAGTATCTTCTTCGCCAGTGGATTTTCTATATAGCGCTGGATGGCACGGCGCAGTGGTCTTGCCCCATAGGTGGGATTATAGTCCTCTTTAACTAACCATTGTTTAGCTTCTTCTGTCAGTTCGATGGTTATCTTGTGCTCATTGAGACGCTTCTGCACCTCTCTCATCATCAGGTCAACAATCTGCCTGATGCTCTCCTCACTTAGGGGTTGGAAGACGATAATGTCATCAACACGGTTGAGAAATTCAGGACGGAAGGTGCGTTTGAGGGCACCCTCTACTGCCCTGTGTAGCTGTTGAGAATCCATCTGCTCGCCATGGATACTGAGGTCGCGTTCAATGTCCTCAGTTCCTACATTACTGGTCATGATTATCACAGTATTTTTGAAGTCTACCGTTCTGCCATGTCCATCTGTCAGCCTGCCATCCTCCAAAACCTGGAGCAGAATATTGAACACATCAGGGTGTGCCTTCTCAATCTCATCAAGGAGGATTGTCTGATAGGGACGACGCCTTACTGCCTCTGTAAGTTGTCCTCCTTCTTCATAACCAATATACCCCGGTGGCGCTCCAATGAGACGGGATACGGCATACTTTTCCATATATTCTGACATATCCAGGCGGACCATGGCATTTTCGTCATCAAAGAGTAACTCTGCCAGTGCCCGCACCAGCTCAGTCTTGCCTACACCGGTGGGTCCAAGGAAAATGAAGCTTCCGATAGGTCTCTTGGGGTCTTTAAGCCCTGCCCTGGCACGGCGGATAGCTTCAGAAAGAGCTATCACTGCCTCTTCCTGGTCCACGATTCTCTGGTGGAGGCGCTCCTCCATGTGAAGGAGACGGTTGGCTTCACTCTCCACCATACGAGCTACTGGGATACCTGTCCACTTGGAGATGAGTTCAGCGATGTCATCTTCACTCACCACACCATCAGGTCTCCTGTACTGCAGCCACTTTGCCTTTTCATGATTATATTCTTCCTCCAGACGAAGCCTCTCTGTCTTTATCTCAGCAGCACGCTGGTAGTCCTGGCGCTGTGAAGCAGCTTCCTCCTCATCAAGCAAGTGCTGCAAGCGGCGCTCTAATTCTCTAACCTGGGGTGGTGCACTACCGTTCTCAATACGCAGCTTACTCGCCGCCTCATCTATCAGGTCAATAGCTTTATCTGGTAGAAAGCGATCACTTATGTAGTGCTGGCTTAAGTGGGCTGCTGCTACCAAGGCAGAATCGTCAATGGTAACCTTGTGGTGTGCCTCATACCTGGGGCGCAGTCCTCGTAGCATTTCGACAGTGTCCTCCACACTGGGCTCATTGAGAATAAGTGGCTGGAACCGTCTTTCCAGAGCCTTGTCCTTTTCAATATGCTCTCGGTATTCGTCGAGAGTGGTAGCTCCAATACATTGTAGCTCTCCCCGTGCCAGCGCTGGTTTAAGCATATTTCCGGCATCCAGTGCTCCCTCTGCTGCACCGGCTCCTACTACTGTATGGAGCTCATCAATGAAGAGTATAACCTCTCCCTTTGCCTCACGAATCTCATCCATGACTGCCTTGAGTCGCTCTTCGAACTCCCCCCGGAACTTAGTACCGGCTACAAGAGCACCAAGGTCAAGTGCCACTACCCTTTTTCCTCTTAATGATACAGGAGCATCCTCAGTGGCTATCTTCTGTGCTAAGCCCTCAGCAATAGCAGTCTTGCCCACACCTGCCTCACCAATAATCACTGGATTATTCTTTGTGCGTCGTGTCAGTATCTGCATTACCCGCTTTATCTCTTCATCACGCCCTATAACTGGGTCAAGCCTTCCCCGTTGTGCCATCTCGGTAAGGTCACGGCCATACTTCTCCAGAGAATGGTATTTGCTCTCTGCCCGGGGGTCGGTGACACGGTGTGTGCCTCGAATGCGTTGCAGAGCGGAGTAGAGCTTTTCTCTATCAATACCTGCTTCGTGCAAGATGCGAGCCGCCTCACCTTTCTGCTCCGTGGCAGTAGCAATAAGAATGTGCTCAGTCCCCACAAATTCATCCTTGAATCGTTCTGCCTCCTCAGCAGCATTTTCCAGAAGATGAGCTACTCGTGGTGTAGCATAAATCTGATTCCCCTCGTAGGCAACCCGAGGAGCTTGTCCCAGCGCCATTTCTACTCGCCGTCTTATATCACTGGTATCTACTCCCAACTGCTGAAGTATATTAGTGGCTAATCCCTGCTCTTGTTCTAAGAGAGCCAGAAGAATGTGCTCTACATCCCATTGGCTGTGGTGATAACGCCGTACCAACTCCTGTGAAGTAGCCAGTACCTCCTGTGCCTGTTCAGTAAATTTGTCCTGTTTCATTATGGTGACACCCCCTTATCAGACAGAGATAGAGACCTAGCTATCAGCCCCAACTCCCCCTTACCAAACAGGGATAGAAAGGGGAAGGGTCTCTATCAATGCCCATCTCATCATGGGTAGGTTGACCGACATCGGTCAACCTACCCGGCTGTGGTCTGTCTCTATCTCATATCTAGCTTTCTGATTTCCTCCCGTAGCTGCTCCATCTCTCTTTCCATTTCTATCATATGTTCTGTCATGCGCAGGATGACATCAACTCCAGCGAGGTTTACTCCCAGGTCATCTGTTAGCATTTTGACCTTCCGCAACCTCTCGATGTCCTTTTCTGAATAGAGGCGAATATTCCCCTCAGAGCGTGTTGGCTGAATAACACCCATCTTTTCATAATACCGCAAGGTTTGGATATGGATACCAACCCGCTTAGCTACTATACTTATGACATAACAAGGCTCTGACTCATCAAATTCAAATTCTGCCATTCTCCATACCCTTTCTATTCTTTTTAGCTTTCAGCTATCGGCTTTCAGTTTTCAGTCCACTCCCCCTCTGCTGACCACTGACGGCTTCGTTTATGAGGTGTGGGAGAAGCACTTCCTTTACGGGAAAAGCTAAGAAGAGAGCTTCCTCAGTCTTCAATTCTCATGTACCTTCTCTATCTGAAGTGCTTGCAGCTCTCGGAATAATTTTTTCTCCTGTTCTGTAAAGTGAGTAGGGAGGGTTACCTTTACACTAACATATAGGGAACCACAATCTGAGTTATTCATTCGTGTCATGCCCTGCCCTGCTAGACGAAAAACCTGCCCGTTTTGAGTCTCAGCAGGAATCTTAAGGTTCACACTCCCTTTAAGGGTAGGCACCTTTACCTCATCACCAAGTATTGCGGTGAGCAGAGGAACAGACACCTCAGTATAGAGGTCATCTCCTTTTCTCTCAAAACGCTCATGGTGCTTGATTGAGACCACTAAGTAAAGGTCACCTGAAGTGCCTCTGCCTGAACCAGCTTCTCCCTTACCAGCGAGGCGAATTCTTGACCCATTACTGATACCAGCAGGAATCTTGACCTCCAAACGACGCCCTTCAAGGATTATTCCTGTACCATGGCATGAGGAACAGATAACATTATGAACCATCCCTGCTCCACCACAACTGGGACAAGCCGCCTCTGATTGAAGTTGGATGAAACGGGTAGCGCCATGGTATGTTTCCTCTAGGGTAATCTCAATGGGGTGCTCTGTGTCCCTACCTCGCCGGGTACGAGGCATTCCTCGTCCCCCAGCAGTACGCCCTGTAGTGAAGCCCGAGAAGATTCCTCCCAGTATATCATCCAGGCTACCCCCTTCCGGGGAGAATCCTCTGAAGTCAAAAGTAGACTGCCCCTCACCACTGCCGAAGTCCCAATGAGCTCCTCCTCCCTTAGCAAACTGGTCAGCATACATCCACTGCTCCCCAAACTGGTCATACTTCTTACGCTTCTCTGTATCAGAGAGCACCTCATGAGCCTCATTTATCTCCTTAAACTTCTCCTCAGATGCCTTATTGCCTGGATTGAGGTCAGGGTGGTACTTGCGAGCCAGCTTACGATAAGCCTGCTTAATCTCCTTTTCAGTGGCATCCCGCTTTACCCCGAGAATCTGATAATAATCTTTCTTTCCTTTCATACTCTTCCCCTTGGGTATCCTCTCCTTCTCCAAACTTCTATGGTAATGCTATCTCTCTTATTACAACTACAGGTATTATAATATATTTTAAAGAAATATGTCAATACTTTTATGAGGAAAGTGATAATTTTTGTTTAAAACTCTTGACAAATTTTTTATAGGGTGGTATATTTAATTTAGTGATGCGGATAGTGGCTAGGGGAGAGGAAACCTAATAAATCAGAAAGGAGCTTAGTATCGATGGATTTAATGCGTTGGGAGCCATTCGATGAATTAATGCGTGTGCGGCAGTCGATGGATAAATTGTTAGAGGGTAGTTTTATGCGCCCTTCTCGGCTGATTAGTAGTGTGCTGGGAGAGACACCTGCGGTACCTATTGACATGTATCAAGAGTCTGATAGGATAGTAATCAAGGCATCTGTGCCAGGGACAAAGCCTGATGAGATGGATGTAACTATTACTGGAGATACCCTGACTATAAAGGGTGAGTCGAAGTCTGAGACGGAAGTTAAGAAAGAGAATTACCTCTATCAGGAGCACCATTATGGTAGCTTCAGCCGTTCTATCCAGCTTCCTACCGGGCTTAACACCGATAAGACAGAGGCTACCTTTAAAGATGGGATTCTCACCCTAACTATTCCACGGTTAGAGGAATTGAAACCCAAGGAAATCAAGGTTATAGCTAAAGAATCCCCTAAGGAGGAGTCTTGAGCTCCTCATACTCCTGCCGCTACCTTTTCGCCAAAGAACTGAAAGAACCAGAGGCTATCCCTCTGGTTCTTTCTGCAATTAGCTTCACCACTGAACAAACATTGGCATAATCACGTAGACATAGTTATCAGAGCCTACAGGACGAATAACTCCTGCACTTGAGGGGGTGGTAATCTCCAATGCTATCTGTTCCTCGTGAAGGGCACTCAGCACTTCACTAAGATACCTGCAATTGAAGGCAATCCTAGCCAGCTCACTTTGCTCTGGAGAGAGCCTTTCCACACTGGCATCTATCTCACTTACATTGTCACCTACCTGTTCCGAAGAGGAAATTATGCTTACTTTGCCCAATGCCAATGCTTCACTTCTCGGAGCCACCTGTGTAATGGTAGTTTCCGATTCCGAACTGTTTCCCCCATGATTACCCGACCCCAGGTCTGCAGCATAAGTGCCTTCACCCTCAGCATTCATACTTATCATGAGACGCACTATTCCGCTTGCATCTCGGGCGAATATAGATGCGGTTTTTACTGCTTTGAGAAAATCCTTAACATTAACCACTGCTCGGGTTTCATAGTTTTGGGGGATAAGTTGTCTGTAGTTAGGGAAACTCCCTTGAATAAGTTGCGTTGTCATCTCAGCATTCTTTAGCTTGAATGAAGCCTGTCCTCTGGCAGGATTAACAATTAACTCTACTGGCTCTTCTTGCTCGCCAATAAGCCGAAGTAATTCCGTCAAGGTACGTCCAGGGACAATAAATTCCACCTTCTCATCCACCGAGGAAGTCAGCGGTAATTGATACACTGCTAATCTGAATCCATCAGCAGCAGCTAATGTTATAGTATCATTCTCTATCTCAATATGAACACCGGTGAGCACTGGTCGAGTGTCCTCCGAAGCAGTAACAAAAACCACATGGCTAATGGCTGTTCGGAGTGCTTCAGCCTCAATTTGGATTCGTAAGCCATCCTCAACTACAGAAATAGGAGGGAAGTCCTCGGCATCTATCCCATTAATGTGAGAATGAAGACGAGCGCATTTCAGTTCTAATACATGTCGAGAAAGACTCAATCCTATCAAATCATTGGGCAGGGAATTAACAAGCTCCATAAAGAGTCGAGCAGGAACCGTGATTGCCCCCTCCTCTTCTACCTTGGCTCCAACCCAGCACATTACAGCCATCTCCAGGTTAGTAGCTGATAGCTTGAGGCGAGACTCCTTTGCAGAAAGAAGAACATTATTAGTAATGGGCAAGGTTGTCCGCGTTGCTACTGCTCGACTAACAACCCCTAACCCCTTGTTCAGATTTTCTTGAAGACACGTCAATTTCACATCACACCTCCTGGTAGACATGGACTTATGTAAGATTCTAAGATGGCTCTGGCTTTTCGGGCAGCTATCCCTCTATGACTCAGCTTATTCTTCTCATCCATAGTAAGCTCAGCCATTGTCTTACCCAATTTGGGCAGATAAAAAATCGGGTCATAGCCAAAGCCATGTTCTCCTCTTGGTTCAAGGGTAATGAGACCACAACACACTCCCTCACAAAGCTCCATCTTATCTGTGGGATGAGCGATAGCAATAATGCATCGGAAGTGGGCCAGACGCTCCGCCATTGGTACTCCACTAAGCTGTGAAAGAAGATATGAAACCTTATCTGCATCAGAGGCATTATCTCCTGCATACCTTGCCGAAAGAACCCCTGGTGCTCCTCCCAATACTACTACCTCCAGACCAGAGTCATCAGCCAGAGTTAGTAAACCACTTACTACGGTATAGGCAACAGCCTTAAGACGAGCATTCTCCTCCAGTGTAGTGCCTGTCTCTGCCACTACTAACTTGATATTCTCCCTCGCAGGGGTAGTGAGCTGGAAGGGAATACCTTCCAGTAGCTGAAAATACTCCTGCTGTTTAGCAGCATTTCCTGTAGCGAGGAGTAGTTTAGCAGTCACAAATCTGTAAACCTTACCTCCAGTTTTTTCATCACCTGAGGCATAGTAGTGTATTCCATTTCTTCCAGGGGAAGGCGATGGGGCTCAAAGGGTCCATGTCGCCTCATGTACTCAGCAGCCTGGTTTGCCAGGTGGCGAGCATCATCGAAGGAGGGGTCATCGAACATATCTCGGGGTCCTACCAGCATACCATTGGCAATCTGGAACCCCAGGGAAATCACCCTAGGGGGACCATCGAAACGACTAGGATTAGATTGCTCCACAGCTACTGGCATCAATGGTCCATGGTGTGAACCACGCATCCAACCTTCTACCAATGTTGGCATAGTGAAGGGCTCCAAGATTTCTCCCACGGCAGGAAATTGTCCCTGGGAGCGAACTACACACACAGGGTCATCCTTACCCACATACCTTCCCGCAATTAAAGAAAGACGCTCAGTAGAGGAGACAGCAGCAATCTCTCCAGTCTCACGGTGATACACTGCCTTGACAGCATAATGGCTTGGTGCTCCCATGAAGACCAACATATCATAGATTTCTTCAGGGGCATGGAACACAATCTTCTTATGTCCCTTAACATCATGTACCTCGAAAGAAAACCCCTTATGCATATTGGAGGCGATAACCAGTCCAATAGTATTAAATGGGTCAGCGAACATCTTATAGAGGGGCAAATTCCATGCTCCAGATGAAGTCTTATCTGCCATAAAGATAATTATGGTCTCAGCCTCTCTCTCTTCAAACTGCATCTCGGCTACCCCGGGACCCATTCCCTTTACATTACCCGAAAAGGCGTCACTAAGGAGGTCCTGACCTGCTCCATGTAGCTTCAGCCGCTTAGCAACCTCAGTACACTCCAGGAAGGTATCCCATGCCAGTTTGTGTATAGCACCATTATTTTCCCCCATCTCATGGGTCATAATCAACTGCAGGTCATCTCCGCAGCGAGTAACATGATAATCAATGAGCATTCCTTGTTTCTTAGCTTTATCCATCGATTTCCTAGCTTTATCTAAGACTTCAGGATGTGAGCTGGAATGACCTACGAACCCTCCAACATCAGCTTTGATCACGCTTAGTGTAACCTGCATCTCACTCTCCTTTTAGTTGACAGTCTAACTTACTGGGATAATTAACAGGAGTTGCACCTTCACAAACCTACTTTAGCTCGATACTCAACCTTCCATGCTAGCTAGCATACTAAAGTATCCAAGCCACTACTTTTTAGTCTATCATTAGCTAATCTTGATTGTCAACGCACCGAATTAAACTCATCTAACTGGAGGAAGGCAACACTGCCCAAGATACTGGAATAATCACCCAGTTCACTGGGCACAATCTGCACTGCCTCAGCGGGTAGTCGGTAGGCTCTTTCTTCCACAATTTGGCGGGCGGGAGAGAGAAGCATCTCTCCCATTTGTGACATTCCTCCTCCGATGATAATCATCTCTGGATTGAAGATGTTGACCAGGTTTACCAGTCCTATTCCAAGATAAGTAGCTACCTGGGAGATAAGTTCTATTGCCAGAGTATCTCCCCTTCGAGCAGCATCAGAAACTATTCTGGCATTGATATTATGTATCTCTCCTTCGGCTAATTCAAGAATGAGACTCTTTGTCCCCTGAGTAATGCGCCTCTGGGCTTCTCTTGCTATAGCTTTCCCTGAAGCAAGGCTTTCTAGGCATCCTATGTTACCACAGCTACAATGAGGACCATTGAGATTGATACACATATGCCCTATTTCACCGGCACTACCCGAGACGCCAGTGTATAATTTGCCATCTGTAATGATTCCTCCACCAATACCGGTGCTTACTGTAACATAGATGAGATTATCCACTCCCCTGCCTGCACCGAAGCGATGCTCGCCTATTGCGGCGGCGCTAGCATCGTTTATAAGGAGAACCTCCCGTCCCATCTCCTTTTCCACAGTCTCTTTCAGGGTGATATTTTGCCACCCTGGAAGGTTGGGAGAGGAGGTTACTATCCCATTATGCTTATCAATGGCTCCGGCGGAGGCAATGACCAACCTAGAAATAGCAGGTGAAGATAGAGACAGGTTAGCCTTAGAAATGACCCCTTTGAGGGTAGCGAGCATCCTGTCAATTACTGCATTGGGACCCTGCTCTGCCAGGGTAGCAACATGCTCTTCGGCAATAATCTCGCCATTGTAGGAGACCAAAGCAGCAATAATTTTTGAGCCACCCAGGTCTACTACTGGTATCAGCTTTTCAGAAACTGAGGTTACCATCATGATGATTCATTATATCAAGCTGAAGTCCTTTGAAGCAAATCCCCTCCTATTAAAATAGCATAATTAGAGAAATCCTGCAGCGAGTGGCAGTAAGTTTGATGAAGATATTCATAGTTACTAACTAAACTCAGTGGTGGAGTGTTGAACAATTATAGTGAGAGTTACTCAGATGCAGAGGTTATTCCTCTGATTCTTTGAGAAGCAATTAGTAGACTACCACTGCTGCTTGACTCATGCAAGTTCTTACAGGCCGGATATCCTTAGCTTTGTGGAGCGGGTGATGGGATTCGAACCCACGGCTCCTTGCTTGGGAAGCAAGCACTCTACCACTGAGTTACACCCGCTCGCAAAGTTTATTATAACTAACATCCCAAAATGCCGTCAAGCAACTTATCATTCCGGTAGGGGGGGAGGTAAGAGTCGTGAGCATTCGTTAGGGTCAAGTGCTATCGTCATCCCATCTGAGGATGCAATCACCTCAATCCCTGACTCATCGGTTAATCGGCTCGCCAATTCCCAGGGTTTTGTCTTAAGCATGGTCATGCCAAAATGAGTCAATATGGTCCCCCCACCCGTCATGGCATCGATGAGGACATTCTCACCCTTACCTGGTAAGCTCCAGTCCTTCAATTTGTAAATCGTTTCCCTCGAGTCGCGGGCGAGCCCCGAACTGCTCCACCAGCCAGAGGTTAGTTTCCACATGCCCTGTGAGGCGTGGTATGATGCACTGTGTAGTCCCTCTGGCGAGCGCCGCATAGATGATTAGCTGATCCGCCAGATATCGATCAACGGTAGCGCCAGCCCCCAGGTCCTCCAGAAGCGTCCGTGCCACATATCTGCCGATCTCCTCGGAGCTACGACCTCTCCTTCCTGCACGGTCAGCCCCCAACAGGCAGCCGGTATCAGTCTCCGCCCAGATGGCTAGGCTGGCCCCCTCTTGCGAGGAGGTTTCGTCCCACAGGGTTTCTATGTCTGGGCGATACCCTTTTTGAACAAGAAATTCTCGACATTCTCTTGCCATCCTCTCGCTCACCCTTGGTTTCTTCAAATGAGAGGAGAGGGACAATCCCTTGATGGACTTAACTCTACCCTGACGGGACAGTGCCAAAGGCTTTATGCTGTTGACCGACTTTATGTTGACCTGAATGACGCCACCCCCTTTGGGAACATACCCGGGGCGGATTACTTCCAGAGATGTCTGCACGCCCATCTTTTGCAGCGTGGGGAATAATACACGTTGCATGTGATGGGCCGAGGGGGCAAAGTCCTGAAACAGTCCGCCAGTTACTCTGATGGTGGTATCCTTATCGGCAAAGCAGGCCAGAGGAAGCAGTGACATCACCAACATGGTGGTCGAGCCGGCAGTGCCGATATCCCACTCGTAGTAACCACCCTTTATCTTTCCTCCCGGTTTGTAGGCAATCTCCTTGGAGTTTACTTCTGCCCCCTCCACTTGGGCATCGCACATCTGGGCGCAGGCTCTCACCGAGGCCAGGTGCTGCGGACGCAGTCCTGGCTTGTCCCGCTTTGCCCGGATGTTGATGATATGCAATTCTTCACCGAGCAGCGAGCAGAGGGCTATAGCATATCGCACGATAGTCCCGCTTCCTGACCTTTCTGACCCATCGATGTGAATCATTGCTGAGCTTTCCCACCTTTACCTACATTCTAGTTCCAAGGAATGGCGGCTGCAAGCCTACCAAGACCCCTAATTGTGCTAATCAGAAAACAAACACTCATGGGCGGCTGCCCACCAACGAACCATGAAAATGTGGGGTGAGTCTATTTTCGGAATAAAACTTAGACCTTGCGCAAGCAAAACTGGGCTTTCGCTTTCTTGAGAGGCTACTGGGCATAGGGATTGAACCTGAGAAGATAGAGGAATGGATAGCATTTTGCTCGGAGATAAGTCCCACTCCACCGGAGGGCTTTATCCCCACGGCAATTGAGCTGCTTAAGATAGAACAGGAAACGGGCTTACTTGTGAGCAGCAGAACCTTATTGATGCTGTAAGCGACCTTAGGTCAGAGGATGTGCCAGAGGGAAATAGCCAGGTATCAGGTATATTGGTAAGCGAATATGGCGTCAATTGGATAAAGACGTGAGAACGGCAAGGGGAGTAGCAAGAAGGCTGAGGGAAGCTACTACTGCTAATGTTGATAGAGTAGTCCGATTCATTAGGAAATATAGCAAGTCAACATCTGCCGGTTAGGTTAAGAATGGGGGGCAGATTATATGCTTGTTATTTGCAAGCAGGATGAAGCTACGTACGTATATTTGACTGTGTGATGTGGCAGCGATATAATGCGATCTTGAGAGGGAGCAGGAGACAGTGGGGCAAGATTAAAGGTAGCGAAAAGACCTTTTGCTTTAGCGGATTTTCGACAGGAACCGGGGACAAATTGGATATAATTTGGGGCGGTTAGCTCAGTGGTGAGAGCACTTGCTTCACACGCAAGGGGTCAGAGGTTCAAATCCTCTACCGCCCACCATCTCTTCATGGTAGGCCGCCTCCAGTTCACGAGATAATAGGAGTACCCCTTTTAGTGAGCCACTCTTACTCTTCGGAGATAAACCTGAGTTTAATCTCTTTTCTTGAGGAACTCTTCGGTTGTCTCAGTAAGCTTCTCACTTTCATTCTCAGTTAGACTGAGGTTCCATTCTAATCTGCGGACATATTCGTTGAACTCAGGAAACTGGTTTGCTAATTCAGTAAGCTTTTTATTTTGCCTTATCACTTCTTCATCAATATCTCTGAAATCGATTCCCAAGTTGAATCTCTCATCAAAAAATCCGATGGCTCTTCTCCATGCCTGAGGGTCTTCAGTCGATGCCAGATAAAAAGGTATTGGCACCCAGAGTCCTACTCCTGGAATATTTCTCCTTTTTGCAACCCATAGAAGAAGAGAGCTTAAGGTTGGTCTTTGTCCATGTGGGGTTTCATACTCTGTATCTGTGGCTATATTATACTGACTCAACATCTTCTTCATTTTCGATGAGTTGACCATAGCTAGCAACTCTCGAGGGATAGTATGGGGGCGTGAAGTAATCATGGCACCAATAGTGTATAACTCTCTCACATGGCAGTAATGTTCAGCCACATCTAATACTGAATTTAGAAATTTATACCACTCGGCTCTTGGTGGGGTACTTTTAAAAAATACCAGATTCTCTTTATTACAGCAATAGAATTTACTTTCTGGAAATTGGGCTATGTCATCTTCTACTAAGACTCCGTCTATTGGGAAGAAACCTGCAGGTTCAATTTCCCCGAATTCATCACATCCCAGCTTCTTATTCAGGCAGTCAGTAACCTTTGTCCCCAGCCTGCCAGCATCTTCATCCCAGCCCACTATCAGGGATGAGCTTTGTAGTTCCGGTTTCCCATAAATCTTAATAAAGGGGCATCTCTCGCCCAACTTTAGTCTTCCTTTGGTTCTTTTTTAAAGAATCTATCAATGTCTTCTAAGATTCTTACCTTGTCTTCTTCGGTTATTGGTCCTGGCTCAGTCGGCTTGGTATAAGTCACATATCTTAATTTATCGAGCTGTTCCTTTATCTCTGAAGGGAATTTCTCATATAATCTCTCGATTTCTCTTTCGTTGCGCTCAACAATGGCAGTAAATCTCTCCATCTCGATGCTAATTCCCAGAATGGCAGTTAATACATCGAGAACCGATTTTGATGCTTTTGGGTAGGGAAAGGGGAACCCCTGAAAATAGATTGGTATCTCACCCATTACACAGATAGCTTCTAGACCCCTCTTCTTGGCAACTCCCAGCAAGAGCCCGTTTAAGCCAGTGATATTGCCCTGCCCACCTCTTTCCTCAATATCTGACATTAGCACTATATTTTCATAGCTTCTCAGTTCATCAACTAAGTCTCCACTATTTGGTACCGCCCAAACTCTTGGCTTCACTGTATGATGGATAGGGGCAACAGCCGCGCCTGAAGTATAAACTCTCCGGCACCCAAATTTTAGGGCAACATCCAAGATGAGATTAGCCATCTGGTAAGCTTTTATTCCTTCGGCGTAAGCCCTTCCTATCCCAGCAGGCTGTTCCTCTCCAATAAAAAATATCAAATCCTTTTTCTCAGTTTTTCTGAAGTAGAATTTATTGATGGGAAACTCTAAATCCTTTAACTCACCATCTTCGATTAAAACCTTCTTAGGATAGAAGAAATCCCAGGGTTCTATCTCCCCAAATTCCTCTGCCTTTACTGCTCCTCTTAAGGTATCGACAGCTATTATTCCGATATTTCCAATACCTGGCCAACCAGCTATCAAAACAGGGTCTTCAAGTTTGGGTTCCTTGTAGAGTCTAACCGCCATTACTCTCCCTTCCTCAACATCTATTTGCTCCCACCACTAATAAGTGTAGCATGCTTGCCATACAAGTCTCAATCTTACTAATTATCCTGCCAATTGGAGCTTTTCAGAAGGAACATTGTTGACACTTAGAGCTAAATTTCATATAATCCGTTTACAGAAGGGAGTGAGGGAATTCTTGCCTCTTTATATACTATGATAGCTACCAAAAGGATTAGTTTTCAGACCCAAGGGCACTGTGATATCGTTGATATTACTTCTCAGGTGGCAAGCAAAATAGCAGAATCTGAGATTAAAGATGGGATAGTGACCTTGTTTGTTACTGGCTCTACAGCAGGTATTACCACTATTGAGAATGAGTCAGGGTTGCTCTCCGATTTCAAGAAAATGTGGGACAGGGTCATCCCTACTGATATTCCCTATGCTCATGACCAAGCCTGGGGAGATGGCAATGGCTACTCTCATGTGCGTGCCTCGATTCTGGGGGCTTCTCTAACTATACCTTTCAGTAATGGGAAGTTATCTTTGGGAACATGGCAGCAAATTGTCTTCGTGGACTTTGATAATCGCTCCCGCACACGGCAAATTGTAGTACAGATTATGGGGGAGTAGGAATTAGGGTTTTATGTATGGTAAAATTCATCCCTCCACCAATAG
This sequence comes from Chloroflexota bacterium, assembly GCA_030612045.1. Classification (GTDB taxonomy): domain Bacteria; phylum Chloroflexota; class Dehalococcoidia; order UBA2247; family JAUWOP01; genus JAUWOP01. The sequence continues at coordinate 30,261 of JAUWOP010000001.1, read as the reverse complement.
TGACAATATTGAGGTTTGCTGATTTGGTAATCCCGGCAACTTCCAGGGCTTCAGGAACATAGCAATTCATCGCACTGGGGATACCAACAATATTAGGGTTCTTCTCTCTGATTATAGATGGAAGCTCCTCCCATCCGACATTCCTGGCATTCATGTCGAGTATCTCAGCCTCTTGCCCATTATGTTTCAGATAGGTAGCCACACAGATAGGACCAAAGGCAGAAACACTGTTAGGGTAGCTAAATCCCCAGCGGTAGAATTTGGGGTCAACAAAAAGCATCTTCATTTTAAGAACCCCCTTCCCCTATTCCTTCCTCTGGTATTCCAGCATTCCCACACAGTGCGTTCAAACACTAATTCTCATACCCTCTCGCCCCAGACGAATGTTTGCTCCCAGCTCCGAGGCAACTTCCTCTACCTCCTGTCTAATTTCCTCTTCAATGAGAGGAGTAAGATGAATCAAGATGACAGGTGACAAATACCCCTTATAGTGGTGAAATTCGCTCAGTTCCTGTTTGAGAAGCTGAGGTGTAAGGTGACCTATTTTTATGGCTGTCTCTGTGTGATGGTTCGTGCCTGAGAGCTCTGTGATAATAAGATCAGGGGTGATATATTCGTATGTTCGTTTGACCCAGCCGGGGCCAGAATCACCGGTAAAGAACAAGCTTTCCCCATCTGGGGCAGTCACATAGTAGCCCACTGCGGGCACAGTATGATTTACAGGGAGTGGTAGGACTCTATATCCCTCTATGGTGGATTCCTTGTAGGACTCCACGGGATGGAACTGTAGGGCAGGTTTCTCCACAGAGGGCCAGGTAGTAAAATCAGGAAAGGTCCTATTATTAAGTAGGTCAGTTGAGAGATTCTTTAACACGCTTGGGATAGCGTAGACATGTTTAGGTGTATCTTTTAATCCTGAATCTATCAGCAGTCCATTGAAATAGCCAATAGTACCAATACCCTTGACATGGTCAAGGTGCTGGTGGGTAAGCAAGATTGCCCGAATTCTCTCCTGCGCAGCAAAACAAAGGTTTGTAGTCAATCCTCCTGCATCCAGAGCAAGGATACCATCCAATACCATACATGTCAGCTTTGTCTCTACTGACTCACAGCAATGAGCCCCTACTATTCTAACTTCCATCTCTCATCTCACAAATAACCTACATAGTGTAGCAATGTATGGTCATTTTGTCAATATAGTATTGAACGAGTACAGTATATTGACTCCACAAAAGCCACACGATATAATAATTCTCAGTTGCTGTTTTTTATTAAAAGAATATAAAGGAGGATTGTGTTGGCTTCAGAAATAGTAGAGGTACCGATAACTGGTAAAATAATAGAGATAACTATATCGTTAGGTAACGGGGTGGAGGAGGGTGATGTGGTTTGCATGATGGAGTCTATGAAGATGGAGAACCCCATCCTTGCTCCTGTATCAGGCACAATTAAGGAGATTAAGGTTTCACCAGGTCAATTGGTCAAAGGTGGAGAGGCTGTAGCTGTTATAGAATATTAAAGGTGGTATGTGCAAAAGCTGATACCTCTTTTGAGTCGGGAGTGTAAGGGTAGAGTATTCTTTTTTGGATATAGAGGAAACCATAAGGGTTTCCTCTATAATTTAAGGGGGAAGATACTATAGCCCTCGGAGGTGAGTGCCCACCGCTTTCAGCACAGCTATCTGGCGGCTAATAGCTGAAAACTGAATGCTCAGCGTATTTGCCCCTTCAACTTCTGATAGGTAGAAGATAATGCCTCTGGCAACACTCGTGTATTGGAGATGACAGGTATAAAGTTGGTATCTCCCTCCCATCGAGGTACAATGTGAGTGTGAATATGCCCCACAATACCCGCTCCCGCTACCTTTCCGCAGTTTATGCCCAGATTAAAACCGCCAGGATTAAACACAGTCTTCAGAGCATGAAGGCATTTTCTGACTATATCCCCATGTTCCCATAACTCTGCATTAGATAGCTCTTCCAGATTTCCTATATGGCGGTAAGGAATTACCATCAGGTGGCCAGGATTGTAGGGCCAGGCGTTGAGCATGACAAAGTTCTCCTCACCTCTGTAGAGAATATAGTTTGCCTCATCCTGGGACTCCAATGGCTTTTGGCACATCACACACCCCTCTGACTTTTCCATCTGAATATATTCTATCCTCCAGGGTGCCCAGAGTTGCTCCATAAGTCTTCTCCTTTACTTACAATCTTATGCTTCTTAGAATAGTCCTGCTTTAGACACTGAAACTGCTTCTGAAAAGAATCGGATGCAATCTCTCCAGTGCACATGATGAGGGCATCCTTGTGGTCCTCAGTATAGTAGTTGGGGCGTGTACCTACTATTTGAAAACCGTACTTCGTATACAACGACTGAGCAGACACATTGTCAACTCTTACCTCCAGCGTAAGGACTCTTGTATTACATTCTATCGCCAGGTCTATGAGACCAGTAAGAAGCGGTTCCCCAACCCCCCTGTGTTGGTGAGACCTACGCACAGCAATAGACATGATGTGAGCTTCGTCTGCCATAAACCATAAGCCACTATATCCCACAATCAAGCATGAGTCCGAGGCAGCTTCTTCGCCTGTGTTAATATCCCATCTATCCGGGGAAGCCTTAAACTTCGAAATCAGTCGTTGTAAGATAGTTCTCTTCCTTCCAGACGCAGTGCTAGTGTGAGTGTTAAGAAAGGGGTAGCTCTGACAAATTGGAGAATCGGATTGCTCCCGTGCTACCAGGTAGTGAGCCCTCTCATTGTCCAGCTCTCGCTTAAAGGAATTGAAGGAGAGCGGCGGACATTCTGAAGGGAACGCCTCGTGGCTAATCTCCACGACCTGGAGTATATCTTCAAGATGCATTGGGGATATGATGTATGCCAAAAGGTTGCTACCTCCCTATTATGTACACCCTCTATTTTATCCCCAATTGGGGCAATTTGAAAAGTAGTAAACATATGTGATATACTTAAAGTTACTTGGAGTCGGAAAGTTGCCCCTTGAATTCAGCCCATGAGGTTGGAGTGAGGGCTGTGTATAGCCTCAATATGAGCGGATATATTCGATTAACCTCCCACCAGTAGGGTAGGGGGGTTTTTTTATGCCTGAAGATAATAGTGACTCTGGCGCGCTCATCGGGAGTCAGCCATTGCTACTAAAGTGTGGAACTGTCAAACCAAGTAACCCAGGGAAGGAAAGGGTAGCATGAGCATGGCAGGCAGAAGTGTCATCACTATTGACGACCTCTCCAATGAAGAGGTTGAGTTAATCTTTTCGCTAGCCGACCAGATGAATGAAAATATGAGTGGGCAATTTGGGCTTTGCCAGGGTAAAATAATGGCAACCTTGTTCTATGAACCCAGTACCCGGACACGACTATCCTTCGAGGCTGCAATGCACCGTTTGGGAGGTAGTGTTATATCATCGGCAGAGCTACACTCCTCTTCATTATCGAAGGGTGAAAGTATTGCCGATACGGCAAGGGTAGTGGGAAGTTATGCCGATATTATCGTCATAAGGCATCCCTGGGAGGGAGCAGCCAGGATAGCTGCCGACTACGCTGGCACCCCGGTGATAAATGCCGGTGATGGTGGACATGAACACCCTACACAAACCTTGTGTGACCTATATACCCTAAAGAAGGAGAGGCGAACTATCAAGGGGCTAAGAATCGCCTTATGTGGTGACCTGAAGCATGGACGCACAGTACATTCCCTTGCCTATGCTCTTGCCAGGTTCGGTGCGGAAACTATCATCTTCTGCCCTGCACCTGGACTGGAGATGCCAGATTATGTGATTAAAAGGCTATCTTCAGTATACGGTGGTGTAATGACAGGGATTGCCAGTACTGATTTATCCTCGTTGCAGGAGGCTCTCAATTCCGAGAGCCTGGACGCCTTATATATGACTCCCCGGGGACCACACCAACTCGCTCTACTACCGGAGGCTAATTTCCAGATTCTCGTTGATGCTAAATCAGGGATAGATGCCCTCTACATTACCAGATTCCAGAAGGAGAGAGCCACAGGAGGTGAAGAATATCCTGCTGGTGGGAAGGAATATCCTGTTGTAAATAGGGAATTGCTCAAAGGAAAGGGATTCAGACATACCCTGGTTATGCATCCCCTACCTCGTGTTGATGAGTTAGCATATGAGATGGATACCGACCCGAGGAGCATGTACTTCAAACAGGCAGCCCGTGGGGTACCTGTTAGAATGGCACTTAGCGCTTTCTTGCTAGGGGTTTGCCCTACTGCAACTCCCGATTCCCAACTTCCAATTATCGACTCTCGACTCTCGACTCCTGACTCCCAACTCTACAGCAGCAGTATTGGCTTGAGGTGTGAGAACCCTGCTTGTGTCTCAGTACATGAATCTCATTATGTGACTCCCGAGTTTACTATCCTATCTGGCTCACCCTTGACCTTACAATGCGTCTACTGTGAGCGTGAAAGACAAGCCTGCTATGTGGGTAATCTTGAGACAGATATATATCACTCCTGTGAAACCTTTCCGTTTAGTCGCATTAAGCCAAATAATCGAGTTTTCTTTGATTCAGAGGAGCAAGCTCAGGAGAAGGGATTTCATCTTGCCAAATAAGCCTTTGAGAGGTAGACAGGGGTGGTAAGTTCTCTCTTTATCACCCAGGGACATATTATTGACCCCGGTCAGGATATGGATATGGTGGGTGACCTCTTCATTACCGAAGGTAAAATCGCTGGGGTAGGTCAAAGTGGCACACTCCCTTACCAGGAGAATACTCATGCAATTTCAGCCCAGGGGATGATAGTCTGCCCTGGTTTTATTGACCTCCACTGCCACCTTCGCCAGTCAGTGTCTGAGGACAGCGTAAGTGTTGCAGAAAAGGAAACTATTGCCACTGGGACAAGGGCAGCAGCCAGAGGTGGATTTACTACTGTATGCTGTATGGCTAACACAGAACCACCTGTAGATACCCCAGATATAGTAGAATTTATCTGCTATAAGGCAAGGGATGAAGGGATAATCCGCGTTCTCCCCATAGGGTGTATTACCCTGGGGAGAAGTGGTAATCAGCTAACTGAAATGGATAAACTGGCAGAGGCAGGAGTAGTTGGTTTCAGCGACGATGGCAGCCCTGTATTGAATTCATGCCTCATGCGCCATGCTATGGAATGTAGTCGTCTCCTTGACCTCCCTATCATTGAACATTGTGAAGACCCAATCCTCACCAAAGGCGGAGTAATGAATGAAGGGATGCTCTCCGGTAGATTGGGACTACGGGGAATGCCTGCAGTGGCAGAGGAAACCTGGGTCTATCGGGTTCTGGCTCTGGCTGAACTTACAGGTGCCAGACTTCACATCGCTCACCTTAGTACGGCTAGAGCTGTAGAACTCGTTCGCTGTGCCAGGAAGAAGGGAATCAGGGTCACTGCCGAGGCTACTCCTCATCACCTTACCATGACAGAGGAAGGTGTATCTGGCTACAACACTAATGCCAAAGTAAATCCTCCACTGCGCACTGAGAAGGATAGAAAAACACTGGTTTCAGGTTTAAGTGAGGGAGTTATTGATGTGATTGCTACTGACCATGCTCCCCATACCTTGGGGGACAAGCACTGTGAGTTCAATGCAGCAGCCTTCGGCATAAGTGGGCTGGAGACAGCTCTGGGCTGCCTGATGGGACTGGTACACCGTGGAGAGCTTTCCCTCAATACCTTAATCTCACGGCTCACCACTGCACCTGCCCGAATCTTGCACCGTGATGATATTGGCACACTCAAGATAGGCTCAACGGCAGATATTACCATTTTCGACCCTGAAGCTGAGTGGGTGGTGAATCCCGATGAGTTTGCCTCCAGAGGCAAGAACACTCCCTGGGCGGGGCATACCCTCAAGGGTAAGCTAATGATTACCATATTCGGGGGAGAGATACTTTATCAGGATAGTACCATTCACATTACGAGGAGTGAATGAACCGAAGCCCAGAATAAAGTGAAGAGAACGAAGTAATCTCAGCAACATGGGGAATCGCTTCACTCTACTCACAATAATAGAGAGGGATGAATGTCCAAGCGAACAATATTGGTGCTGGAAGATGGCTCAGTCTATGAAGGGTACCTTTTTGGGGCTGAGGTGACTGCCTATGGTGAGGTGGTGTTCAATACCTCTATGACTGGCTACCAGGAGATGCTCACTGACCCCTCATATGCTGGGCAGATTGTGATGCCCACCTATCCTCTCATCGGTAACTATGGTATCAATGACCAGGATATTGAGTCGAGGTGTATTCAGGTAAGAGGGTTTGTGGTGCGGGAGGAGTGCCGCCGTCCAAGCCACTGGCAGAGTTCCATGACACTGCATAGTTATCTAGAGGAGAACAACATCCCCGGAATCTGGGGAGTGGATACGCGTGCCATTACTCGCCGACTCAGGTCGGTAGGGGTAATGATGGGGGTAATAACTACCGAATTCTCTCCTTCGGAGGCACTGGACTACCTGAATATTCTACCACACTACGATGATACCGACTTCGTAAAACAGGTCAGCACCCTGGTACCCTACCAGTGGGAAGCTGACCCCCTTCCCCCTCCCTTGATGGGAGAGGGTCAAGGTAAACAAGGGGTTGCAACCCCTTGTTTACCTACTTCTTCGCCCCATATCGTAGTACTGGACTGCGGACTGAAATATAATATTCTGCGATGCCTGACTCGTCTGGGTTGCTGCATTACCGTGGTGCCCTGCACCACTTCAGCAAGTGAGATTCTCAATCTACGCCCTGATGGCATTCTTCTTTCCCCTGGTCCCGGAGACCCTGTGCTATTGGACTACATAGTAGAAACAGTGAAAGGGCTAATAGGCAAGAAGCCTATAATGGGAATTTGCCTGGGGCAACAGCTTATGGCTCGTGCCTTTGGTGCCAGGACTTTCAAGCTCAAGTTTGGGCATCGAGGGGGCAATCACCCGGTGCAGGATTTGGAGACGGGGAGAGTATATATCACCGCCCAGAACCACGGATATGCTGTTGACCCGAACACACTGCAGGGAGGTCTGGAAATAAGCCACATAAACCTTAATGACAGAACAGTGGAGGGGCTGCGTCATAAAGAGCTTCCCATCTTCTCTATTCAGTACCACTCCGAAGCCTCCTCAGGACCTCAGGACAGCACCTACCTCTTTGAGAAGTTTCTGGAGATGGTGAGACGACAGCATTGATTTCTGAGATGTAATGATGTAATATGTCATTAGAATCTTTAGGGAGGGCGAGATGGGGTCGTTACACCGCACTCAGGTTTTGCTGGAAGATTGGCATTATGCCTATCTGAAGAACGCTGCCGAACGAGATGGCAGGAGTCTTTCTGAAATACTGCGAGGCATCCTCTCAGAATATATTGGTAAGTGTAGCGCTAACCGTAAGCGTCTGGAGGATATTGCCGGAATTGGTGCTGATGAGGAAGTCTCAGGTCGGGAACACGACAGGTGGCTTTACCAGAAAACCAAATGAGAGAGCGAGTCTTTGTGGATACCAGCGCCTGGTATGCCTATATCAACGCCAGAGACCCTGACCACCTCAGGGTAAGAGAGTTTCTAGAATCGTTCACGGGAAGTCTGGTTACCTCAACCTATGTATTTGATGAGACAGCCACCCTGGTGCTCACCCGCCTCGGACATCAGAGAGCAGTAAAGGTAGGTGCTGTCTTGCTAGACCCCGCGGTAGTGGAGTTAGTCCGAGTAGGGGCGGCGGATGAACGATTAGCATGGAAGCTCTTTCAGGAACGACCCGATAAACCCTACAGCTTCACCGATTGCACCAGTTTTGTCCTTATGCGACGACTCAATCTCACTCAGGCATTAGCACTGGATGACCATTTTGCCCAAGAAGGCTTCGAAGTAGTACCTTGAGAAGTTTCTGAGGATGGTGCGATGCGAGAAGGGTCAGAATGAATGCTGAAACCATAGGACTTATAGGACTTATTATAGCAGGAATTACAGTCGTAGGTTTGTTTGCCGAACCCCAACTCACTGCTTGGCGACAAAGAAGAAATGAAGAGAAGGACAAGAACCTAAGAAAGCATTTTGACGATTTAAGGAAGGAAGCGAGGGAGGTAATAGACCTAGCATCTAGCTTCACTGAAACACCTAGCTTAGCAGGGGGAATCGGGATATATGTAGCGGGACTAGAGGGGTCGGGTGAGTATGTCCCAGTTAAAGAGGATGATGAACCTCAGTTGTCAGATAGCTTGAGAGCTCATTTTCCAGAACAAGTAGCAAAGTGGAAGGAGTACAGGGGAAGAATTGCCATACACAATAAAAAGTGCGAACAGTTTCGTCAGGGAATCAAGCGTGCCTTTGAATTGAAGGGGTTTCCTGTAAAGCCAGAGAGTCCAGAGGCGGCTTCATATATCTATGACTACGCTTTCGGAACATTTTTTACTATGTGGAAGCAACTTGCCGAGGGTAGGCAGCCCTTGCCTGATTTTCGACAGATTGAACAGATCGAGTCAAGTAGCGTGCCGCCAGCCGGAGAGGAAAGCTGTTATATATTATATCCCTTGGGGTATCGGAGAGGAACATCATTAGCATGCGCAAAAGACCAGGACGATGTTGGGAAGCTCAAGTCTGTTCTCGCCGAAGTGGCAGGAAATAAGGAATATCCAGAGGAAGTAAAAAGGAGATTCTGTTCGGCTGATAAACTGGTAGGAGAGGTAAAGGATTTCGGCAAACAGTGGGATAACGAACTTGGTGATATAGACAATTTTTGGCCAAATAAGAAGAGATTCCAAAGGTGTGATGGGTGCCCAGATTGCAAGAAGTATATCTAACTTGGCGCAGTTTGAAAATGCCGTTTTATCTCTTTGCCAGACTCTTGAATCTGAGGAATAGAGAGCTCCAGCGGGTAGAGTTCGCCCGACGTCGGGTGAACTCTACCGGGGACTGACATCGGAGAAGGCAAGGGATGCTATACAGGAGCCTGCCTAAATTTAATGATGCCTCATACGGACATTTTGTCACTACAAGGACATACAGAAGCTATCCTTATTTTAGGGATGAGAAACTCTGTGAGCCCCTCGTAGAGGGATTGGAGTTTTACAGCGAGAAATGCGGCTTCACTCTGGTAGGTTATGTGATAATGCCTGACCCCATCTGCATCTATTGCTCTGGTGGGATAAAGAGGGGAAGCCAAATTTGAGCGTATCAAGGATAATGCAAGGGATAAAAGGAGCCACAGCGAGACGGATTATTGACCTAATGCAGGGCAAGAGATTGGAGCGGATGCTCCAATCTACCCGTAGAAGCGCTGAGCCTAAATTGCACAGAGGAAATCTTAATTATCACCTCTGGCAACCTGGCTTCTACGATTTTAATATCTATAGTGAAGAGAAGCTCTTGGAGAAGCTTAGCTATATCCATGGTAATCCTGTGAGGGTGGGGTTGGCTTTATCCCCGGGTAACTACAAATGGTCAAGCTATGCACTCTACTTTTCAGGGGAATGAATAGCCGAGTGTGGGAAGGCTGAAGTGAAAAGTGGTAGCGCATACCGGATTTGAACCGGTGATCTCCTCCTTGAGAGGGAGGTGTCCTAGGCCGCTAGACGAATGCGCCACACACGGTTATTATACCTGAACCACTACCCCAGGGCAATAAATAAAAGCTAAATGGAACTGCTCAAAAGAGCAGGCTTTTATTACCTGCCATAGAAGAACACTTAATATCGGTGGAAGAAGCGCTATGATTCCTATCACCTGGAGACCCTTTTGTTTGAAGACCGCTCCCGCTGTCCCAAGGCGCCTCAGGCAGCCTACAGCCTCTCTCAAGTTGGTTGAGGCAGTCAAGAAAAGAGACTAAGGGAGATCTATCCCAGGTGGGGTAAAGATAAGCTGGTGATACTTCTACACCGGGAGGGATTTGGTTGTTCCACATCCATGGCAGGGAGGATACTCAGAAGGCTTAAGGATAGGGGGTGCTTCTTCGTGAGCCGATACACCGAACCATATCTCAGCCATGAAGAGACATAGATAGCGTCCCTACGCCATAAGGAAACCTAAGGAGTATGCGGCTTACACACCTGGGGGTATTGTTGAGGTTGATACGCTTGATGTAAGGCCCCATTGCCAGGGATGGTCATAAAGCATTTCACTGCCAGGGACATCATATCCAGATGGGATATTCTGGAGGCTCACACTAGGGCAACCTCTAATACCGCATCAGGATTCATCGCTGCTATCCTTAAGAGAATGCCATTCCCCATCAGGGTTATTCAGGCAGATGGAGGATCGGAGTTTCAGGATGCCTTCGAGGAGGAGTGCCAGAGGAGAGACATAAGATTGTTTGTCTTACCGGCCACGCTCTCCGAAGCTTAATGGTCATGTGGAGAGGGCACAGAGAACACATACTGAGGAATTCTATGAGGTGACCGATAGTTCCTTTGATATCCGAGACCTCAACCAAGCTTTAATTGAATGAGAGAGGGTGTATAATACCATCCGACCACATCAATCACCGGGATATCTCACGCCAAAGAAGTTTCTGGAATGCTATCAACAAAATCGGAGAAAGGAGGTGATGTGTCACTAATGTATTGAACGAGTACAACACTTTTGCCCTTCCAACTTGTTTAGCCTATAATAGCTCAGGACAAAAACGCTTTGTTATACTTGTGAATGGGAAACTGTGGTAGAAGTTTACATCAGTTGCTACTGCTTAAACTTCATCCTCGAGATAGGGGCATAAATGCGAACAAATTGGATGGAAAGAGACCTCCTTATCATAATGGTTCTCACCCTAATCCTGATATTAATTATCTTAGTTTTTCCCAGCACTCCCTTGCGTATTGTTCTGGGGATTCCCTTCCTCCTGTTCTTCCCTGGATATACTCTGATAGCTGCTTTGTTCCCCAGAAAGGGAAGCCTCGGCGGCATCGAGCGTGTCGCCTTGAGCGCTGGTCTTTCTATAGCCGTAACCCCACTCATCGGACTTATCCTCAACTATACCCCTTGGGGTATCAGGCTCTATCCCATTCTCATCTCGCTGAGCATTTTCATCTTCATTATGTCTGCCCTTACCTGGTACCGGCGAAGACAGTTGCCTGAGAAGGAGCGCTTTCGCGTATACCATCATCATCCCCAAGGTGGGTGAAAATTTCACCGAATTTTATATCCTTTTCCCTAACAAGCTCAGCCAGTTGGTTTATGGTGATTCTCTCACCTCTCCTAATGTCGAAGATGCCACTAGTCCCACTTTCAGCCGCCAAGATATTCGCCTCTACTACATCTTTGATAAAGGTGAAGTCCCTGGTCTGCTCACCATCACCGAAAATGATAGGTGGTCTTCAGTTGAGCTGCCGAGCCAGGATTCGAACCTGGGCTTAGGGATCCAAAGTCCCCCGTGCTACCGCTACACAACTCGGCAATTAAGAGAGTGGTGCCGAAGGTCGGACTCGAACCGACAAGAGGATCACTCCCCAACGGTTTTTGAGACCGTCGCGTCTACCACTTCCGCCACTTCGGCTTATCCTGCACACACTAGTCAGGGTTGTTACTCTCATCACAAGAGCAGAAAGGAGACAAGCTCCTCCCCTACATAATACTCCTTGGATAGGTGCTAAACTAGAAGGGTTTTAACTGGAGCGGAAGACGAGATTCGAACTCGCGACCCCCTCCTTGGCAAGGAGGTATTCTACCGCTGAACTACTTCCGCCCTCTGATATAAAGTGTTCCAGTACTCCGGTGCCGAGGAGCAGAGTCGAACTGCTGACACGCGGATTTTCAGTCCGCTGCTCTACCACCTGAGCTACCTCGGCTATTTACGACTATATTCTAAATCCCACTACCCCCAGTGTCAAGCCTCAATCTCTTCCATTGTTGATGTTCTACAATTTTGTCACCATCTAACTGTTCTGCGAAAATGTCACCCTGTGAAGGAGATGACGACGAGGAAACCAACCCAGTTTGGCTGACTGATAGCGAAACTGGGTATCACATCTATCCCATCATATTCACCTCAGGCCAGAGAGGGGATTGAGAGGCTAGTGTGAGGGCTTTGTCTTAAATCCCTGTCTCACATAATTGAGGTAATGCCTCCATTGTAGTATCCTCGGTGAGAGAACGGGCAGGAATTAGCCTGCCGAGGATGACATTTTCCTTTATACCACGGAGGTAGTCTACTTTTCCCTTAACCGCTGCTTCGGCGAGTACTCTGGTGCTCTCTTGGAAAGAGGCTGCAGCAAGGAAGCTGTCCCCGCTTAGGGCTACTTTAGTTACTCCTAAAACTACTGGCTGTGCTGTAGCGGGTTCACCCCCTTCAGCCAGAGTCATAGCATTAGTATCTTCGTATGTAAAACGGTCTACCAATTCACCAGGCAGCATATCTGTATCTCCTGGCGAGTCTATCCTTACTTTATGTAGCATCTGGTGTACAATTACCTCAATGTGCTTATCGTTTAGACTTACTCCTTGAGAACGATATACCTTCTGTACCTCATCTACCACATAGCGTTGTACTGATTCCTTTCCTTTGATTCGCAAGAGGTCATGAAGATTAAAATAGCCTTCGGTTAATCTATCACCTGCTTCTGCCCGATCACCTGTCTTTACACAAATACTTGTGGTAAATGGAACAGAATATTCTTGAATGTCAGGCTCTTCACATTCTATGTGCAATGTATTCCCTTCAATCACTACTTCACCGTCGACATGGGCTACAACAATAGTGATGGGGGTTTGGGGTAGGGGCAGAGACTCTTTCTCTATACCCTGGTTCTCTATCTCTATCCCTTCAGGAGGATGACTAACTTCTTTTAAGGTACGAGCTAAGATTGTTCCTACTTCGACCTTGCTACCATCCTGAACCATTATTTCAGCATTCGGAGGCAGGATGTGAGAATCACCTCGATAACGCTCGGAGCCAGTAACTCGGATCTTATGGCCCTCCTCGGTGCTAAGTATCTCTACCTCGCCATCTATGTCAGAGATGATAGCTTGCCCTTTAGGGTTTCGGGCATCGAAAAGCTCCTCCACACGAGGTAGCCCGCTGGTGATATCTGTTCCCACTACTCCGCCTGTGTGGAAGGTGCGTAGTGTTAGCTGTGTGCCAGGCTCACCAATACTCTGGGCAGCTATGATACCGATAGCAGCACCCTTATCTATCAGTTTGTTGCGGGCAAGGTCTCTGCCATAACAGTATTGGCATATTCCACACCTCGACTGGCAACTTAAAGGTGACCTCACATAGACACTCCTAATGTGCATGGCTATGATTCGTTCCGCCTTTTCCTCATCAATTTCCTCATTCCGTTCTACAATAATCTCACCATTCTGGGGATCGACTATCTGACTTGCTGCTAGGCGGCCTGTGATACGTTCTAGCAAAGATGCCAGCATTTTGCCCTCTGCTGACTCAGTTAGCCAAATCCCTTCCGTAGTTCCGCAGTCCCTCTCCCTGACAACCAAGTCTTGGGAGGAATCTACCAGACGGCGTGAAAGGTAGCCACTGTTAGAGGTCCTCAAAGCAGTATCTGCTAAACCCTTTCTGGCACCGTGAGTAGAAACAAAATATTCCAAAACGGGTAGTCCTTCACGGAAGCAGGATTTGATAGGAAACTCAATAATCTTACCTACAGGGTCAGTCATTAGTCCACGCATCCCCGCCATTTGTCTTATCTGGCTGATATCTCCTTTGGCGCCTGAGTTTGCCATCATATAGATGCCACCATAGTGATCCAGAGAATTGGAAATGGCATCAGTGATTTCATCAGTGGCATCTATCCATGTCTTTACCACATTGCGGTAACGCTCATCTTCAGACATTAGACCTTGGTCGTACTGACGCTTAATTTGCTCAACGTGTTCCTCGGCTTTCTTCAATATCTGAGGCTTTATTGGGGGAACTATGAGATCACTAGCAGCGATAGTAATACCAGACTTAGTTGCGTAGTAAAAACCCAGTTCTTTAATCTCATTAAGAACAGAAGCAGCAACAGATTCGTCCAGTTTCTTCACACATTGAGCGGTCAGCAGCTTTAATTTAGATTTATCCATCACCTCATTAAAGAAACCAATTTCAAGGGGCAGCTTTTCATTGAAGATGATTCTTCCCACCGTGGTGGTCATTGAGCAACTTCCGTTCCCCCCTCCTGACCCATCCTTACCTTTCATAGTACTTATGATGGGGGGAGAACCATGCACTTCAATCTCAGCCCTTAAATCAATAACTCCGAATTCATATGCTAATCTTGCTTCCTCGAAGTTACCAAAAAGGTAGCCTTCTCCCTTGGCATGCTTTTTGATAGAAGTGAGATAATGACAGCCCAGTACTATATCTAATGTTGGTGCTACGGTGGGCTCCCCATTACTAGGAAGCAGCATATTATGTGTGCTAAGTATTACCCCTCGTGCCTCTCGTACTGCATTCCGGGAGAGGGGGACATGAACTGCCATTTGGTCTCCATCGAAGTCAGCATTAAAGGCAGAGCATACAAGAGGATGTATCTGTATGGCGCTACCATCGATGAGCACTGGCTCGAATGCTTGGATTCCGAGACGGTGTAGGGTAGGGGCACGATTGAGCATCACAGGGTGCTCACTTGCTACCTCTTCCAGGATATCCCATACTTCCTCCTTTGGCTGTTCTACTATCCGCTTGGCACTCTTGATATTGGCAGCGATGCCGCGTTGTATCAGCTTATGCATAATGAAGGGTTTAAATAGCTCCTGTGCCATACGGCGGGGCAACCCACACTGATGAAGTTTAAGCTCGGGGCCAATAATAATCACTGAACGTCCACTATAATCCACTCTCTTGCCCAGAAGGTTCTGGCGGAAACGACCTTGCTTACCACGTAGTAGGTCAGAGAGAGATTTCAGAGGGCGATTTCCTTCACCATTAACGGATTTCCCTTGTCTCCCATTGGCAATGAGAGAATCTACTGCTTCTTGAAGCATACGCTTCTCATTGCGAATGATAATTTGTGGCGCTTCTATGTCTAACAATCTCTTCAGCCGATTGTTACGGTTAATTACCCGACGATAGAGGTCGTTAATATCAGTAGTAGCGAATCTACCTCCCTCTAACTGTACCATGGGACGTAGATCTGGTGGCATAACGGGAAGGACAGTAAGAATCATCCACTCTGGTCTGCTTCCACTGCGTCGGAAAGCTTCTATTATAGAGAGTCGTTTGATAGCTTTCTTACGTCGCTGTCCTGAAGTAGACTTAATCTCATTCCACATCCTTTCATGTATATCATCCAGGTCAAGCCCTTTCAGTAGAGTCAGTATGGCTTCAGCGCCCATACCTACCTCGAAGATATCACCACATTTTTTCTTAATCTCCCGATAGCAATTTTCAGTGAGCATCATTAGTGGGCGTAAATCCTCTATCTCATTGAGCCTATCATCTCGTTCTGCTTCCAGAAGGTCTTTCCTCTCGATTAGTTGTTCTATTTCCTCCTGTGTTGCTTTATCAGAAATAGAGTTACTTTTCCCCTCAAGCATCTCTTCCAGTTGCCTAAGTTTCTCCGAAGTTTCCTCCCTGATTCTCTTCATGAGTTCCATTGCGGCAGATTCATCTACATGAGTAATAATATACTGGGCAAAATAGATTACCCTCTCAATGCTACGGGGAGTTAGTCCAAGAAGCACTCCTATGTAGCTTGGTACTCCTACTCCAAGCCATGGATGCACCATGGGAGCAGCAAGCTTAATATGTCCCATTCGTTCACGCCGCACCTCAGATTTTGTTACCTCTACCCCACATCTATCACACTTGACACCCTTGTACTGAATCTTCCTGTACTTGCCACAGGCACATTCATAGTCCTTGGTAGGTCCAAATATCTTCTCACAAAAAAGTCCATCCTTTGCTGGTTTGAGAGTACGGTAGTTTATCGTCTCAGGTTTAGTTACCTCCCCGTAGGACCAACTCATGATTTGTTCTGGAGATGCTAGTGATAACCGTATTGCTCCGAGTCCGAAGTCTTTATTCAGCATATTGTACCTCTCCCTTTTCCATAGCGTTTATGCTAGCAGAGTTGCCATCAGCTTCTAGTTGCTCAATACTTACACTTGTTTCCACTATTTCTTGTATCTCTTGCTGTTCCTCTGGTAGCTCAGAAAATTCTTGGTCCTCCTCTTCATTCAATGCCTCTACGCTTAAGGCGAGACTCTGTAATTCCTTAGTTAGGACCTTGAAGGATTCAGGAATCCTTGGGCTAATCGTATCTTCACCTTTAACTATAGCCTCATAGGCTTTAGCTCTACCCACCACATCATCGGATTTTACGGTAAGGAGTTCTTGAAGTGTATAAGCAGCTCCGTAGGATTCCAATGCCCAAGCTTCCATTTCTCCGAAACGCTGTCCCCCAAATTGTGCCTTACCGCCAAGAGGCTGCTGAGTAACCAGGGAATAAGGACCTGTAGAACGAGCGTGCATCTTGTCTTCTACTAGATGAGCCAACTTCATCATGTAAATATATCCCACGGTAACCGGTTGGTCGAAGGGATCCCCTGTACATCCATCATATAATGTAGCCTTACCATTGGTTGGTAATGGAATACCTTTCTCTTGTGAGATTGCCATCGACTGCTTTACAACCTCCTCTTCACTTAGTTCTGCAACATCAACGCCCTGGTATGCTAGCCACACGAGGAGACAGACCCTCTTTGCCTCTCCTTTTCTGCTATCTGGTCCAAACACCTTTTTTGCTTCGTAACCTTGTTGTGCCAGCCAATTTTCCGCAATATCTTTTCGCAGATGTGGTTGACCCTTCCCATCCCAAGTACAATAATCAATTGCTTCTGATTGCTGCATAATCCAAGCACGAGATAGAGCATCCTCAATATCAATATCCTCGGCACCTTCAAATACGGGGGTAATTGCTCTAAATCCAAGGGTGTGTGCTGCCCATCCGAGGTGTGTTTCTAGGATTTGCCCAATATTCATCCGGGAGGGAACTCCTACGGGATTTAGAATGATCTCTACAGATGTCCCATCTGCCAGGTAAGGCATATCCTCCACGGGTACGATATAAGAGACTACTCCCTTGTTGCCATGTCTTCCCGTTAACTTATCACCTGCACATAACTTCCTTTTCTGAGCCACCCACACACGGACTAGTTGGCCGGCGGGGGAGAATGCCTTATGCTTATTCTTACCCTTAGGGAATACCTGGACAGCTGTAACTGTGCCTCGTTCCCCATGGGGCAACCTCAGAGAGGTATCTTTTACCTTACGCGCCTTCTCTCCAAAGAGCGCACGCAAGAGTTTCTCCTCAGCCGTAAGCTCAGTTTCACCCTTGGGTGTAATCCTGCCTACCAATATGTCACCTGCCTCTACTTCTGCTCCAACATGTATAATTCCAGCTTCATCCAGGTTACGCAGGTTTTCCTCTCCTACATTGGGAATATCCCTGGTTATTTCTTCTGCACCTAGCTTAGTATCCTGAGCCTCTATCTCGTATCTCTCAATGTGAATAGAGGTGAATTTATCCTCTCTTATCAAACTCTCACTCACAATTATTGCATCCTCGAAGTTGTATCCCCTCCAACTCATAAAGGCGCAGAGCACATTTTGTCCTAATGCTAAGTCTCCATCTCTAGTAGTAGCACTGCCGGTTATGATTTGCTTTGGTTGTATTATGTCACCCCTGTCTACCTGGGGTGTGTAATCAGCACAGGTTCCTTGGTTGGTACGCTCAAACTTCTTCATGGGGAAGATTTGCTCCCCCCCTCCATCTTTCACTTTCTCATCCTTTTGCAACCTGCTATTACTATCACGGATAATAACCCGCTCTCCAGTGACTGAGAGCACCTTACCCTCACAGGAGGCAACCATCATCTGCCCGCTATACGCAGCTACCAGTCTCTCCATTCCTGTTGATACCAAAGGTACATCAGGGTAAAGGAGAGGAACAGCTTGCCGTTGCATGTTGGCTCCCATCAAGGCGCGGTTTGCATCATCATGTTCGAGGAAGGGGATTAATGCTGTGGTAACGCTGACCAGTTGTGCGGGTGATACATCCATGAAGTCAGTCTCTGCCGGCGACTCATATAGCAGTTGCTTCCCTTTTCTTACCTCTACCATCTTATCCAAGAAATGGTGGTACTCATCCAAATGGGTATTTGCCTGGGCAATAACGTAGTGCTCCTCTTTATCTGCAGAGAGGTAAACTATCTGGTCAGATACGAAAGGAACTATGTGAATAGTCCTACGCTTTAGTTTTGAGATACGCTTTGCGAGTTGATGCCCTACTATTGTGCCTGTATCTGCGATGAGGTGATTCTCATTATCCCGAACTGCCTCCGCTAAAGTCTGATTCAGCAACCATTTGGAATTACTCTCTAACTCCCGAAAAACCATCCGATAGGGCGTCTCAAGGAAACCATACTTATTAACTGTTGCATAAATGGAGAGTGATCCAATAAGCCCGACATTAGGTCCCTCAGGGGTCTCAATGGGACATATCCTCCCATAGTGTGAATAGTGTACATCCCTTACTTCGAAGCCGGCTCGCTCCCTTGTTAACCCTCCTGTTCCCAGTACTGAGATGCGGCGTTTGTGAGTTAACTCTGATATAGGATTAGTTTGGTCCATGAATTGTGAGAGTTGGGAACCAGCAAAAAACTCTCTTAAAACAGTGACCAGGGGTCTGATATTGACTAAGCTAGTGGGAGTAGCAATCTTGGGGTCAACAACACTCATTCGTTCCTTTATCATCCGCTCGAGACGCAGGAGACCCACACGAAGGTGGTGTTGCATCAGGTCTCCTACAGTACGCACACGTCTGTTACCCATATGGTCAATATCATCAGGTTGCTCCATGCCATTATTTATCAAGACGATCCTTCGTACAACAGCTACCATGTCATCTTTAGTAAGAGCTCGCTGATTAAAATACTTGGTCACCAGCCCTTCGGTCTTCTCCAAAGGAAGGATCTTCAGGCTCTCGCTGATGATACTGCCTATCCCGGCGTCAGATAGGGATTTGAGACAGAGATGAAGACGCTGCTGCCCCTCCTCTGTCTTTGCCCCTTCTATTATTTCTGTAGTGAACCTTTCTAAGCTTTGCCTGATTGCAGTAGCCGCTTCAGGTGATATGCTATTCCTGTCTAGATCTGGATTTTCCTCAATAGCATCAGATACCTCCGATAAAAGTATCCTCACTCTCTCCTTGCTGATATCTGGTAGCTGAGAGTTTTCAGCTTTCAGTTTAATTATATTAATCACCTGTGGTGAGAGACTGCCTAGGTTTTCCTCTATAACTGGTATTATCTCATTGATAATACATACAACTTCTTTCATAATATCCGTGTTTCTTGTAGCACTTGTACCTCGTGAAAGCTTACCCTGGTTTTCCTCGATAAACTTGATTAAGTTGGTCAAATGAGTCTCTAGCACCTTCGTAACAATAACTCCTCGAAGGAGTAGTAGCTCATGTCCAATTCTTTGATTAAGTTTATAGCGACCTACCTCACCTAAATCATAGTGACGCGGATTGAAGAACAGGTTATTTATCACATTGGCAGCATTTTCAAGATCGGGAGGGTCACCAGGACGCAGTCGTTGATAAATATCCCTGAGCGCTTCTTCTCTATTATTAATCCGGTGAGCACTTTCACTACCTGTAGGTAGTTCACTTACAATTGCTTCCCGCTCCATAGTGGAGTGAATATACCTGTGTTCTGGGGAGGAGTCGATATCTGAGAATAGCTCCACTATTCCCTCATCATTACCATATCCAATAGCTCGGAGTAAGGTGGTAATAGGAATCTTGCGTTTCCCTTCTATCTTCACTGAGATGACATTTTTACTGCTGGTTTCAAATTGTAGCCAAGCACCATGGTCAGGGATTAGCTTCCCGCAGCAAAGCTCTCGCCCACTAGCAGCATCCTTCTCTAAGGTAAGATATACTCCAGGTGAACGGACAAGTTGATTGACGATAACCCTCTCTGTTCCATTGATGATAAAGGTGCCTCTGGGAGTCATCAACGGAATGTCACTCATAAATACTTCCTGTTCGTGGAGTTCACCTGTCTCTTTTACCTCTAGTCTCACATTGGCGTACAAAGGAGCAGAATAGGTCAAATCCCTCTCAAAGCATTCTTGTTCTGTATATCTGGGATGGCGAAACTCATAGCTTAAGAAGTATAGTTTAAGTTGATTACCCGTAAAGTCCTGAACTGAGGGAAACTCCTGGAATAATTCAGCCAGACCCTCTTCCTGAAACCACCGAAACGACTTTGTCTGAATCTGTATCAGATTAGGGATATCCAGATAAGGTGGAGTCTTGGTGTAATACTGCATGCCCGCTTGCTCCAGGGTCACTTTCTTCATAGGTAACAGCAGAGAGGAAGGATTTCCTTTATTGTCAAGCTTTATGCTCTGTTGAGATGCTTCCATAGCTATAATTCACTCTCCTTTTTCATTAATGCTTATGTTTCAAAGTTGGTGACTACGGCGACTATAAACCCCTGCCAGCTCTATAGGCTTCAGGTTCTTTGCCGTGTTGTGACCCATACTGTTAGCGTACGTACAAACATACACAATCTTATGATACATTACGCGGGATACTATAGCTCTTGAAAAGCTCTAACAAAAATAAAACCTCTCACAGTGCTCCAGTTAGAGGATAACGAACGAACAAAGCATGAGCAACCTCTCATGCTTACTCGTATAGAAATAAAGAAGGTGGGGATAAGCCTACTGTAAAGCCTCCTTCAGCGTTTTGCTGAGGTTTGAATCAGATATTCGCTTTACTATGGCACACTACACTCATTTTAGAGTATATTTATATGGTAGACTTATAAATGTGAGTTGTCAAGGGGGTAAACTGGCTGATGTGTTTTCCTGCCTTGTCAAGATGCACCTGATTCTCTAGAATAAAGCGTGGGTGCTAAGTAGTGAGGAGATTATGCAAAGATGTAAAGGTAGCCATGACCTTCTTCCTGAGAACATGATGAGGTTTCGTTATGTCGAGGATATCTTTAGGAAATGTTGCCTGGAGTGGGGATATTCTGAGATACGTACTCCTACGCTCGAATATCTTCGTCTATTTACTTCAGCAGGCACTCTTACCTCAAACATGCTTCATCGTCTCTACTCCTTCCTCGACTGGGATGGCTGGAGTGGGGAAAGAGTAGTGTTAAGACCGGAAGGTACCATCCCTGCTGTGAGGCTCTATATTGAGAACATGAGTCAGCAGGAGCAAGCGAAGCTATTCTATGTAGAGAACATTTTTAGTTTTGAGGAGACTGGTAAGGACTCACGAGAGCGCTGGCAGGGAGGCTTTGAGTTAGTTGGCAGTAGGGAGCCTACGGCAGATGCTGAAGTAATCCTACTTGCCTGTGAGATTTTACGGAGATTAGGGATTGATGGGGTGGAGCTTCACCTCTCCCATGCCGGGTTTCTTAAAGCATTGCTGGGAGAACAGTACCATGACTTGGATGAATTCCCTAATGGAGACACGCAAGCTTTACAACAGATACTTGCTGCCAACCCACAATTGACACAAGCATTGCGAGAAAGTGACTCATCATTCTTATTGTTTAACCTTAGAGGGAGGTCTGCTGGGTTCCTGCAGAACCTTAAATCTTCCTTGGGTACAGTCGACCCTGGCATCGAATCCAGTCTGGACAATTTCATCATGGTAACCGAACTCTTGAGTGCGGCTGGAGTTGACTATCAGATTGACTTTTCCTCAAGCAAAGGGTTTGAGTACTATACGGGAACTCTGTTTCACTTCCATCTAGGGAGGGAGCTTTTGGGAGGAGGAGGAAGATATGATAATCTTATTCCCTTGCTGGGGGGGCAGGATAAAGCTGCTGTCGGTTTTGCTCTTTATATAGACCAGGTAATACGATTTCTACTTGATGAAGTAACAAATACTACAGCCCAGATACTGGCTACAGGAAATATTGATACTCCTGCGGGATGGAAGCGCATCATAGAGATGGCAAGATTACTGAGGGAAGCGGGATACACGGTAGATATTGACCAGGGATATGGTTCCGTTACCCATTACAGGTGGATTATGCGTCTCCAAAGCGAGAACTATGAAGCTACCTTCTCAGTTACTGACCAGCTTACAGGAGAGAAGGTTATGACTAATTCCGTAGGCAAAATCCTAGAGACACTGGAGAAGGGGCAGAAATGTCACTGAAGCTGGCATTACCAAAAGGGGGTCTATTTCAAAGCAGTAGTGAGCTACTTCAGCAGGTAGGGATTAGTTTAGAGAGCTATGATGAGCAGTCACGTTCTTATCGTCCTCGGTGTAGTGCTATACCTGAGCTTAATGTTAAGGTGTTTCATGAAAAGGACATACCCATACAGGTAGCAACAGGTAATTATGATGTGGGGATATGTGGTTTAGTCTGGGCAGATGAACTGTTGTGTAAATATCGCTACAGTGATTTGGTTAAGGTACACAACCTGGGTTATGGAAGGTATAACTTGTATGTTGCTGCCAGTAGGCTATCCGGCATCTCTTCTCTTGGGGAATTGAAGACATTCCCTGATACGATACGAATTGCCAGTGAATACCCTAATCTTGCAGAGCATCTGGCAATGGCCCTACGACTGAAGAAATTTAAAATCTTTCCCCTATGGGGAGCTGCCGAGGCATATCCTCCTGAGAATGCGGATATCATCCTCTCTCTGCAATCAGTCTTCACGGACCTCTCAGAATATAATCTTATTCCACTAACTGTGTTGCTGCAGTCGAGTGCTTTCTTGGTTGCTAATCGGTCTAGCTGGGAATCCAAAGATTTGAGTCGGCTACTCCAGCCACTCCTTACTTCGGCTATCACTCAAACGAGTCACTTTGATTCTCTCCCGAAAGAAGCTGATGGGGTAAGGAGCTCAATAAGCCCAGTAAATCCAGTAACTTCTGCATGGGACTCCTGTTTGCGTCTTGCTCTACCTGATGGTCACCAGCAACACCCTACTATTGAATTTCTCCGTCGTGCTGGTATTATAGTGCGGGGTAATTTCTCACCTCCCTGCCAACTCAGGATTAATCTCGAGGATACATTGGTAAAGGTAATTAGACCTCAAGATATGCCACTCCAGATAGCTAACGGAGGTTTTGACCTGGCTGTTACTGGGAAGGATTGGGTGCTTGACCACTTATATCAATTCCCCACCAGTCCAGTGAAGGAAATCCTTGATTTGGGATTTGGCAGAGTAAAAATTGTCGCTGTAGTAAGTGAAGAGCTAGGAATAAGTAATCTTGTAGAATTAAAGCAATGGATGGCAAGAAATCCCCATCATCCCATTCGGATAGCCTCAGAGTATATTAACATAGCTGATAGGTTTGCCTGTGATAATCATCTCAGTCCCTATCGGCTGATTCCCACCTGGGGAGCCAGTGAAGGGTTTCTGCCTGAAGATGCTGACCTTCTCATTGAGAATACTCAGACTGGACGAACCTTAGCTCAACACAAGCTCAGAGTTATTGCTACTCTTTTTGAGTCTTCTGCTTGTTTACTTGGCAGGATAGATACTGCAAGAGACCAAACGAAACAGAAGAAGATAGATGCTATAGTTCCAATGTTGGAGAGGGCATTATGATACTGCAGAGCCGAGCCATATAGATGTGTAAATAAGGGATAATTCCTTCATAAAACTATATGAGTATGAGATGGGGCTAAATTAGGTAGGAACTGCAATGGGAGTTCATGGCTTTCGGAGAAGTGATACCTGTAACTATTATGAACGATAGGCATATTGGTAGCAGGCAACCCAAATTTTTCTATGGCTACGGGATAGTTTTAGCTGCTTTCCTCATTATGGTGATAATGTGGGGAGCGAATTATACTTTTGGGGTTTTCTTAAAACCGATATTGAATGAGTTTAGCTGGACCACAGCAATGGTTTCAGGCGCCTACTCGGTATTCATGATTTTGCATGGTCTTCTTTATGTACTCACGGGGAAATTAAATGATAAGTTCGGTCCCCGCATAACCATGACGGTTGGTGGTGTCTTTCTAGGACTGGGCTATCTACTGATGTCCCAGATTAGTGCTATCTGGCAGCTCTATCTATTCTACGGAGTAATTATCGGAATTGCCATGAGTACCAGCTATGTTCCCCTGGTATCTACAGTCTCCCGATGGTTTGTTAAGAGAAGGGGCATGATGACTGGCATCGTGGTAGCGGGGGTAGGTGCGGGCACCATGATTATGCCCCCCATAACCAGTCGGATTATCTCTGCCTATGGATGGCATACTTCCTATATTATCGTAGGCAGTGTCGCCCTGGTATTAGTTATACTAGCTGCCCAGTTTTTAAAACGCGACCCCAGCAAAGTAGGAGAACTACCCTATGGGGCTAACGAAGTAAGCATAGCAAACTCAGATGGGTCAGAAGCCAGGGAGTTTTCTCTGCGGGAGGCAGTCTCTACCAGGCAATTCTGGATGTTCTGGGCAGCGACAATGTGTTTTGGTTTCTGCTTACAAACGGTTATGGTCCATGTGGTATCCCATGCCATTGAGCTAGGGTCTCCTGCCATTAGTGCCGCCAACATTCTGGTTGTAATTGGAGGGATAAGTATTGCCGGCAGGATTATAGTAGGGATTACCGCTGATAGAGTGGGGAATAAACCCGCCTATATGGTGAGCTTTGTGCTATTCGCGGCGGCGCTATTCTGGCTATTTGCCGCTAAAGAAATATGGATGCTGTATCTCTTTGCAGTTATCTTTGGTTTTGCTTATGGCGGTCAGGTAGCGGTGCAATCCCCCCTGGTGGCTGAGCTATTCGGGACGAATTCACATGGGGTGATACTGGGAAGTATCACCGTGGGAACTACCCTAGGAGGTGCTGCTGGACCCTTCCTAGCCGGCAGGATATTTGATGTGAGTAACAGTTATAATCTAGCTTTCTTAATTTGTGGTGTCCTAGCCACTATAGGTTTTATCCTGGTTTCCCTCCTGAGACCAACCAGAACTGATATTTCTCGTCAGAAAATAAGCATGGCATCGCCAAAGCTGTAGAAACGATAATGATACCTTATCGCCTCGTTATAGGCATGGAGAGTAAGTTCCCGCCCGGCGAAGGCGCTGACCAGCATTAATAGAGTGGTACGAGGAAGGTGAAAGTTGGTGATAAGTGCATCTGTATAGCAGAAATGATACCCCGGCAGGATAAGAAGGTCAATCCATCCGCTTAAGGGCTCTATCCCATCTACTGTGTTTTGAAGAGAGGCTGCCCCTTCAAGCAACCTTACACTGGTAGTACCCACACAGGTGATTCGTTTCCCTCCCCGCCTGGCATTAGTAAGTGTGGAGGCAGCCTCAGGAGAGATTTCCCCGTATTCTCTAAAGATAGGATGGTCGTGGGGATTCTCTACCCGAATTGGACGGAAGGTGTCCAGACCCACATGGAGGGTGATAAAAACGGAGTCTATACCCCCTTCCTCTAATCTACGCAGCAGCTCTGGGGTAAAGTGGAGACCTGCTGTAGGTGCTGCTACACTACCTACCTCTCTGGCATAAACTGTCTGGTACCTCTCAGGGTCTTCTAATGGTGTGTGAATATAGGGTGGCAAGGGGGTTTGCCCCAATCCCTCTATATCCATTTCATCCTTCGTAACACCTGCGCTGGATAGTCGAACCACCCAGAGGCCTTCCTCTTTCCTCTCTACCATTTCAAGCCATCGAGCGCTTTTGCCTGTAGGGGCGGGTTTGAAACCCGCCCCTACTATCTCTAACTTTTCCCCTGGTTTTACTCGGCGTGCCGGTTTGACTAACGCTTCCCATGTATTGATTTCTATACGACGTAGTAACAGGAACTCTACCTTCCCTCCACTCTGGCGCCGTCCCTCAAGCTGCGCCGGCAGCACACGGGTGTCATTGAATACCAGAACATCGTTATCACTGAGGATTTGGGGTAGCTGGCAGAACTTGAGATGTTGTATTTCACCACTGTTGCGATGTAAAACCATGAGGCGAGAGTGATCCCGAGGAACAGCAGGTATCTGAGCAATAAGCTCTGGTGGAAGCTTGTAGTCGAAGTCACTGGTCCTCATTTTTTACAGTGCCCTCATATTTCGCCGGATTACACTGGCAATAGAGCATGCCGCCCGTTCAGTAGAGGCATAGACGGGTATGCCCACATCTGCCAGTTTACCTTCAAGTGTCCATCGCTCATACTGGGGTACACCTGGAGTAGAAATTATTATAACGGGTTTATGCTGACCTTTACTGAACCGGATGACAGTACTAATTATTGCTGCAGTACTTCCACTACCCAAGTCAGTAAGCAGGTCATCAATATGCATTTGAATCATGATAAGGTCGATAAGAGGGTCGGCATCAACAATCTCTAGCGTATGGAAGAGGATATCAGGACGGTATCCAGAGCTCCCCATATCCAGAGGATTACGGAATATACTACCCGCGGGAGGCAGAAGGGCACGGAGGTGCTTTTCTGTCCATGGTGAGAATCGTGGTAGTTCCAGCCCCATACTGGTAAGCATATCTGCAGAGGAGACAGCATCACCCCCACCCCCATCCCACAAACCTGAGATGTAGGCAACATTATGCCCTGTGAACCCCTTCAGATATTGTAAAGCAAGGAGAACATCAGCCATTTCCTCCCCACTCTCCATCCTGATAATGCCTGTCTGGTTTGAGAGGGCAGACCATACTTCATAGCAGGAAGTGAGAGCAGCAGTATGAGAATGTGCCGCTTCTGAACCAACTTTGGTCCTCCCACCTCTCCATAATACCACCGGCTTGTGAGATGCCACTGAACGAAGCAAGCGGAATAGTCGCTGTCCCTCTTTGATTCCCTCCAGGTAGATGCCGATAATGCGAGTGCAAGGGTCGAGAGTAAAGTATTCCAGGAAGTCGAGGCAATCCAGGTCACATCCATTACCGAAGCTGACCATTTTACTGAAGTGGATTCCTCTCCGAAATCCTGATTTGAGCAAAGTATCCGCCACGCCCCCACTCTGGGAAAGAAAGGCTATGGTGCCACTCTTACCTATAAGACCAGAGATACCATAGGGCATGTTTATCTCCGTATTATGTACTCCAATGCAGTTAGGACCAATAATGCGGAAGCCTCCCTTGTGAGCCTGGCGAACTATTTCTGTCTCTAACTCAATTCCCTCTGGTGTCTCAGACTCACTGAATCCGGCAGTAAACATCTGCACTATCTTGACACCGGCAGCAGTACAATCCTCCAAGAAAGCTAGTATAGACTTAGACGGAATACAGCAAATGACATAATCTATCCGTTGAGGGATTGAGCTTAGTGTAGGATAGGTCTTCACGCCCAGCACTTCACTATGGTTGGGGTTAACGGCGTAGACTTCCCCTTTGAACTTGGCATCCAGCAGGGCTTGCAGAAATCTATTACTGGGCTTCTCTCTATTCCCAGAAGCACCTACTACGGCAATAGACCGGGGGTAGAAAGCAGGTTCAAGCTCAGTAAGTTTTTGAGAAAAGGAAATTTCCATATCTAATCTCTCTTCTCCTTATTCTAACCTTCTCCTGATGAGATGACAATTAGATTTCTACTCATCTCTTCATCCTTTGTTCTGAAAATAGATTCTTGGCCGTTCGCCCTGAGCCTGTCGAAGGGTGTTCATGGTTCGGCAAGCTCACCACGAACGGTATATAACATAGTCCATTTTCATGGTTCGTTGGTGGGCAACCGCCCATGAGTGTTTGTTCTGAAAATAGACTCACCCCCACATCTGTCATTACAAGGCACACAATGACGAGGAAGGGTTTGCGCAATGAATTACGCGGTTAACTATAGTTTATTGGTTGATGGTTAATCCCTATTCTTACCGAATGCCACCCCACACTATATCATATTAGTGTAACATCCATTATATCCTGAATTCTGGTGAAATCTTAGCACTCAAGAGGTCAGGATTTTTGGCTACCGACTGACCACAGCTCGGCTGCTTTAACCACATTTGCCATGAGCATAGTAACTGTCATGGGTCCTACTCCACCGGGCACCGGGGTGATAGCCTTTGCCTTCCTCTCGATAGCTTCGAAGTCAGTATCTCCCACCAATCGGAAGCCACTCTTCCTGGTCTTATCGGGAACCCTGTTTACACCCACATCAATAACTACCACTCCGTTCTTAACCATGTCGGCGGTTATTGCCTTCGGTCTACCCATAGCAACTACCAGAATATCCGCCTGTCTGGTTAGGGAAGCAAGATTCCTGGTTCCCGTATGACACATTGTCACGGTGGCATTAGCGCCCTTCCGCTTCTGGATAAGCATAGCCATCAGCGGTTTCCCCACCAGGTTGCTGCGTCCACAGATGACCACATGCTTCCCCTCTGGACTATTACCACTACGGATGAGCAGTTCCTGGATGCCATGAGGGGTGCATGGGATAAAAAGTGGCTCACCGTTGAGGAGCTTGCCTGCATTCATGGGATGGAATCCGTCGACATCCTTCTCAGGTTTTATGGCATTTAATACCTTATCAGTATTGATGTGACGGGGTAGGGGAAGTTGCACCAGAATGCCGTGGAACTGGGGGTCGTTATTGAGTTTCGCTATGAGTGTAAGGAGCGCCTCTTCTGAGGTATTATCGGCAAGCACAATAGTTTCTGAATAGATGCCAAGCTCCTCACTAACCTTACTCTTGCTCCTGACATATGATACCGAAGCAGGGTCTTCGCCCACTCGCACCATCACCAGCCCCGGAGTTACCCCTTTTTTCTCCTTGAGCTCAGTTACCTTGATTTTTAGCTCTACCCTGATTTCCTCAGCAATTTTGGTGCCACTAATTATCTCGGCTATCGTTTCTTCTTGTCCTCCATCTTAAGCTAAGATTAAATACTAAACTGCAGGAACAGGTCTTACAGCTTGACGAAATTATATCATCGAGACTGTGACTAATACAACTTGTCAGCTATGTTGCGAAGTTATAGTCTCATTCAGCCAAAATAACAGTAATCTCGTTCAGATAGATGGGTGACACTTAGAAAAGAGATGAGAGGACGTTACAATGGCTGCACAAAGAGCATGAAGCAACAGCCAGGGAGTAACTCAGAAACTTATCGGGGATACTTTTATCACCCGATGGTGAGGAGAGGCATGGCAATAGCATTTAGCAGAGGTCAAACATAAGTGTTAACGAAGGATTTAGAGGAGTTTGGTAAACTCGACGACAGTGAGACCAGCCTTGCGGATAAGAGTTCGCAGGGTGCCCGGCTTGAGTTCATTTTTCCCACCGGGAACACTGAGATGACACCCATCAGGATGATAGAGAATAGCATGTCTCCCTCTCCAGTGGTCGAGGTAGAAGCCAGCTCTCTCGAAGGATTTGATAGCATCGTCACCTTTTACTACAGGCAGTTTCGCCATCAAACTGCTACCTTAGGGAATACTTCTGCCTCTTCAGTTTCAATGGTGAGGGGAAGTCCTTCTGCCCTACGGTCTTCAAGACAGCAGCGAATTTCCCTGGCCACGAGCTCAGGCGTCTCCTCGGGGAGAGGCATATGGTGTTTCTCTCTAAGGGCTAAAATCCCCTCAATAGCTTCCCTGATATTAGTCAGGGCTTCGCCTCGGCTATCGCCCTGGCTGACACAGCCAGGCAGAGCAGGACAATAAATAGAATATCCCGTCTCCTCCGGCTCCAGAATAACGGTGAATTTCATAACAGCCTCCAGTTGACATTTTAAGAATAGCAGAGGTAAAGGTAGGTGTCAATGAACAAGACCAAACAATCTCGTTCAGATAGATGGGAGTCTATTCTAATTGAAAAATGAGCCTGAAGGATAGTGGCAGCAGTAATAATCCTTCCTTTCTTTGTGGAGAGTTGTGGATATGGGGATAAAAGAAAGGAAGCAGCTTCAGGCAACCCGCTTATCAAATCTTGAGATCTGTTGAAAGAGATTG
The DNA here is from genome assembly GCA_030612045.1 of Chloroflexota bacterium. Taxonomy (GTDB): domain Bacteria; phylum Chloroflexota; class Dehalococcoidia; order UBA2247; family JAUWOP01; genus JAUWOP01. The sequence goes on along the minus strand of JAUWOP010000001.1, from coordinate 412 downwards.
GAACGAGCCTTCACCATCCTTTCTGCAAATTCATTATCACTCATTTGACTGGCGACTGCTTCCAGACTTTCAAAAGTAATGCCGGGACGCAGGCAGTTCTCAGCTTCGGACAACAATTTCAGCTTTTCTACACTTGTTGGTGACATTGTCATCCCTAACCTTGCTCATTCTTTGCTGGGGATTAAAACATCCCCCCTTGAGCCAGCTAGAATTTTCATAGTAGCGTGGGGGCTTGTCCCCCACCCCTGCCGAGGATAAACCTCGGCGCTACAATGGCTAATCGTAAGAAGAGGCTATCCTATTCTAAAGTTTCCAGAAGCACTAAAAGTATTGGAAGAGACTCCAGATTGACTTTTACCATTTGTGGTGATAAAATTCCCAAGGTAGTAGCTGTATCTATACAGGGATAAAT